>JAWVEZ010000206.1:0-9860 GCA_033856455.1 Solirubrobacterales bacterium | reverse complement strand
GCGGTAGCGCATCAGCACCGCCTCGATCGGCCGCCCGTCGGCGGTGTGGAAGAGCGTCTTCACGGTGCCGTCGTCCGAGCGCGCCTCGGCCTCGACGCTGAGGGTCGAAAGCGGCACCGCCTGCTCCAGCCGCTCACGCAGGGCGCCGGGGAGGTTCGTCATCTCCTCGTAGCTCGCGGCCCCGCGCGCAACCCACTCCCACACCTGACCGGCGCGGTAGGAGGGCTCGCCGGCCTCGGCCAGGGTCGCTGCAAGCAGCTCGCGGTCCATGCGCCGAGTGTAGGGAGGGTCAGTCGTGGATCTTCTCGCCGCGCTCGCCTCAGAGTCCCGCGGCGTCGGCCAGCAGGTCGACCTGCTCGGGGTCGCCGGAGCTGGGGAAGAGGATGAGCTCGTCGCAGCCGACGCCCTCGAAGGCCGCGAGGTAGCCCTTCACCGTCTCCGCGTCCTTGGCCGCCGAGCCGGCGATGTGGTTGGCGGTCTCCTCGCCGAGCCAGGCGTAGTAGTCGGTCAGGTAGGAGCTGGCGTTCGCCTCGGCGTCCGGCCCGAGTGAGAAGTAGGCGAGGCCCTCGAGGCGCGGCGTGCCCTCACGGCCCGCCTTCTCCCACTCCGCCTTCACCTTCGCGGCCGCTTCGGCGAAGACTTCCGGCGGGGCGCCGCCGGCGATCCAGCCATCGCCGTACTTGGCGACGCGGGCGAAGGAGGCGTCGACGGCGCCGCCGACCAGCAGGGTCGGGGTGCCGACCGTCGCGGGACCGACGTGGTCGGCCTCCCACAGCTCGCGAATCTTCCCCAGCATCTCGTCGACGGTTTCGCCGCGGTCGCTCATCTCGACCTCGGCCGTCGCGTAGTCGTCCTCGCGGCCGCCGATCCCGATCCCCAGGGCCAGCCGCCCGCCGGAGAGGGCCTGCAGGCTGAGCGTCTGCTTGGCGATCGCGGCGGCGCTCTCGCGCAGCGGCGCCAGCAGCACCGAGGTGGTGAGCCCGATCCGCTCGGTCACCGCGGCGGCGGCCGCGAGCGCGACCAGCGGCTCGTAGTTGCCGTAGGCGATGCGGTCGATCGTGCCGAGGCTCTTGAAGCCACGCGCCTCGGCGCGGCGCGCCCACTCGGTCAGCTGCGCGCCGGTGGTGCCTGCGACGGCATTGGGAAGGCCAATCGATACGTCCATGGGGGGCTCCTTGGGGGATGGGAGGGCGACCGGGCCAACCCTAGCCAACGTGACGCGTCTGGCTGCGCAGAAAGGCCGGCCAGGTGCGGGGATGGCGGAGCGCCTTGAGAACGAGCGGGGCGCTGTCGAAGTACGAGATCCGCTCGCTGGCCAGGCCGTCGGGACGGAGCGCGATGCGGTCGATGGCCGGCCAGCGCAAGGGGACGTCGCGGACGCTGCCGTCGAGGGTGAAGTCGATCAGGACCCCGTCGGGAGTTGGCCCCCAGCCGTGGACCTCCGCGGTCAGGTCGGGAGCAAGCCGAAGCAAGCTGGCGAAGGCGCGCTTGCCGGCAGCGAGGTCTTCGGTGGTCGGGGTCAGCGGCGCGACCAGGCGGACGTTCGGGGCGAGCAGGGCGTCGAGCCGCTCAGGTGCCGGCGCCCGCCAGAAATCGGCGAAGCGCGCGACAAAGTCGGCAGCGTCGCTCACTCCGGCAACTCTGCCTCGAGCCGAGCCAGTGCTTCGCGGGCGTACTCGAAGACGGAGGCGTCGCCGCTGATCCGGTAGCGGGCGTTGGCGCCCATGATCACCGCGTAGAGCTCGAAGGCGTAACGGCGCGGGTTCTCAACCCCGGCGATCTCGGCCTGGCGGACCAGCTCCTCCATCCAGGCCTCGAGCGCGGCGGCGATCGCGTCGCGGACGGGGCCCGGGCGGTCGTCGTACTCGGCCGAGGTGGCGGCCCAGAAGCAGCCGCCCGAGTAGAGGCCGAGGTGGTCGAGGTAGCGCTCGTTCAGCGCCCGCAGCCGCGGTGCGCCGTCGGGGGCGACGAGAGCCGGCTCGATCACCGCGGCGCTGAAGCGGGCGGCGGCGGCCGCGACCGTCGCCAGCTGCAGATCCCGCTTCGAGCCGAAATGGGCGAAGAGGCCGCTCTTGCTCATCCGCAGCTCGGCGGCGAGGCGGCCGATCGTCAGGCCCTCGAGGCCCTCGACGGAGGCGAGATCGACGGCGCGCTCGAGGATCGCGGCGCGGGTCTCCTCGCCCTTCGAGGCGGTCCCTGCCCGCTCGGCGGTTGCGCTCACGGCCGAAAGGATATAGAAAAGCACGAACGTTCGTCTTATTTATAATTCAAGGGGGAACAGCGGTGAACGACTACGCGGTGAAAGAGATCGATTCGATGGAGGCGGTCTACCTGGGCGCCTTCAAGCGGGCGCGGGCGGAACTCGGCGTCGAGTCCTTCGGGATGGCGGTGATCGACCTGCCTCCCGACTTCGACCAGTACCCCGAGCACGACCACAGCCACGACGAGCAGGAGGAGGTCTTCCTGGCGCTGCGCGGCAGCGGCGAGATCGAGATCAACGGCGAGCGCTTCCCGCTCGACGACAACCACATCGCCCGGGTCGGCTGGCAGGCGAAGCGCAAGCTCCTCTCCGGGCCCGAAGGGATCCGCGTGCTCGCCCTCAGCGGCTGCCCCGGAAAGCTCTACGAGGCTCCCGAAGTCAGCAAGCTGGGCGCCCCGGACCCGATGGCGGCGAGCTGACCGGCTCGTAGCCGCGGCAGGAGAGCACCGGGATCCGCGGGTAGCGGGGGTAGTCGGGGTCTTCGCGCGAGCGGCGGCAGAGGGAGAAGACGGAGCCCCGCCGGTTGGGGACGAGCTGCTGGTGGACGCACTCGTCGCAGAGCCCGACCGGCGGGCGCGGGGGGCGCGACGCGGGGGGCTGGGGGCCGTCGCTCAACCGCGCTCGGCGCGTCGCTTGACGCCGCCGAGGATGCGCCGGGTGACGAGCACGTGGAGGCGGGTGCCGATCACGAGCCCACGGTACACCCCGCCCTTCAGCCCCGGGAAGACCGCCCGGGTCTCGGCCCGCAGCCGCGTCCGTCCCGGCCCCGGTTCCTCGAGCCGGAAGGTCAGCGCGTAGTCGGAGAAGTTGTGGCTGCCGAGGAGGTCGAGCTCCTCCCCGGGCGCCGCGGCGGCGACGTGGAAGCCGGGGAAGGCCGAGCCGACCGCCAACGGGCGCGGGCCGGCGGCCTCGGTGTCGGCGCACCCGATCAGCCGCGCGTAGCGCGGCGCTCCGCCCCCTGACATCGAGCGCTCGGCGACCTGCGCCAGCGCCTCCCAGGTGGTCGTACGGTCGGCGGCGATCTCGACCGTGTGCTCGTCGACGTAAGGCAGCCGCTCGGCGGCGGTGGGGGTCATTGCACCGAGGCTAAGCGGCGCGAGGGTGACGGGGCAGTGCGATATGTCACGGAAACTGCGGGCGTCGTCGCGACTGCTCCCGCCTCCCTTCGGGCTAGCTTTGACGGGTGACTCCGACCGCCACCTTGTTCGACGCCGACGCCGGCTCCTACACCGGCACGGTCGAGGTGCTCGGGGTGATCTTCCGGGCCGAGGACGACGGCTACGCGGTGCTCGAGGTGCAGGAGGCGGGGAGTGGCGAAGGCTTCGCCCTGGTCGGGCCGGTCGCCCACCTCGGCGAGGGCGACCGGGCCGAAGTCAACGGCGAGTGGCAGACCCACTCGCGCTACGGCCGCCAGCTGCGCGCCCAGGGGGCGCTGCCGCTCGACCCGGCCGACCGCGAGGGCCAGATCGCCTACCTGACCTCGCTGCGCCACATCGGCCAGCGCCGGGCCGAACGGCTGGTCGACGAGCACGGCGAGGAGGTGCTGGCGAAGATCGCCGCCAACCCGCAGGGGATCTTCTCCTCGCTGAAGGGGGTCAGCGCCGACCAGGCGGCGGCGGCGACCGAATCGTGGCACGCGAGCCGGGCCGTCCGCGACCTGCACGTGCAGCTGGCCCCGCACGGGCTCGCCCACCTCGCCGCGCCGATCCACGCCCGCTACGGCGAGCGCTCGATGACGGTCCTGCACGAGGACCCCTACCGGCTGACCGAGGTCCCGGGCGTCGGCTTCGTCCGGGCCGACAAGATCGCGCTCGCCGCCGACGTCCCGCCCGAGTCCAGCCGCCGTGCCCAGGCCGCCGCCGCCTTCGCCCTGGTCGAGGCCGAGCAGGGCGGCAACAGCTTCCTGCCGCTGGCCGAGCTGGTCGGCCAGACGGCGCGGCTGATCGGCCTCGCGCCTGACCCCGACGTGCTGGTCGAGGGGCCGGGGCTGGCGGTTGAAGAGGACCGGGTCTACCGCGAGCCGACCCTGGCCAGCGAGATCGCGGTCGCCACCACCCTGCGCGAGCGGGCTTCCCAGCCCCCCCACCTCGACCACGAGCCGGGAGAAGACCCGGGCGATCTCACCGACGAGCAGTGGGCGGCGGTGCGCGGCGCCTTCGAGGCGCGGGTCTCGGTGCTGACCGGCGGCCCCGGCGTCGGCAAGACCGTCTGTACGCGGGGGATCGTCGCCGCGGCCGAAGCCGCCAACGCGACGATCGCGCTCTGCGCGCCGACCGGCCGCGCGGCGCGGCGGATGGAGGAGGCGACCGGGCACGAGGCGATGACGATCCACCGGCTGCTGGAGTGGATGCCGGGGCGCGAGCCGACCTTCCGGCCCGGGCACCCGCTGCCGGTCGACCTGGTGATCGTCGACGAGTCCTCGATGCTGAACCTGCGTCTGGCCGAGATGCTGCTCGGCGGGATCGCCGAGTCGAGCCACGTCGTCTTCGTCGGCGACGCCGACCAGCTGCCGCCGATCGGCGCGGGCAAGCCGTTCGAGGACCTGATCGCCTCCGGGGCGGTGCCGGTCGTGCGGCTGACCCAGATCTTCCGCCAGGCGGCGCGCTCGATGATCACCACCACGGCCCACGCGATCAACGAGGGGCGGACGCCGCAGCGCGAGCCCGGCCCCGACCAGGACCACGACTTCTTCTTCATCGAGCGCCCGAATCCGGAGCGGGCCCTGGAGACGGTGGTCGAGGTGGTCGCCGAACGGGCCCCGGCCGGATTCGGGGTCGACCCGATCCGCGAGGTCCAGGTGCTGGCGCCGATGTACAAAGGACCGGTCGGAATCGACGCGCTCAACGAGCGGCTGCAGGCGCGGCTCAATCCCGAGGGCAAGCGGGCGCTCAGCGAGCGCTTTCGGATCGGCGACCGCCTGATCCAGACCCGCAACTCGCACGAGCTGGGGCTGATGAACGGCTCGATCGTCTTCCTCCGCGAGGACAACCCCGACGAGGAAACGATCGTCGTCGACACCGACGACGGCGGCTCGCTGCTGATCCCCTACGGGGAGACGGCGACGCTGAAGCTGGCCTACGCGATCTCGGTCCACAAGGCCCAGGGCTGCGAGGTGCCGGTCGTGGTCGGCGTCTGCCACCGCTCGCACTCGCGGATGCTGACCCGGCCGCTTCTCTACACGGCGATCACCCGGGCCCGCAACAGCTGCGTCCTGGTCGGCGACGGCGCGGCGCTCGACGCGGCGGTGCGCCGTGACGACGGCGGCGGCCGCCATTCGGGCCTCGCCGCGCGCCTCGTCGACTAGGACCCCCAGCGCTCAAATCCACGCGCACTGGTTCGAACCGCAGTTTCCGCAAAGGCGTCGCCCAACGTTCGTCCGTGCCTGGATTTGGCGTCTGCCACGTGGGCTTATACTCAAAAGTGACGAGGAAGAAACGGAACGTTTTTCCTCTATCCCTAGTCGTCTTGGCCTCGCTGGCGGCGGTCGCTTTCCCCCAAGCGGCCGCCGCCCAGGCCAAGGGCATCGCGCTTCCCGAAGCGCTACAGCGGTGGGCGGGCCGCGCGCTGAGCGCCGCCACGGTGTGAGACCCTGGCCGCTCGATGGCCGCCGGGGAGCTCGAGACGAAGCGGGACGAGCCGGATGCGGAGCGCCCGCGCCTGCCGCTGCTCGAGATCGGGATCACGATCGGCGGCACCCTGCTCGTCGCCGCCCTGGTGCTGCTGATCCCGGACCTGCGCGAGGCGATGCAGGCGGCGATCCAGGGCGACCACGACCAGGTCCGCACCGAGATCGACAGCCTCGGGGTCTGGGGCCCGCTGCTGATCCTGGCGCTGACCCTGATCCACGCCGTCGTCTTCTACCCCTCCGAGATCGTCGACGCCGCCGCCGGCTACGCCTACGGCTTCTTCCCGGCGCTGGCGCTGCTGATGGTCGGCTGGACCCTCTCGGGAATGATCTGCTGGTGGATGGGGCGCTCGGTCGCCCGCCCCCTGCTCGACGGCTGGCTCGGCGAGGAGCGCTTCGAGCGGCTCGAGCAGCGGATCGAGCGCGGCGGCGTCACCCTGCTGCTGGCGATGCGGCTGATCCCGATCCTGCCCTTCAGCCTCGTCTCCTACGCCGCCGGCGCCGCCCGGGTGCCGCTCTGGCCCTTCGTCTGGACCACCGCGGTGGGGTTCCTGCCGATCACCGCGATCGCCACCTACTTCGGCACCCAGCTCGAAGGCCTCTCGCTGACCGACCCGCTGGTGCTGGGCAGCGCCGCCGCGATCGCCCTGCTCCTGATCGGCGGCCACTACGCCGTGCGCTGGCAGTCGCGGCGCGCGGAGGAGCGCCCCTCAGCCGGCGAGGACGACGCGGAAGCGGAAGACGGCCGGACTGGGATCTAGGTTGCCGACGGCGTCGCGGGCTTTCGCCCGCAGCACGTGTGGGCCGACCGGGAACCGCTTGACCAAGCGCTTGCCGCACTTGCGGTAGGCCCGCTTGTCGATCTTGCAGCGGAAGTCGTTGCCGCCCTCGCTGGAGCGGAAGCGGAAGCTGGCGCGAGCGCCGCGCGAGCGGGTGAGCAGCCGCTTCGGCGGGTGGGCGACGATCCTCGTGCGCGGCGGCCTGGTGTCCACCCGGAAGGAGACGGTCGGGCTGGTGCCGACCCGGCCGCCGAGATCGGTGCCGCTGACGACCAGCGCGTGGACGCCGTCCGACAGCGCCTGCGGCCAGGTGAAGGGCGAGCCGCAGGCCGTGGCGAGACCGTCGACGACGCAGGTGAAGCTGGCCGGCCGGTTGGCCGCGAACTCGAAGCTCGGCTGGCGCACGCGGCTGTTCGCCGCCGGGGCCCTGGTGATGCTGACCACGGGTGCCAGGGCCAGCGAGTTGACGGTCGCGTGGGCGTCGATCAGCCCGGCCCCGACCGCGTCCGGGCCGAAGGCGCCGACCGGCCGCGCGGTCGAGGTGAGCGCGGCGCGGATCTGGGCGGGAGTGGCGCCCGGGTTCGCCTGCAGCGCCAGCGCCGCGACCGCCGCCGCGTGCGGTGCCGCCGCCGAGGTGCCGAAAAAGCGCCAGCTGCTGCCGACGAACTGGCCGAAGAAGGTGTTGACGCCGCCGTCGGTGGCGACGAGGTCCGGCTTGGCGACGGTTTCGGGCAGGGCGAGCGGCGGCGCCGGGGCCGGGCCCAGCACCGGACCGAAGTAGTTGACCGCCGGCCCCCGCGAGGAGAATTCCTCGGGTGCCGTGGTCGTGTTGAAGCGGATCGCGCCGACCGAGATCGCGCCCTTGGCGGCGGCGTGCCCGAAGACCGTCGGGCCGAAGAGATCGCCGCCGGAGACTTCGTACTGCTGGCTGGTCGGCACCGCGTTGCCGAGCTGGATCCACTTCAGCCGCGGCGTCCCTTCGCCAGCGACGCGGGAGATGACCAAGCGCACTTCCGCGGCATTTTCCGCGCTCGTATTTTCGACTCCGAGGAACTCGAAGGGTCGCTGCGTGCCGCCGACGTTGTCGAATTCGGAGCTCAGGGGTTCGCCTTCTCCGTCGAGCACGAGGTCGCCTTCGTCGTCGGTCAGGAACACGTCGAAGTCGGTCGTCACGCCGCCGCGCGGCTCGGCCCACTGGAGATCGACGATCAGCTGGCCTTCCGGCGGGACCTCGAAGGCGAACTGGCGGTCGAAGGTCCCGACTTCCGGGTCGAAGTCGGCGCACTCCTGGTGGCCGGGGGGCAGCGCGGGCGGGCAGCTGTCGGCATCGCGAAACGGGGCCTCCCAGGAGCCGACTTCGTTGCCGTCGGAAAAGAGGTTGTTGTTGCCGGCGGCGGTGAAGTAGGTGACGCCGGCGGCGGCGACTTCGTCGATCGCGACCGCGATCGGGCCGTCCTGGAAGATCGGCTCTTCGAAGTAGAGGACGTCGTCGGCGATCACCCGCGCGCCGGCCGCCGCCAGGGCCCTGATGTTGGCCGCGAAGCCGCCCTCGCTGACGAAGGCCGTGGCGAAGCTGATCGCCGCCCCGGGCGCGAGATCGCGGACGATCTGGGCCATCGCCCGGCCCTCGTCCGATTCGGCGAACGGGTCCTGGAGAACGTGGACCGGGGTGGTCGAGCCGCAGGGGCTGCCGGTCCCCGGCAGGTCGCCGCTGGCGACGTCGGCGGCGGCCCGGGTCGGCGCGGTGGGATCGCGGTCGAAGGAGTCGGAGAGGATGCCGACGGTGACGCCGGTCCCGTCGACGCCGACGTTGGCGCGGGCGACCGGGGCGAGCAGCTGCGCGTCGCCCTCGGAGCGTTTGAGGCCGCCGCAGTCGGCGCCCATCGTCAGCGGGGTCAGGACCTTGGTCACCCCGCCGACCCGGGCGACCTCGCGCAGCGCCTTCAGGTCCGCGGGCTTCACCGCCACCGTGACCGTCTGGTAGCGGCGACCGACGTGGACGATCTCCGCACCGGCGGCGCGCAGGTCGGCGAGCCCGGCGACGGCGCCCCGCTCGAACCGCACGTCGGCGAGGACCCGGTTGCCGTCGCGCAGCGGGGTGCCGGGGCCGTGGGTCAGCGGGACCAGGGCCGCGCCCGCCGTGGCGGCGAATGCGAGGCTGGATATGGCCAACGCGGCAAGGACCGTGATCGGTGCGGCGAAGCGCGTGCGGAGGGTTCGCTCGATGCCCTCAAATATAGGAATGAAAGGGGCGATCCTGCTACCGTCCCGCTTGCAAGGGCCGGATATATGACCGGCAGAAAAGTTGTGTAGCGCTCGCGACTGTTGCTTCACCAGCATCCTCCGCGTTCGCAGCACATGATGTGGAGGCAATGCATGCCGACTGGAACTGTCAAGTGGTTTAGCGACGACAAGGGCTACGGGTTCATCACGCCCGACGACGGCTCGAAGGACGTCTTCGTTCATCACAGCGCGATTCTCGGGGAGGGCTTCAAGAGCCTGACCGAGGGCGCCAAAGTGAGCTACGAGTCCGAAGAAGGCCCCAAGGGCCCGGCCGCAGCGAGCGTTCAGCAGCAGTAGCTTCGCTCAACGCTTCAGCAGTCCCGAGGCCCGCCGCAAGGCGGGCTTCGTCTTGCCAGGGGCCGTTTTCGTGCCCACGCTCCTCGTTCCCTACCCTCTTCAATTCGTCCATGAGCACTGAAACCCGAGACAACCTCAGAAATATCGCCATCATCGCCCACGTCGACCACGGCAAGACGACGCTGGTCGACGCGATGCTGTGGCAGACCGGCACCTTCCGCAAAGGCCAGGACGTCGCCGAGCGGGTGATGGACTCGATGGACCTCGAGCGCGAGAAGGGGATCACGATCCTCGCCAAGAACACGGCGGTCACCCGCGGCGAGGTCAAGTTCAACATCGTCGACACCCCCGGCCACGCCGACTTCGGCGGCGAGGTCGAGCGGGCGCTGACCATGGTCGACGGGGTGCTGCTCCTGGTCGACGCCTCCGAGGGTCCGCTGCCGCAGACCCGCTTCGTCCTGCGCAAGGCGCTCGAGTCGAAACTCCCCGTGATCCTCGTCGTCAACAAGGTGGACCGCCCCGACGCCCGCATCGCCGAGGTCGTCGACGAGGTCTACGAGCTCTTCCTCGACCTCGACGCCGACTCCGAGCAGATCGACTTCCCGATCGTCTACAC
>JAWVEZ010000205.1:0-19982 GCA_033856455.1 Solirubrobacterales bacterium | reverse complement strand
ACCCGATGGCTCACCAATCCCAGACGGAGGGATCGCCGGAGATCGGACGATTCACCTATCGACCCCACATGGCGAGCTGGACCTTCTCGCGGAGGCAGCGGCCGGCCTGTCCTTCTCCGACCTCTTGACGCGCTCAGAAGCTCGACGCGTCGATGGGGTTGAGGCCCCGATCTGTTCCCTTGCCGATCTGGTTGCGATGAAGAGGTCTGCCGGGCGCGAGCGAGACCTCATCGACTTGACCGATCTCGAATCGGCTCACGGTGATCTACCGGACAGTCGTACCTCCGATGCCTGAGCGGCATCGCAGCATGACCCAGAGCCGACGCCCGGACTTGAACCGGGGACCCCTTCATTACGAATGAAGTGCTCTACCAACTGAGCTACGCCGGCGGGGGCTGATCATTCTAGGAGGGATCGCCTCCCGGTTCCGTCGCGGCCGATCTCGATGATGCCGGGATGTCGCGCAGGCGAGAGGCGAAAGGCCGGGAGGGCAACGAGATCGAGTTCTCGCGGATCGTCGCCTTCAGCGACGGGGTGTTCGCGATCGCGATCACCCTGCTGGTCCTCAACCTCAACGTCGACGACGTCTCCCGCGACGCGCTCTGGGAGGGGATCTGGGACCAGCGGGAAAACTTCCTCGCCTACGCGATCAGCTTCGCGGTGATCGGGCGCTTCTGGCTCGTCCACCACCGCTACTTCAGCGAAATCACCGCCTTCGACGGGCGGCTGCTCTCGCTCAACATGCTCTACCTGGCGTTCATCGTGCTGATCCCGTTCAGCAGCCAGGTGCTCGGCGACTTCGGCGGCGAGACCGCCTCGGTGGTCGTCTACGCGGCCAACCTCGCCGCCTGCATCCTGGTCGGGATGTGGATGTTCGTCGACGCCCAAGGTGCTGGGCTGACCTCAGCCGGGGCCGAAACCAAGCGCGAAGCGGTCGCCCGCGGCATCTACATCGCCACCGTCTTCCTGATCTCGATCCCGGTCGCCTTCGTCGCGCCCAGCCTGGCGCCGCTGCTCTGGTTGGTCCTCTTCTTCGACCCGGCCGAGCGGATCGCCCGCGCCACCGGCTGAGGCCGGACGGACGCTAGCCGCGCTTCGCGGTGAAGGCGATCGAGTGGCCGGGGCGGGCGCAGCTGACCGAGACGCCGCGGTCGGTGACGACGCTGAGGCAACGGTAGCCGCCGACGATTTCACACGAGGAGCGGGAGGCTCCCGCCGCCGGCGGGCAGGACTCGTCTTGCTCCCAAGCCTTGACCAGGTCCAGCGCCACCGAGCAGGGAATGCCGGTCGCCCGCAGCATCACCCCGGCGCCGGCGCCGCCCTTGCATTCCTGGGCGCTGGCGCCGGCCGGAGCGGTCGCGCCCTTGACCTGCGGAGTCGCCTGGATGGACCGTTCGGAGTTGCCGTCGCCGGAATCGCCGCAGCCGGCGAGCAGGGCGGCGGTCAGGACGACGGTCGCAAGGGGGAAGGCGATCCTCATCGGTCGCCCCCAACCTACCCGCCAGCGGTCTCCTTCACGCGATTCGCCGGCTGCAGGTGGGCGCAGACCGGGCACTCGGGCTCCGGCACGACCTCCTCCCGCTTCACCTCCATGGTGCGCAGGTCGTAGATGTGGGCAACCCCCTGAGTCGAGGGCGGCGCCAGTCCGGTCAGCAGGTGGACGATCTCCATCCCGACCTGGCCGCCGATCAGACCGCAGGCCGGGCCGAGCGTCGCCGCCGGCGAGGGCAGCGCCCGCCGCTGCTCGATCACCTCGTCGAACAGCGGGTATTCACGCCGGTAGGCGATCTCCTGGCAGATGAAGCAGCCGGTCTCGCCGGGGACGTAGAGCGGCCCGACCCGGGCGATCGGCGGGAAGTGGGACATCGTGATGTAGGGGATGCCGGCCGCGAAGCAGGCCGCGTTGCACCAGCGCTCGATCTCGTGCGCCGGCCAGTCGGCGGCGTCGATCACGACGTCGGCGCCGGCGATGAAGTCGGCCAGCTCGACTTCGCTCTCCAGCCGCCGGGTCGTAGCCGTCACCTTCATCGCGGTGTTGAAGGCGCGCAGGCGCGAGGCCGCGACCTTCACCTTCGGCCGCCCGAGGTCGGCCTCGGTGTAGAAGATCTGGCGGTTGAGGTTGCTGAACTCGACCTCGTCGCCGTCGATCAGCCACATCTCGCCGACACCGCAGCAGGCCAGCGCCCAGGCCGACCAGGTGCCGAGCCCGCCGACCCCGAGGACCGCCACCTTTGCGTCGCGCAGCCGGTCCTGGCGTTCGGAGGGCGTGCGATCGGAGCCACCGATGTCGCTGAAGTAGCGCAGCTGGCGATCGAAGCGGGCGAGCTCGCCGGGGGGCAGACGGTCGTCGTCGGCCGCGTCCTCGACGGCACCGAGCTCCTGCAGCTGGGACAGCGTGTCGCCGACCTCCTCGGCCCCGAACTCCTCCTCGAGCTGGGCCAGGGAGTGCTCGCCGTCCAGCGCCGCCAGCAGCTGCTTGTCGCGATCGCCCGGCTGCTCGATGCGGACGTCGACTTCCATGCTCGGCCGCATCAGGACCAGGTCGCCGTTCGGTGCCGTGAACGGCTCGGTCGTCCGTTTGATGCGTGGTCTGCGCATCGCGCCTCCCAATCTTCGGTTTCCCCCAGTCCCCGCACAGCGGGCACCTGGCCTGTCGAACGAGACCCCCGCATTGCTGGGGCCGGTTCCAGTATTCCAATCTGAGCTTGACCGCAAGTTGCCGCAAACGGCGGCTTCGGTAAAGCAATCCCTCAGTTAACCTGTAAATTCCCTGAGTATGCGAGGGCTTCTGATGGAGCGGCCCAAGGGTTGGCAGCAGTTGACAGCGGCGACCACCCCCCTGGGCCGCAGGGCTGTTCTAGCCGGACTTCGAAGTGGAGCAGAGCGGAGCGATTTGATCGCTTCGGGTGACAGTCATCTTCCACCTCCTCGTCTGAGTTGATTTACAAACCGACGAGTAGACGGGATATTCCAAATGAGAGAGAACTCTCAAGTGATGCACGATTGTTTAGCGCCCTTGTTCGGAATTCGGTAGGGCGATGACTGTCGATCTTCAGAGGGGCACCGTCTCCCTTCAGCCGGGGGCGGGCGTGGCCTCGACCGAGGCTTTCCTTGCCCGCCTATCGGTTGCTTTCGCCGATCCCGTTCGGCTCAAGATCATCACGGAGCTCTTTCGGCGTGAAATGAGTCCGTCGCAGTTCCATGGTGCCTTTGGAGGCGGGAGCCTTGAGGCGATCTGCCGCCAGTTCAGGAAACTTGAGCAGCACGGATGGCTACGGCTTGTCCGAGAGGAGGCCCAGGAGGGGCGGGGGAAGGCTGGGCGGTTCTATCGGGCACCGGAACTGGCGGTCTTCGATGGAGCGGCGTGGGAGCTGCTTCCCCAAACCGTCAAAGAGGAGTTCAGCTGGCGGATCTTCGAGCAGTTTGCGGAGCGGGTGAAGTGGGCTCTCGAGGCTGAAACGATCGACGCACGGAACGATCGCCACTTCACGTGGACCCCGCTGATCCTCGACGAGAAAGGGCGGGCCCTTGTCATATCGGCAGTGAACGATCTGTTCTACCTGCTCTTCGAGGAGCAGCGGGATGCAAAGCTGCGCATTGAACGCTCCGGGGGGACCGCGATGCATGCAACGGTCGGCCTCTCGGCTTTTGACTCGCCTACCGAGCGCAGAAACCGCTCCGGGCTTCTCCTGCCGGATCCGACTCCGGTCGATGACGAACCGGATCGCAGCAAATTCTTCGTTCGCATGTCGAAGGTCTTCCGGCATCCACTCAACCTGAAGATCATCACCGAGTTGAACCTGCGCGAAATGAGTCCGTCGCAGTTTTACCGGGAGTACCGTGAGCGGGACGATCTCGACGAGCGCGATCTCCACCGGCGGTTTCGCAGGCTGACCGCCGATGGCTGGCTTGAAGTCATTCGCGAAGACAGCGGGGGAAGACTTCGAGGCGCGACCGAGCGCTTCTACCGAGCGACCGGTCCCGCGATCTTTGATACCCAGAGTTGGGCACGGGTGCCAGAAAAGGTGCGGGAGCGCTTCACCTGGAGGATCTTCGAACAGCTTGCCGAGCAGGTCCGCGAGGCGATGGCGGCGGGAACCTTTGACAGCAAACCCGACCGGGTTCACGTGTGGATAGCGCTCCTTCTCGACGAGCGAGGTTGGGGGCAGGTCTGCACCGCGACCGAGTCCCTGTTCGATCTGATCCAGGGGGAGGAGAGGCGAGCCGCGGCGCGGCTCAAACTTCCAGGCGCAAAAACGCCGGAGATCGTCACCGTCTGCTTGGCCGCGTTCGAATCGCCCGCGGATCCTCCGTCCCGTGCCGTCGGCTCCTACGAGCCCTGGGTCTACTAACGGAATTGTCAGTGAAACCCGGGGGGCAGCCACCTAACGTGCTTGAGATGAGCACTGGCGGCAGTCGCGAATCGAACTCCCAGCCCGAGAACGCCCTCCTGGCGGCCCTCGGCAACCCGCTGCGGCGGCGGATCCTGCGGCGGATGCGGGACGAGGAGATGATCAGCCCGCGGCAGTTGGCCAGTGAGTTCGGCCTGCCGCTCTCCAACCTCGCCTACCACGTGCGGGTGCTGGCCAGATGCGAAGCGATCACCCTGGTCAAGGTGAAGCCGGTGCGGGGCGCCGTCAAGCACTTCTACCGCAGCACCGTCGAGCCGCCCTGGGCGCGGCAGATCGTCGACCTCGAGCCGCTGGAGCCGCACGGGCACGCTATCCCGCCAGCTCGCGGGCACGGCTGAAGACGGCATCGATCATCGGCACCGTCAGCCGGCCGGTGAAGGTGTTCTGCTGGCTGGGGTGGAAGCAGCCGAGCAGCGACCAGCGGCCGAGGTCGGCTTCGGCCCCGTGGCCGAAGCGGGGCCGGGGCCTCGGCACCGGGGCGTCGAGGGCGCGGGCGGCGCGCAGCACGCCGTCCCAGGCGAAGGCGCCGAGGGCGACGATCGCCCGGCACTCGCCGAGCAGCTGCAGCTCGCGCTCGAGGTAGGGGAGGCAGCGGTCGCGCTCCGCGGGGGTCGGCTTGTTGGCGGGCGGCGCGCAGCGGACGACCGCGGTCACGTAGGCGTCGCGCAGGCGCAGGCCGTCGCCCCGGTGCTCGGACTCGGGGCGGTTGGCGTAGCCGGCCCGGTGCAGCGCCGCGTAGAGCCACTCGCCGGAGCGGTCGCCGGTGAACATCCGGCCGGTCCGGTTGGCCCCGTGGGCGGCCGGGGCGAGGCCGACGATCGCCAGCCGCGCCGCCGGGTCGCCGAAGCCGTCGAGCGGCCGCGCCCAGTAGTCCTCGCCCCGGTGGCGCTTCGGCGGATCGGCGGCGACGCCCTCCCGCCACTCGACCAGCCGCGGGCAGAGCCGGCAGCCATGGACGATCGGCGCCAGCTCCGACAATGACCTTGCGCGTACCAAGTTCGTAGGGTTCGCTCCCTTGCTCATCGCACCGAACAGAATTATGCGCGGCGGCGCTCTGCGCCACGCCCTCGCGATCGCCCTCGCCGGCCTCCTCCTCGCCCTCGTCCTCGGCTCCTGCGGCGGTGGCGGCGGCGAGGAGAGCACCGAACCGGCCGACACCGCCGCCCTCGAACGCGAAGCCGAACGCGAAGCGGACGTCGAGATCCTCAACCAGGTCCTCAGCCGCCAGCGCTCGGCGATCGCCGCCTTCGACCGCACGATCGCGGCGATGCGCGGCCGCCCCCGCGCCCTGGCGCTGCGCCTGCGCACGCAGGAAGAGGAACACACGGTGGCGATCCTCGAGGCGCTGCGCGGGCTCGAGGGCTCCGAAATCGTCGAACCCGAAGTGATCGAGCCGTGGACGCTGCGCGACGAAGCTGACCGCCTCACCTTCCTCTACGAAATCGAAAGCGCGACGATCGAGGACGAGCTCGGGGCGATCGCCCGGCTCGGCTCGGCCGCGGCCCGGGCGCTGCTCGCCAGCACCGTCGCCAACCAGGCCCAGCACCTGGTCCTGCTGCGGCGAGCGCTCGGCGCAAAACCCGCCGAATGGGTGCCGGCGCCGTTCGAGGACGGCGCCACGCCCGCCCCGTAAGGGATGATCGCGCGGTGACCGCGCCCCTGTACGCGATCGGCCGGTTCTGCTCGCGCCACCACTGGCCCGTGATCGGGGTCTGGCTGCTGCTCGCGATCGCGCTCGTCGCGATCTCCTCGGCCGCCGGTTCGAAGACGAGCGAAAACCTGACCCTGCCGGGGACCGGCTCGACGATCGCGACCGAACTGCTCGAAGAGAACCTGCCCGAGCAGGCCTACGGCTCCAACCCGCTGGTCTTCGAAGCGCCCGCCGGCAAGAAGCTGACCGAACCGAGATACGCCGCCGCGGTCGAAGAATCGGCGCAGAAGCTGGAAGCGATGCCAGAGGTCAACTCGGCGAAAAGCCCGCTCGTCGAAGGCTCGAAAACGATCAGCGAGGACCAGCGGATCGCCTACATCCCGGTCGTGCTCGGCGTCGGGCCCGGCGAAATCAACGAAGAGGAATCGCAGGAGATCCTCGACGCCGCCGAGCCGGCGCGCAAGGTCGGCGTCGACACCTCGATCGGCGCCTACGTCGGGCAGCAGCTCTCCAAACCGGACACCGAGTTCGCCGAGGCCGTCGGCCTCGGCGCGGCGGTGATCATCCTCCTCTTCGCCTTCGGCACGGCGACGGCGATGATGCTGCCGATCGTCTCGGCCGTGATCGGGCTCGCCTGCGCGCTCTCGATCAGCAAACTGCTCGAGCACGCGACCGAGATCCCCGGCGTCGCCGCCACCCTGGCGACGATGATCGGCCTCGGCGTCGGCATCGACTACGCGCTGTTCATCGTCACCCGGCACAAACTCCAGCTCAAAGAAGGGATGGAGCTGAGGGAGTCGATCGCCCGCGCCGTCGCCACCGCCGGTGGGGCCGTCGTCTTCGCCGGCTTCACCGTGATCATCGCCCTCTGCTCGCTCGCCTTCGCCGGCATCCCGCTGGTCTCGACGCTCGGCTTCACCGCCGCGATCGCCGTCGTCGTCGCCGTCTGCGCCGCGGCAACCCTGCTGCCGGCGATGCTGGGGGCGCTCGGCCCCCGCATCAACAGCCTCCGCGTCCACATCGGCAAGACCCATCCCGACGACAAGCAACCGCACGGCTGGCTGCGCTGGGCCGACGCCGTTGCCGACCGGCCCTGGCGATCGGCGATCGCCTCGATGGCCGTGCTCGTCGTGCTGGCGCTGCCGATCTTCCAGCTCCAGCTCGGCCAGAACGACATCAGCGCCCTGCCCGAGGACTCGACCTCGCGCGAGGCTTTCGAAGGGATGGACGAAGGCTTCGGCCCGGGCGCCTACGGGCCGCTGCTGATCGCCTCCGAATTCAGCTCCCCCAAAGAAGCCGAACAGGTGCTGCCGAAGCTGGAGCAGGCGATCGGCGGCGCCGGCGACGTCGCCGGGGTCTCCGAACCGAGCCTCGACAAAGCGGGCACGGTGGCGGTCTTCACGGTGATCTCCAAATCGGAGCCGTGGAAGGACGAGACCGTCGACCTGGTCGAAAACCTCCGCGACGAAGTCATCCCTGCGGCGCTCGAAGGGACGAAGGCCAGCTCCTACGTCGGCGGCCAGACCGCCGGCTACATCGACCTCGCGACCCAGATCGCCGACAAGCTGCCGCTGATGATCTTCATCGTCGTCGCGCTCAGCTTCCTCGTCCTGCTGGTCGCCTTCCGCTCGCTGCTGGTGCCGATCAAGGCGGCGGCGATGAACCTGATCTCGGTCGCCGCCGCCTACGGCGTTGTCACCGCGGTCTTCCAGCTCGGCTGGGGGGTCGAGCTGATCGGCCTCGACCACGCGATCCCGATCGTCAGCTTCGTGCCGCTGCTGATGTTCGCGATCCTCTTCGGGCTCTCGATGGACTACGAGGTCTTCCTGCTGACCCAGATGAAGGAACACTTCGAGGAGACCGGGGACGCGCGCGCCGCGGTGGTCCAGGGTCTCGCCAACACCGGCCGCGTGATCACCTCGGCGGCGGCGATCATGGTCTGCGTCTTCACCAGCTTCGTCCTCGTCGAAGACCCGGTCGTGAAGGAGTTCGGGATCGGGCTGGCGGTCGCGATCGCGATCGACTCGACCCTGGTCCGCTGCCTGCTGGTCCCGGCGGTGATGGTGCTGCTCGGCAAGAAAGCCTGGTGGCTGCCGGGCTGGCTCGACCGGATCCTGCCGCACGTCAGCATCGAGGGCGAGGAGTTCTTCGCCAAGCGCGACGCCGAACGGGCAGCCCAGCAGTCAAACTGAGGGAGCCATGTTTCCCCTCAACCTGCCGAATGCGCTGACCCTGCTGCGCATCCTGGCGGTGCCGGTCGTGGTCGTCGCCCTGCTCGGCGAGACCCCGAACGGGGACACCTTCGCGGCGATCGTCTTCGCGCTCGCCGCCGCCACCGACGGCCTCGACGGCTACTTCGCCCGCTCGCGCGGATCGATCACCACCTTCGGCAAGCTGATGGACCCGCTGGCCGACAAGCTGCTGATCATCGGCGCCCTCGTCTCGCTGGTCTCGCTGAACCGGCTCGAAGCCTGGGTGGCGATGGTGATCATCGCCCGCGAGATCGCGGTCACGATCCTCCGCACGATCGCCGCCGAGCGCGGCCTGGTGATCTCCGCCAGCTGGCTCGGCAAGCTGAAGACGGTCCTGCAGATCGGCGCGATCTTCGCCCTGATCATCGCCAACCCGGCCCCGCTCGGCGTCGACCTGCTGGTCTACGCGGCCCTGGTCGTCACCGTGATCAGCGGCGCCGACTACTTCTTCGGGTTGCGCAAACGCATGGAGGAGCAGCGGAAGGAACGGGCCAGCACCGAGACTCGGGCTACCGGCTGAGCCCTCGTCGGATTTCCGCCCCTATAGGGGCGGAAGTACACCCGGGACTAAGAGGCCGGGACCTCGAGCCACTCGCGCATCGTCTGGTGACGGGCGCTGTGCTCGCCGCTGGCCAGCTCGGCCCGCAGGTCGCCGAGGGTGCCGTAGCGCTCGGCGACGACGTTGTGGCGGTGGATCGTCTCGAGGTTCTCCTGGCGCGCCATCACGAAGGTCTCGTCGGGCAGGTCGGGGTAGCCCTCGACCACCTGGCGGACCATCTCGCGCACGCAGTCCTCGACGAAGCGCGGCTGTTCGTGGGCCTTGACGACGACCGCCATCTCGTCGGGGCGCTTCATCAGCTCGTAGATCTCCGAGCTCATCGAGCTCTCGACGATCCGCAGCAGCTCCGGCGCGTCGATCCAGGCGGGGCCGCCCTCCGGGCAGCCGACGTGGAGGGTGCCGATCCCGCGTTGGTTGTGGGTCGCGATCGGGACCAGCTCGATCACCCGCTCGACGTCCCCGGCGGAGAAGCCGTCCTCGGTCAGCCGTTCGCGGGCCAGCCCGGCGACCATCTCCTGGGCGCAGGGGCAGGCGGTCATGCCCTGAGCCTGGACGCCGGTCAGGGTGCGGGTGCCGCGCTCGGAGTCGACCGCGGTTCCGAAGAGGACGTAGATCTCCTGGGTCGACTGGTCGCTCTTCGGCGTCTTCACGGTCTCCGGGTAGTGGGCCGTCACCGAGACCTCGGCGCGCAGCCCGCCCTGGCGCTCGCGGACCCGCTGGGCGACGTGCGCGGCCAGCACCTCGGCGCGGACGGCCTCGCCGAGCACGACCTCGTCGATTGCCTCGCCGACGATCTCCTCGAAGCGCGACATGTGGACGCCGGCCTGCTGGGCGTTGAGGTCGACGAAGCACTCGAACTCGGCGTAGAAGAGGTTCTCGTCGCCGTCGGCTTTGACCCGGATCACCTTTTCGACGCCGGTGACGCCAACCCGCGAGAGGCTGACCTGAGTCGCCGGCAGCCCGGCCTGGACGTCGGGCGGGACGGTGGTCGCGGAGCGCTCGTTAGCCATCGTCTTGTGAAGGGTATGCGACCGTGGAGCTCGGCGGTCCCCGCCGACGCTGATACGCGCCTATACTTCGCCGCGGTCGGAGCTTTGGGGCCGGCCCCCAGGGAATGGGGAGAGGGATGCAGTGGAGGATGGGATCATCGAACCGTTGGAGACGGTGACCGAGGTCGTGCAGCGCGATCCAGCCGAGGACAGTCCGATCGGCGAGATCGAGGAGCTCCGGGGGCTGGTCACTCTGGGCCGCGAGCGCGGCTACCTGACTTTTGAGCAGATCGCCTCGACACTCGAGGAGGTCGAGATAACCAAGGAGCAGGTCGCCCAGCTCCACGCCCATCTGGTCGAGCACGGCGTCGACGTGATCGCCGAGGACGGGGTCAGCGCTTACAAGGAGCAGCGCGGCGAAAGCGAAGCGGGCGGCCGCGAGAAGAAGGAAGAGCTCGACCTCACCGTCGAGCCGAGCCTCGACTCGCTGCGCCTCTACCTGCGCTCGATCGGGCAGGTCGATCTGCTGACCGCCGCCCAGGAGGTCGAACTGGCGAAACGGATCGAGCGCGGCGACATGCTCGCCAAGCGGCAGATGGTCGAGGCCAACCTACGCCTCGTCGTCTCGATCGCCAAAGGCTATTTGGGCCGCGGGCTCAGCTTCCTCGACCTGATCCAGGAGGGGAGCCTCGGGCTGATCCGCGCGGTCGAGAAGTTCGACTACCGGCGCGGCTACAAGTTCTCCACCTACGCGACCTGGTGGATCCGGCAGGCGGTCACCCGGGCGATCGCCGACAAGGCGCGGACGATTCGCATCCCGGTCCACATGGTCGAGAAACTGAACCGGGTCGCCCACGTCGAACGTCAGCTGGTCCAGAAACTGGGGCGCGAGCCCGAGCCGGCGGAGATCGCCGAGGAGCTGCGTTGGCCGGTCGGCGACGTCCGCGACATCCTCCGGGTCGCCCAGCTTCCGGTCTCGCTCGATAAACCGGTCGGCGACGTGGACGATTCTTAGCTCGGCGACTTCGTCGCCGACGACGCCGTGCTGGAGCCGTTCGAGGAAGCGAGTGAGCACCTGCAGAAGGAAGGGGTGCGGCGGGCGCTGGACGCGCTGCCCGAGCGCGAGCGCCAGGTGATCGAACTTCGCTACGGGCTCTCCGGCACCGAGCCGCTGACCCTCGAGGAAGTCGGCCGCACCTTCGGCGTCACCCGCGAGCGGATCCGCCAGATCGAGAACAACACGCTGAAAAAGCTGAAGCGCCTCCCGGAGGCGCAGATGCTCAGAGACGCGTCCTGAGCGCCGGAGAGTTAGCCAGGCGGCGTCCTCGGTCGCTCACGTGCAGAGCACGCTTCGCTCCCTGCGTCCTTGCCTGACTTCCTCTCCGACGCTCAGGACCTGGGTTCCAGGATCCAGACCGACGGGGTGCGCTCGAGTTTGGTCAGGTAGAAGTCGAAGCCGGCGAACTGATCGATGTGGCGGCTCCAGAGCTGGGCGCGCTCCCCGCCCTCGGCGACCCGGGCGCGCACGGCGCGGCGCTTGCGGCCCAGCTCCACCTCCGCCTCGGGGTTGGCGGTGAGGTTGTGGGACCAGGCGGGCAGCTTCTCGTTGCCGGCGTTGGTGTCGATCAGGATCACCCGCTCGCCGTCGGCCAGGTAGACGACCGGCGCGGTGCGCGGCTCGCCCGACTTGCGCCCGGTCGTGGTCAGCAGGCAGATCGGCGCCTGCCCGACCTTGCCGCCGACCCGGCCGCCGGTCAGCCGGTAGACCGGGACGTTGAACTTGCCGGTCATCCGCAGCCCTTTCGCCCCCAGCGAGTTGGAGAAGCGTGACCAGAAGGTGTCGCTCGGCATCGCGCGAGTATTTCACCCTCATACGCTTTTCACCCCATTCGGGGATTACAGATGTAGTCGGAGCATCTAGAGTGCCCCTATGCAAGAGCAACAGCACCACATCTTCCGCCGCGCCGCCGAAACCCACGACGCCCAGCTGCTCGCCGAGGCGATGCGCGAGGACGTCGTTCTCCACAGCCCGGTCCTCTTCCGCGGCTTCCAGGGCCGCGACGTGGTGATCCAGGTCCTCCAGTTCGTCGGAATGACGCTCGAGGACTTCGCCTACGTCGACGACGTCTCCGAGGGCGACACCGTCTTCCTCCGCTTCAAGGCCAAGGTCGGCGAGCGCGAGCTCGAAGGCATCGACGTCCTCAAGCTCGACGAGGACGGCGTGGTCGCCGAGCTCACCGTCTTCATGCGCCCCCTCTCGGCGATCACCGCCTTCAACGAACGCATGGCGGCCCATTTCGCCGCGGCGCAGTCGCCGCCGCAGGCCGGCGCCGGCTAGCTCCCGAAGCGTTCTGTCTGAGTTCGCCGCCATGATCGGGCGGTGGTCTCGACCAAGCTCAACCCTGCCTCACAAGGCGCGATCGGTGAGGCTTCGGCGATCGAGTGGTTCAGCAGCAAGGGAACTTTGGTTTGGGTTCCGCTTGGGCCGAGTCGCCACGTCGACCTAATCGCTGAGGCGGAGAATCGTTTGATCCGCGTGCAGGTGAAGACCTCCACCTGCCGGCGGCCGACGGGGGGAGGGGAGCGCTGGGGAGGTGAGCCTCCGCACCCGCGGTGGAAACCGCAGCTGGAGCGGGACCAGTAAGCGGTTCGCCCGCTACGCGGTCGACTATCTGTTCGTCCTTGCCGGCGACGGGCGGCGCTGGCTGGTCCCGGCCCAGGCTGTCGAGGGGACCGCGGTGATCAGGTTGGGTGGCCCGAAGTATTCGGAGTTCGAGGTCGATCCCGGGACTGCGATCGAGGGGACGATCCACGAGGGGCCAAGCTCAATAAGATTGCCCTCTGCATCGCCCTGGGGGAGTGCCAGAGCGGTCAAATGGACGTGACTGTAAATCACGCGGCTATGCCTACAGAGGTTCGAATCCTCTCTCCCCCATAAGCCTCGACCCGACTGGCCGAGGCGCCCAGTGTGAGGGATCGCACGGCGGCCGTCTCCTCGCGCGGCATATGAATATGGGTACGCGCCCGTCCAGGAGGAGGAAGTGATGTCACGTTCCGCGCTACCGCCCGGCCCGCAGCTTCCGGCCGCGTTGCAGATGGTCGGCTTTTGGACGCGGCCGCTGGCCTTCTTGGAGCAGTGCCGGGAACGGTACGGGAAGCGGTTCACGATTCAGCTGCCGTTCTCGCCGCCGTTCGTGATGCTGAGCGAGCCGGAGCAGGTGAAGCAGGTCTTCCAGGCGGCGCCGGACGTGTTGCGGCCGGGGGAGGGGGCGCGGGTGCTGGAGCCGATCATCGGCAGCAACTCGGTGATCCTGCTCGACGGTGGCGCGCACATGGCGCAGCGCAAACTGATGCTGCCGGCCTTTCACGGGGAGCGGATGGAGCGGCTCGCCGGGCTGATCGAGGAGGTCGCCGAGGCCGAGGTGGCGGCGCTGCCGAAGGGCACGCCGGTCGCACTGCATCCGCGCATGCAGGACCTGACGCTGAAGGTGATCCTGCGCGCCGTCTTCGGGCTCGAGCCGGGCCCGCGCTTCGAATCCCTGCGCCAGCGGCTGGCCCAGATGCTCCTGTTCGGCGACAAGCCGCTCAGCCTGGTGCCGCCGAAGCCCGACAGCCTGCTGGCGCGGGCGGCCGAACGGGTCGGGCCCTTCGTCCGCTTCGTGCGCATGCAGGAAGAGGTTGACGAGATCCTCTTCGCGCTGATCGCCGAGCGGCGGGTGGAGCACGGCGGCGACGACATCCTCGCGATGCTGGTCGAGGCCCGCCACGAGGACGGCTCGCCGATGAGCGACCAGGAGATCCGCGACGAGCTCCTCACCCTGCTGGTCGCCGGCCACGAGACGACCGCGTCCTCGCTGGCCTGGGCGTTCTCGCGGCTGGTCCACGAGCCGCGGGTGCTCGGCCGCCTGGTCGAGGAGATCGACGCCGGCGAGGAGGCCTACGTGACCGCGACGATTCAGGAGACGATGCGGGCCCGGCCGGTCCTGCCGAACGTGGCGCCGCGGCTGGTCGCGCAGCGCATCGAGGTCGGCGGCTGGTCCTACGAGCCGGGCTGCAGCCTGGTCTGCAACGGCTACCTGATCCACCACGACCCCGACGTCTATCCCGACCCCTACTCCTTCCGTCCCGAGCGCTTCCTCGACGACCCGCCCGGCACCTACACCTGGATCCCCTTCGGCGGCGGCCGCCGCCGCTGCCTCGGGGCGAGCTTCGCGATGCTGGAGATGAAGATCGTCCTGCGGGCGCTGCTCTCCACCCGAGAGCTGAGCGCCGCCGGCGCGGCGGTCGAGCCCGCGCAGCGGCGCAACATCACCGTCCGTCCCGCCGGCGGCGCCCGGGTCACCCTGGCGGAGCGTTCCCGCGTCGCGGTCCCGGCCTGACCCTCAACGCGAAGGCAGGCGCAGGCGCCGCAAGGGCGAGCGTTCGGGGAACTGTTCGACGCAACCGCGCAGGGCGCAGTACCGGGTGATGAAGTCGCGGCCGTGCAGCCCGATCGGCTTCGTCCCCGGGAAGGAGACGCGCAGCGAGCCGCCCCAGACGAAGGTCGATTCCGGGGTCCGCCGCAGGCTGGCCCTGCCGCGGAAGGGCCGCGGCGGCCGGAGCACGATGTTTTCGGGCGTGGTCTTCGGTTCCGGCACCCGAAACGAGTCGGGGCCGGCGGCGATCGAGACCGCTCTGTAGATGCGCATCCCCGGCGGGTAGCTGACGATCGCGGCGTCGAAGCCGATCCGCCGCGAGCGCGGCCGGTCCCGCGGCGCGAAGCGGGTGGCGGTGAATTCGACGAAGGGGGGCTTGAGGCGGAAGGAGGTCAGCCTCGCGACCCGGCTCCGCTTCGCTTTGCCCTGTCCGCCTCGCAGGTAGCGGCAGCGCTGTCCCGGCCAGTAGATGACTTCGGCCCGGGCGCGGTGGGCCCGGGCGCGGGTGTAGCCGCGCTCGCCGCGGAAGCGGACGACCCCCCGGGCGACGCCGTCGCGGACGAACCATTCGCCCTCGCAGCCCGCGTAGCCCGGGAAATGCCGCGGGGGACCGGTCGGGCGCAGCGCGAACGAGACCCGGCCGAGCCCGGGCAGGACGGCGCTGCCGCCCAGCCCGGAGGCGCGCCCGGCGGCCACGTATTCGGCTTCGGCGCCGTCTTTTCGCGCCTTCACGGTGACGTAGCCGCGGTCGTTGGCCGAGACCGAGATCCGGTAGCCGTTGCTGCCACGGAACTCGAACCGGCTGACGTAGCCGGGGTCCACCGTGTAGTAGTTGGTGCGCTTCGCCGCCGCGGCGCCGGCCGGGGCCAGTGCCGCGAGAACGAGCAGCGCGGCCAGCGCGGCGAGCATCCTGCTAGCGGTCATGAAAGCGCTCCATCCCCGGGATCAACCCGAGCCGCGCCGGCAGCAACGGCTTCGGCTTCGCGAAGTCGCAGCCCCGCGGGCTCTTCAGCGGGCTCAGCACGCAGAGGCCGGTGTGGAAGCGCGGTCCGGTCAGGGCAAGGTCGAGGCCCGGCAGGTGAACCCCCAGCGGGCCGGTCCAGCTGTGCGACCGGGCGGAGGTCTCGAAGAAGCTCGCCGCGCCGTAGAAGGGGGCCGGGGGAGCGAGCGTCGCGGTCGCCGGGTGGGCGCCGGGGAGGCTGGTTCGCAGCGTGCCCTTGCCGCCCGTCAAGATCAGCCCGCGTCCGATCGCCATGCCGTGCCCCGATTCCAGGCTGCTCACCTGGACTTCCGCGCCCGGCGGAGCGCCCTCCTCGTGCGAGGCGCGCAGGGCGATGGAGCGCCCCCCGACCTTGGCGGCGGCGTTGAGGACGGCGATGTTGCCGCCGCTCGAGGAGAAGGAGAGGGAGAACGTGGGGGCGACCAGCTCGCGCAGGTTGAGGTTCGGCGGAACGTTGGTCGCCCGGCCCTTCCCGCAGACGAGCCGGAACGAACGTTCCCGCATCGCCAGACCGGCCCGCGAGGAGACGCGGAAGTAGCCGCCCTCGCCTTCGAGCGAGATCGTGCCGCGGACCCGGCCCAGCTCGCGGGTCGGCCGCGGTCCTTTGCAGCCGGCTGGGCGCCGGCCCTTCTGCACCCGGCCGGTCGGCTCGAAGCGAACGGCAACCCTGCCGATCGGCCCGAAATCGGCACGCAGAACCCCGTCGGCGCGGCGCTGCGCACGCACCGCGTAGGAGGCGCTGGCCAGCCCGCGTTCTTCGTCGTCGCCGGCCGCCTGCAAGACGTTCAGGACGGCGAGCTTCGCGGTCGGAAAGGAGAGGCCGAGGAGCTGCTGCCTGCCGCTTTCGAGCAAGACGCCGACCCCGGTCCGTGGCCGCTGGACTTCCGTGTCCTCGCCGGCCGGCCGGGCGCTGGCCGCAGTTGCGTCGAAGCTGGCGGTACCGGTCAGCAGGCAGCAGACCGCGAGGAGGCCGATCGATGCTCTCACGCGGTCAGAGTATTTGAGGCTCCTAGAGCGGGCGGCGTTTGCGGTGGGCTGCAACCGCGCTGGCCGCCGAGCCGCCGTTCGGGCGGTGCGCGCGGCCCGGGGCGTGGTCTAACGTGGCGGTCCCACGATGAGTTCGATCTCCCCGCAAGCCCTGACCGACCGCGTCCTCGCGATCGCCGGGGTCGGCGGCGGGCTCGGGCCGCTGGTCGCCGCCGAGCTGGCGGCCGCCGGGGCGACCGTCGCCGGCACCGACCGCAGCCAGGAGACGCTCGACGCGCTCGGCGCCGAGCTGGCGCTGCCGCCCGAGCGCTGGGACGGCCGCGTCGTCGACCTGCTCGACGAGGGCGCGGCGCGCGAGTGGTGCGCGGCGCTGGTCGAGCGCTTCGGCCGGGTCGACGGGCTCGTCCACCTGGTCGGCGGCTGGCGCGGGGGAGAGCCGCTGCACGAGTCCTCGCTCGAGGACTGGGACTTCCTGCACGGCCTCCTGGTGCGGACCGTCCAGCACACGACCCGCGCCTTCCACGACCAGGTCGCCGCCAGCGAGCACGGTCGCTTCGTGCTCGTCTCCGCCAAGCAGGCGCAGGAGCCGAGCAACACCAACGCCGCCTACGCGGCGGCGAAGGCGGCGGCCGAGGCCTGGACGCTGGCTTTCGCCGACGGTTTCGAGCCCGGCGGCGCGACCGCCAACATCGTCGTCGTCGAGGCGATCCTGACGCCGCGGATGCGCGCGGAGAGCCCCGAGGGGGACTTCGCCAGCTTCACGCCGGCCGAGGACCTCGCGGCGGCGATCGCATTTATCTGTTCGGACGCGGCGGCGAAGATGAACGGGCAGCGCCTGCCGCTTACGATGCGGGGATGAGCAGGGCTCAGAAGCGGGGCCGCAAGGCCCCCGACGGGAAGCTGACGATCGGCGAGCTGGCGCGGCGCACGGGGATGACGGTGCGCAACATCCGCGCCCACCAGACCCGCGGCCTGCTGCCGCCGCCCGAAGTCCAGGGCCGCACCGGCTACTACAACGAGGAGCACGTCGCGCGGATCGAGCTGACCCGCGAAATGCAGGCCGAGGGCCTCAACCTGGAGGCGATCCGCCGCGTGCTCGAGAGCACCGGCGGCTCCTCCAAGGAGATGGTCGACTTCGCCCGCGCCGTGCGCGCCCCGTTCGAGGACGAGACCCCGGAAATCTTCGATGCCACGGAGCTCGCCTCCGCCTGGGGGGTCAGGGAGCTGGACCAGAAGCTGCTCCGCCACGGCGAAAAGCTCGGCATCCTGCGCGAGCTCCCCGACGGCAAGATCGAGGCGATCAGCCCGCGCCTGCACCGCGCCAGCATCGCCCTGCTCGAGTTCGGGGTCGGTCCGGAGTCGGGGATGGCGATGGCCGACAAGCTGCGCCGCCACGCCGAAGGCGTCTCCCGCGTCTACGTCGACCTCTTCGTGGAGGAGATCTGGGAGCCCTTCGACCGCGCTGGCCGCCCGGAGGAGGACTGGCCGACCGTGCTCGAGGCGCTGGAGCGGCTGCGGCCGCTGGCCTCCGACGCCCTCGTCGCGATGTTCCAGATCACGATGGGCGAGGCGACCGAGAAAGCGGCCGAACAGACGCTGCGCAACGCCGGCAAACCGACCCGCAGGAAACGCGCTAGGAAACGATCTCGAAGCGCTTCTTGATCGGCCTGGAGACGTTGTTCGCGGTGTCGGTCGCGCGCAGAACCACCTCGTAGCGGCCCGGCCGGGCGCGGAAGTGCTTTGAACGGGCGCCGAGCTTGACGTGATTGACGCCGATGAAGGTCTTCCAGGTCATGTAGCCGTTGTAGACGCGCTTGCCCTTCGAGTTGAAGCGGTAGTACTCGGCGTCGAGCATGCCGCGATCGGAGATCTGGGCGCTCAGCGCGACCCCCCTGGTGCCCTTGAAGCGCTGGCTCTTCAGCACCAGGCTGCCCAGGGTGGGGGGTTTCACGTCGACGTTCAGCGGCGGCTGCGGCCCGGGGTCGGAGTTGGGGTCGCCGGGGACCGCGGAGACGATCACCTCGCCCCGCACCGAGGCGTGCAGCTTGCACTGGAAGAGGTAGGCCCCCGGCTGGCTGAACTGCAGCGTGTAGTTGTCGCCGGCCCGGTGGGAGGGGGCGTCGGTCCCGGGGTCGGAGTCCCACTGCAGGTCGTTGGCCGAGATCCCGGTCACCGAGTGGGCGAGGTCGGGCCCGAGCCAGTCCCAGGTCACCTTCTCGTTCAGGTCGATCTGGACCCGCGGTTTCGACCAGGCGTAGTCGGCGATCGAGACCCGCGTGTTCAGCGCCTGCGCCGCGGGCGCCGCGACGAGCAGCAACAGCAGCGCGAGCAGCGGGGCTAGGTGACGAGGTACCAACCGTTCATCCCCTGGTGCAGGTGCTGGAAGACGTGGCAGTGGTAGAACCAGCGGCCCGGGTTGTCCTCGGTGAATTCGACCCGGAAGGAGTCGGCCGGCCCGAAGGTTTTGTTGTCGGCGATCCGCCCGTCGGCTTCTTTCCAGCGGTGCCCGTGCAGATGGAAGGTGTGGAAGAAGTTGTCGACGCCGTAGACGTGGAAGGCGATCCGTTCGCCGACGTGCGCTTCGTAGGTCGGCGTGTTGCCGGCGTAGGCCTTGCCGTTGACGCAGTAGTAGGTCCCCTTGAGGCCGGTGATCGAGGGGTCCCAGGTGTGCATGCCGAGGAAGAAGTCCTTGTTCGGTCGCGCCTCGCCTTTGCCCCGGATCACCAGCGGCCCGAACAGGCCCTTGAAGACCGGCAGCGGGTCCATCGGTCCGTGGTCGTGGTAGAGCCAGGTCCCTTCGGTACCTTCCTGCGCCTCCCAGACGTAGGTGAAGGTGCGGTTGGTCTGGACGAAGCCGCCGGGGTCGGTCCACTTGCCCTTGTAGGCGCCGTCCATCTCGTTCGAGTAGAAGATCCCGTGCGGGTGCATGGTCACCGGCGCCTTCAGCTTGTTGCGGAAGTGGACGACGACGGTGTCGCCGACTTCGGCCTCGATCAACGGCCCCGGCACGGTCGCCGGCCCGAGTGCTTTTTTGAAGCCGGGCTCGTAGGGGCGATAGCCATAGGCGACGAACTTGGTCTTCCCGAACTTCACTTTCTCGTTCGTCATCTGGTCGCGGTGGGTGGGGACGATGTTCCAGGTCACCGGCTCCGCCGCGATCCAGTACTCGCGGGTCTGGCCGCCGGCCGGCAGCGCCGCCAGCCGCCGGATCCCGGGCTGGCCGCCGCTCCAGTCGGCGGCCGCCACCTTCGGCGGCACCTTCACCTGGCTGGACAGGCCCTCGACGTCGATCTGACCTTCTTCGGTGGAGACTTCCTGGCCGGCGATCGTGCAGATCAGGGCGCCGCCGGACAGCGCCAGGAAGCCGCGGCGGTCGAGCCCCTGCGGGTCCATCACCGTCGCCCTATTTCTTCACCGTGACGGTCATCTTCATTTCCGTCGGGTGGATCGTGCAGATGTACTTGTAGGTGCCCGGGGTCGGGAACGCCTTCGTGAACCGGGCGTTGGTGACCGCGGTCGTCTTGGTCGAGTAGGTGCCCTTCTGCTTCAGCCCTTTCGGCCCCTGCTTGAGGTGGACGTCGTGCGGATAGGCGTTGGCCGAGGACCAGACCCACTTCACCTTGCCGTTCTTGGCGACGGTCACTGCCGTCGGACCGAAGAAGAAGTCGGCGACCGATACGACCTTCGGCTTCGGCGCCGGCTTCGCCGTCGCGGGGG
>JAWVEZ010000204.1:0-34268 GCA_033856455.1 Solirubrobacterales bacterium | reverse complement strand
CCCCCCCCCACGGCCGGTTCCGGACGCGCCTCGCGGCCGGTCGCCGTAAGCGCCGGGCCGCGAGAAGTCCGTTCCCCTTACGGACCCACACATATAGAGATGCGCGTCTCCTCTCCCTGTGGTGATTTCCCCAGAAGCGTGGCTCTATCGAGCGGCTTCATCCACCTTCACCGAGGAGACGACCGCAGGCTATTCGATAGCGCCAATTGGCGCAATCCTTAATTTTCGTTACTGGATCGCTGAACACTGGACGGTGTTCCAGCATCGAGGTGCTGGGCTTTAGCCAGCTACGGGCTGCGCCGAAGGGGCCGCGGCGAGCACCCGGTCGGCCACCGACTGGCCGGTCAGACCGGCCTCGCCGCGCAACAGCGCCGGCTTGCCGTGGGTGACGTAGCGGTCGGGCAGGCCGACCCGCAAAACGCGCGCCCGCTCCCCCGGGCCCTCGGCGAAGGCGTCCTCGAGGTGCTCCAGCACCGCCGCCCCGAAACCGCCGGGCAGGACGTTCTCCTCGATCGTCACCAGCAGCTCGTGCTCGCGGGCCAGGCGCTCGGCCAGCTCGCCGTCGAGCGGCTTCGCAAAGCGGGCATCGGCGACGGTCACGCTGAGCCCGTGCCCGGCGAGGATCTCCGCCGCCTCGAGGGCAACGGAGACGCCGTAGCCGTAGCCGAGCAGCGCCACCCGCTCGCCCTCGGCCAGCACCTCGCCCTTCCCGATCGCCAGCAGCTCGGGCGCGGAGGGCAGCTCCACCCCCTCCCCCGCGCCGCGCGGGTAGCGCAGCGCCGCGGGGCCGTCGTGGGCGATCGCGGTGTGCAGCATGTGGACCAGCATCGCCTCGTCGCGCGGCGCCATCAGCACGACGTTGGGGATCGGCCGGAAGTAGGAGATGTCGAAGACGCCGTGGTGGGTCGGGCCGTCGTCGCCGACCAGGCCGGCCCGGTCCATCGCGAAGGTGACGTCGAGGCCCTGCAGGCAGACGTCGTGGACGATCTGGTCGAAGGCGCGCTGCAGGAAGGTCGAGTAGATCGCGCAGACCGGCTTGGCGCCCTGGAGGGCGAGCCCGCAGGCCAGCAGGACGGCGTTCTGCTCGGCGATCCCGACGTCGTAGTACTGCTCGGGCACCTCGTCGGCCAGCTGCTGCAGGCCGGTCCCGCCGGCCATCGCGGCGGTGATCCCGATCACCCGCTCGTCGCGCTCGGCCTCGGCGACCATCGCCCCGGCGAAGACCTTCGTGTACTGGGGCGGCGAGCCCGCGGCGGGAGGCTTCTCGAGCCGCTCGATCCCCTCCGGCGAGTCGGTTTCGGTCACCGCCACGGTCTTCCGCGCGGCCGCCGGCTTGCCGTTGACGATCGAGTTCGGCTTCGCCGCGTGCCACTCCTCCATCGTCTGCAGGCCGCCCGCTTCTGCCGGCGCGAAGCCCTTGCCCTTGACCGTGTGGATGTGGACGACGACCGGGCGTTCGGCTTCGAAGGCCTCGGTCAGCGCTTCGCGCAGCGCGTGCACGTCGTGGCCGTCGATCACGCCCATGTAGGCGAGGTCGAGCTCCTCGAAGAACAGCCCCGGCGCCCAGTAGGCCTTGATCGCCGCCTTGATCTCCGGGCCGAGCCGCTCGATCCGCCGGCCCATCCCCAGCGGCAGCTTGGTCAGCCGGTCCTCGACCCCCTCGCGGGCGTGGTAGAGGCGCGGGTTGAGGCGGATCCGGTTGAAGTAGCGGGAGAGCGCGCCGACGTTCGGCGAGATCGACATCCCGTTGTCGTTGAGCACGATCACGACCGGCGTCTGCAGGCCGCCGGCCGCGTGCAACGCCTCGTAGGCGACGCCGCCGGTGAGGGCGCCGTCGCCGATCACGGCGGCGACCTTTCCGTCGGGGCCGATCCCCTTGCGCATCGCCTCTTTCAGCCCGACCGCGTAGCCGATCGAGGTCGAGGCGTGGCCGGCGCCCATGATGTCGTGCTCGGACTCGGCGATCGAGCAGAACGGGGCCAGCCCCTCGTACTGGCGGATCGTCGGCAACTCCTCGCGGCGACCGGTGAGGATCTTGTGCGGGTAGGACTGGTGGCCGACGTCCCAGAGGACCTTGTCCCGCGGCGAGTCCATCAGGCTGTGCAGGGCGACCGCAAGCTCGCAGGTGCCGAGGTTGGCGCCGAAATGGCCGCCGATCTCACCGATCGTATCGATGATGTACGTGCGCATCTCCGCCGCGACCTGCTGCAGCTGCACCTCGTCGAGCCCGTGCAGGTCGGCGGGGGCGTCGATCCCCGGCAGCAGCGGCTCTTTCGTCTCGTCGTCTTGGTTGCCCTGGGTGGGGGGCTCTTCGCTCATTCGTTCCTCGTGAAGATGTAGTCGGCCACGCGCCTCAGGTCCTCGGTCTGGCCGCTGGCTTCGCCCAGCGCCCCTGTCGCCTTCGCATGCGACTCGGCGGCGAGCTCGCGCGCCCGCTCCAGCCCGAAGAGGCTGACGTAGGTGAGTTTTCCATGTCGCTCGTCGCTTCCATGTGGCTTGCCGAGCTGCTCGTCGCTCGCGGTGACGTCGAGGATGTCGTCGACGATCTGGAAGAGAACGCCGATCTCGTCCGCGAAGCGGCGATACGGCATTGTCTCATGTTCGCCGAGACCCTCGAGGATCAGTACGACCCCGACGCTGGCGGCGATCAACCGGCCGGTCTTCAGCCCGTGCAGGGCGCGCAGGCCCGCGGCGTCGGAGGCGGCCTCGACGACGTCGACGTACTGGCCGCCGACCATCCCGTCGACCCCGGTCGCGGCGGCCAGCTCACGCAGCGCCGCCAACACCCGCGCCGGGTCGCCCGGCTGCTCGCAGAACAGCCGCACCGCCTCGGCGAAGAGCCCGTCGCCGGCGAGGATCGCGACGTCCTCCCCGTACTTGACGTGGGCGGTCGGCTGGCCGCGGCGCAGCGCGTCGTCGTCCATCGCCGGCAGGTCGTCGTGGATCAGCGAGTAGGTGTGGATCAGCTCGATCGCCGCGGCGACCGGGAGGAAGCGGTCGGGGTCGGCGCCGAGCGCCCGGGCGGTGGCCAGGGCGAGGACCGGGCGGACGCGCTTGCCGCCGGCCAGCAGCGAGTACCGCATCGCCTCCTCGAGGCCCTCGGTCGGGGCGCTGGCCGAGAAGCGCAGGCGCTCGAGCTCGGCGTCGACGGCGCCGCGCAGGTCGTCGGGGTAGCTCACCGGTTGCTTTGCTGCTCGCGCGCCTGGCGATTGGCCTCCTCGACCGCCTCGGCGGAGAGGTCGGCGGCCTCGGCGGCCAGCTCGGCGGCGCGCTCGTCGCTCGCCTCTTCGCCGTCCAGCTCGGTGGCGATCTGGCGCAGCCGGGTGGCGATCTCGCGCAGCCGGTTGCTCTCGAAGGTGTCCGTCATTTGGCCGGCTCCCGCTCGCGCACGATCGCGCCGAGGATGCCGTTGATGAAGCCGGGGGCGTCGGCGCCGCAGTACTCCTTGGCGATCTCGACCGCCTCGTTGATCGCGACCTCGTTCGGCGCCAGCCCCTCCTCGATCTCGTACAGCGCGACCCGCATCACGTTGAGGTCGAGCGGCGCGATCCGGTCGACTGTCCAGCCCTTGGCGTGGGCGGCGATCGTCTCGTCGAGCTCTTCACGGTGCTCGTCGACCCCCTCGGCCAGTTCCTTGGTCAGCGGCCGCGCGTCGGCGATCAGCTCGGCCAGCGGGCGGCCGGTGACGTCGCGCTGGTAGCTGGCGAAGACGGCATCGCGGCGTTGGTCGGACCTGCGCATCGATCTATTCTCGCGATTTCACCGGCTCGACCGCGCGGCGGGTGCCGGAGCGCTCAGCGGAGGATCTCGACGAGCAGGACCCAGGCGTTGGCGATCCCGGCGAGGATCGCGAAGGCGATGCCGGCGACGACCCAGTAGAGGCCGCCCCCGTCGCCGATCATCACGCTGGCCGCGCCGACCAGCAGCGGCACCGTGCCGGTCAGCCGCAGCGCCCAGCGGTTGGCGATGTAGAAGCGGGGTGGGTTCGACGGCTGGACGCGGATCGGTTTGAGGATCGCGAAGCCGAGGGCCGCGGCGACGAGGAAGAGCTCGGCTCCGAGCACGCCGTCGCTCTGGCCGGGGATCAGGCAGATGATCGCGACGAGGAGCACCGCGACCAGCAGCAGGACGGCCTCCAGGGCCCGCTCGGGCAGGCCCTGCCCGCCGAGGATCTGCTTCAGGTTGATCGAGATCGCCACGAAGAGCAGCCCCGCCAGCGCCGCCGAGGCGCCCGCCACCGCGACGAAGAGGTCGCTCCACTCGCTGGGGTCGTAGGCGTACAAGAGCGAGCGCTCAGGCCCGCGAGACGTATTCGCCCTTGCGCGTGTCGACCCGGATCGTCTCGCCCTCCTCGATGAAGAGGGGGACCTGGATCACCACGCCGGACTCCAGGGTCGCCGGCTTGTTGCCGCCGCCGGAGGCGGTGTCGCCCTTGAGTCCGGGGTCGGTCTGGGTGACCTTCATCTCGATCGCGCTCGGGACCTGCACGTCGCTCGGCTGTTCGTCGACGAACAGCACCTCGACCTCGGCGTTCGGCAGCACCCACTGCATCGAGTCGCCAAGCGACTCGGTGGGGATTTCGATCTGGTCGTAGTCGCGGCTGTCCATGAAGACGGCGGCGCTGCCCGAGTCGTAGAGGTACTGCATCTTTTTCGATTCGGTCCGCACCGGCCGGAACTTCTCCCCGGCCCGGAAGGTTTTGTCGATCACCGAGCCGTCCTCGATCCGCCGCAGCTTGGTCCGCACGAAGGCCCCGCCCTTCCCCGGCTTCACGTGCTGGAACTCGATGATCTTCCAGATCTTCCCGTCGATCTCGATGTGGGTGCCGTTTTTGAACTGGTTCGTCGAAATAGTCATGTCCGGGCCAAATCTAGTCGACGTCAGCGATCGCCGGCTTCGCTGGCGGTGGCCGTCGTCAGGCTCTTCGCGGATCCACTCGTGAGCACGCGGCGGATCAGGCCGGGCGCGAGGATGCGGGCGACGGCGGCGAGCGCATAGAAGCGGGGGACGTAGCGTTCGGGCTTGCCGCCGGGGCCGGCTTCGTAGATCGCCTCGGCGACGACCGGGGGGCTGGAGACGAGCCAGCGGGTGAGGAATTTCTCCTTCAGCTCGGTCGCCGGAAAGCCCTCGGTGGCGATGAAGCCGGGCAGGACCATGCCGACGTGGACGCGGTGGGGAAGCTCCTCGGCGTAGAGCGCCTCGGTCCAGCCGATCAGCGCGAACTTGCTCGCCGAGTAGGCGCCGGTGCGGGCGCGGGCGACGCGTCCGGCGGTGCTCGCGACGTTGACGATCGCGGTTGGCGCGCAGGCACGGAGCAGCGGCAGCAGCGCCTCGGTGAGGCGGACGACGGCGTCGAAGTTGAGCTCCATGTGGCGCTTGACGTTGGCGTAGCCGGCGCTGGCGAAGTCGCCGCGCCAGGAAGCGCCGGCGTTGTTGACCAGGAGGTGCAGACGGCCCTCGTGGTTGGCCTCGAGGTGGGCGCGGACCCGCTCGGGGGCGCCGTCCTCGGTCAGGTCGACCGCCAGGTAGGAGGCGGGACAGGGCAGCGACTCGGCCAGCTCGCGGAGCAGCTCCTCGCGGCGGGCGACCAGGACCAGCTCGGTGCCCGGCTGACGCGCCAGCCGGATCGCCGTCGCCTTGCCGATCCCCGTCGATGCCCCCGTCACGAGCGCGACTCTGCCCCCTGCAGCCATGCCGACACCGTACTGCCCTGTCGAGTTTGTTTCACCCCTCCGAACAAACTCGACAGGGGCTGCAACGATTGCCGGCGTGGAGAGCCCCACAACCCCGTCAGAACACTCCCGTCGGCTCGGCACCGCCCGCCGCGAAGGCGAGCGGGTGACGCCGCTGGAGCTGTTCTTCGACCTCGTCTTCGTCCTCGCGATCACCCAGTGCACGGCGCTGATGGCCGACCACCCGAGCTGGGATGGGCTGGTCCAGGGCCTGCTGGTACTCGGCGTCGTCTGGTGGGCCTGGGTCGGCTACGCCTGGCTGACCAGCGTGATCGATCCCGAGGAGGGGGCGGTGCGGCTGGTCATCTTCGTCGCGATGGCGGCGCTGCTGGTCGCGGCGCTCTGCATCCCCGAGGCCTTCGGCAGCCTCGGCCTCGCCTTCGCGCTGGCGCTCGGCGTCTTCCGCGTCTCCCACATCGCCCTCTTCATGCTCGCCAGCCCCGACGACCCCGAGTTGCGCCGCTCGGTCGTCGGCCTCGCGGTCAGCACCGCGATCGCGGTCTCCCTGCTGGCCCTCGCCTCCGCCTTCGACGGGTTCGCCCAGGGCGCGCTCTGGGCGCTGGCGATCTTCCTCGACATGGCCGGACCCTACTTCTTCGGCTCCAAAGGCTGGAAAATCGTCCCCGGACACTTCGCCGAGCGCCACGGGCTGATCGTGATCATCGCCCTCGGCGAGTCGATCGTCGCGGTCGGGATCGGCGCCGCCGGGGTGCTCGATTTCCCGATGGGGGTGGTCGCCGTGCTCGGGATCGGGCTGGCGGCGGCGCTCTGGTGGACCTATTTCGACGTGGTCGCGCTGATCTCGGCCCGGCGGCTGAGCGAAGCCGAGCCGGGCAAGGTCCAGAACGAGCTCGCCCGCGACTCCTATTCCTACATCCACCTGCTGCTGATCGCCGGCATCGTCCTCGTCGCCTTCGGGATGAAGTCGACGATCTCCCACGCCGAGGAGCACCTGCACGACGTCGAAGCGTTCGCTCTCTACGGCGGCGTCGCCCTCTTCCTTATCGGCCTGGTCGCCTTCCGCTGGCGCCACGTGCGGACCCTGAATCGCGAGCGCCTCGGGCTGGCGATCGTGCTGCTGATCCTGATCCCGGTGGCGACGCAGCTGGCGGCCTGGCTCAGCCTGCTCGTCGTCGACCTCCTGATCTGGGCGATGATCGCCGCCGAGAACCGCAACTACGGAGTTCTCCGCGAAGACATCCGAAAAGAAAACACCGTCGTCCACGGTGAGGGTCACTGACGGGTAAGCGGACGAACGTACGAAACGGGCATACTTTCACCCCCCTTGGCCACGCCTGAACTCCTCGACAAGCTGCTGCGCGTCGGCGCCCCGTCCGGTTACGAGGCGCCCGCTGCCGAGATCTGGCGCGAGGCCGCGAGCTTCGCCGAGCTCTCCGCCGACGGCCTCGGCTCCTCGATCGCCACCGTCGGCGACGCCAAGCCGCTGTTCGCGGTGGTCGGCCACATCGACGAGATCGGGCTGATCATCACCCACGTCGACGAGAAGGGCTTCTGCTGGTTCACCTCGATCGGCGGCTGGGACCCGCAGATCCTGGTCGGCCAGCGGGTCGAGATCCGCGGCAAGAACGGCCTCGTCGCCGGCGTCGTCGGGCGCAAGCCGATCCACCTCCTGGAGCCCGACCAGCGCAAGAAAGTGGTCGAGCTGAAGGGCATGCACATCGACGTCGGCGCCGCCGACGGCGAGGAGGCAGGCGAGATGGTCCGGGTCGGCGACCCGGTCGTGATCGCCGCCGAGCCGGTCGAGATGGCCGGCGAGCGCCTCGTCTCCAAGTCGATGGACAACCGCCTCGGCGCCTACGTCGCGCTGGAGAGCCTCAAACGCTGCGCCGACGGCGACGGCCCCGGTGGCTCCTTCGCCGCGGTTGCCGCCGTGCAGGAGGAGATCGGCCTCTTCGGCGCCCGCACCGCCGCCTTCCAGGTCCGGCCCGACGTCGCCGTCGCGGTCGACGTCACCCACGCCACCGACGCTCCCGGGGTCGACGAGAAAGAGCTCGGCGCCAGCCCGCTCGGCTCCGGCCCGGTGATCGGCCGCGGCTCCACCCTCTCGCCCAAGGTCTTCGAGCTGCTGGTCGAGACCGCCGAGGCGGAGGGGATCGAGTACTCGATCAGCGCCAGCGGCCGCGGCACCAGCACCGATGCCGACGTCCTCCAGATCTCCCGCGCCGGCATCCCCACCGGGGTCGTCTCGATCCCCCTGCGCTACATGCACTCGCCGGTCGAGATGGTCGACCTGCGCGACGTCGAGGCGACGGTCAACCTGCTCGCCGCCTTCGGCACCCGGCTCAGCGCCAGCGACGACTTCAGCCGCTGAGGAAATTTCGCGGTCCCTTTCGCGCTCGACCATGCGTGAGCGCGCATCCGACATCGACCACACCTGAACGGGGCAAATGTCGGATGGGCGATCGGCGCTCGCGACTTTGGCCTCGCCCGGTCCTTGTAGATGCCGTGCGTTTAGGAAGGGTGGCACTGCCTATTCGGCGCAGCATCACACCGCGCCGCGAGATCACGCCGCAATCGCACGCGCCCGCTTCCCGCGGGCCGCGAAGGCCGACGCCAGTCCGAGCGAAAGCCAGCGACCGCTTAGTCGACGATCGTCAAGTCTTTGGGGAGCGTCGAGAGGTTGCGGTAGCCGTCCTCGGTGACGACGACGAAGTCCTCGATCCGGACGCCGAGCTTGCCGGGCAGGTAGATGCCGGGCTCGACGGTGACGACTTCGTTGGCGGCGAGCACGTCGTCGGCTTTCGGCGAGAGGTGCGGGGCCTCGTGGACCTCGAGGCCGACCCCGTGGCCGAGGCCGTGGCCGAAGTTCTCGCCGTAGCCAGCGTCGTCGATGATCTTGCGGGCGACTCCGTCGACCTCCTGGGCCTTGGCGTCGGCCTTCACGGCCTCCAGCGAGGACAGCTGGGCCCGCAGGGCGACGTCGTAGACCTCGCGGCCCAGCTCGCCGGGGTCGCCGGTCGCGTAGGTGCGGGTGCCGTCGGAGCAGTAGCCGTCGACCTGGGCGCCCATGTCGAAGACGACCAGCTCGCCGCGGCCGATCTCGCGCGGGCCCGGCTCGGCGTGCGGGAGCGCCCCGTTCGGGCCGGCGGCGACGATCGCCGGGAACGAGGGGTCGCCGCCGAGCTCGCGGATCCGTGCTTCGGCGGCGCGGGCGACGTCGCGCTCGCTGCGCCCGGCGAGACCGCGCTCGACGCTCCAGAGCCAGACCTCGTCGGCCAGCTTCGAGGCCTCGGCGATCGCCGCCAGCTCGCCCTCGTCCTTGATCCGCCGCAGCCCCCCGACGGCGCCGCCGGCCGCGACCGGCTCGACCCCCTCGGCCAGTTTCCCTTTCAGTTTCTCCAGCGTCCGCACCGCCATCTGGTCGTCCTCGAAGCCGAACTTGCCCTCCAGGCGCTCGGCAATCGCCCCCAGCCAGTCGCCGGTGACGGTGACCGGCTCCCAGCCCTCGACCTCGGCCGCGGCGCGCTCGGTGTAGCGGAAGTCGGTCAGGAAGACGCGCATCCCGTCGCGACCGCAGACGCAGGCCCCGTTCGTGCCGGTGAAGCCGGTCAGGTAGCGGACGTTGGTCAGGTCGGTGACCAGCATCCGGTCGAGCTCGCGCTCGGTCAGGACCCTCTCCAGGCGGTCGCCGCGGCCGCGCATCAGGCGCCGACGCCCAGGTTGTCCGCCAGCACCTGCAGCGCCTCGCGGTATCCCTCGGCTCCCTTGCCGGAGATCTTCGCCAGGACCAGCCCGTCGAAGACCGAGACCTTGCGCCAGTCGTCGCGGTTCTCGACGTCGGAGAGGTGAACCTCGACAGCCGGCAGCCCGGCGACGTCGAGCGCGTCGGCAATCGCGCGGCTGTAGTGGGTCCAGGCGCCGGCATTGACGATCGAGGCATCGGCCAGGTCCGGCAGCCGGTGCAGGTATTCGACGAACGCGCCCTCGCTGTTGGTCTGGAAGAAGATCGGTTCGAGACCGAGCGCCCGCGCCCAGTCGCTGATCTCGTGTTCGAGCTCGCTCAGCGACTTGCCGCCGTAAAAGGAGGGGTCGCGGCGCTCGAGGATGTTGAAGTTGACGCCGTGCAGAACGGCAACGCGGTTGGACGTGAGGCTCATGGCAGCAACTCTTCCACGGCGGCGCGAACCTCGTCGTCCGGGACCAGCTGGCCGACCTCGGGCTTGCCCGGCTCGCGCAGCAGGACGAAGCCGACGCCGGCCGCGGTCCGCTTCTTGTCGCGCTGCAGGGCGGCGAGGACCGGGTCGGCGGCGGCGCCCGGCCAGCGGGACTCGTCGACCCGGGTCGGCAGGCCGAACCGGGTCAGCATCGCCTCGACCTCGTCGCGCAGCTCGGGGGCGCCGGAGAGCCGCAGCGCCGCGAGCAGGCCGATCCCAACCGCTTCGCCGTGCCGGTAGACCCCGTAGTCGCTGGCCACCTCGATCGCGTGCCCGACCGTGTGGCCGAGGTTGAGCGCGTTGCGCAGGCCGGCGTCGCGTTCGTCGGCGGCGACGACCTCGCACTTGTAGCGGGCACAGGCGAAGACCAGCTCGCTGAGCTCGTAGGGGTTGAGGTCTTCGACCAGGCGGGCGCGCTGCCAGAGCGGGCCGCCGGCCAGCAGGCCGGTCTTCAGTACCTCGACGAAGCCGGCCGCCAGCTCCTCCTTGGGCAGCGACTCCAGGGTGCCGACGTCGGCGATCACCGCGGCCGGCTGGTGGTAGGCACCGGCGTAGTTCTTGCCCTGCTTGAGGTCGACGCCGGTCTTGCCGCCGATCGAGGAGTCGACCTGGGCGACCAGCGTGGTCGGCACCTGCACCACCGGGACGCCACGCTGGTAGCAAGCTGCGCAGAACCCGGCGAGGTCGCCGACCACCCCGCCGCCGAGCGCGACGACGTGATCCTCCCGGGTCATCCCGGCGCTGGCCAGCGCTTCCATCACACGCTCGACCGTCGTCAGCGTCTTCGACTCCTCGCCGGCCGGGATCAGCACCGGGTCGGTGGCGAGCGGGCCGACCTTGGCCGCGTAGATGTCGCCGACGACCGAGTCGGAGACGCAGAAGCGCCGCCCCTCCAGCGGCCACCACTCGACTCCGAGCAGGCCACGCCCGACCAGGACCGGGTACTCGCCGCTCGCCGTCGCCGCCCAGAGCAGCTTCGTCCCAGCCGGCATCCCGGCCAGCGCCTGGACCGCCGGCAGCGCCCGCTCGAAGATCGAGCGATCGCCCATCGGCACGACCGCGTCGGCCAGCTCTTCGTAGAGCGGCAGGCGGGTCGCCAGCAGGCGTTCGACGTCCTCGGCGCTGGTCGCCAGCGGCCGGTCGGAGTGGGCGATCCGGCGCCAGGCCTCCCGCGGGTCGACCTGCAGCCAGACGACGGTGTGGCGCTCCAGCGCCGCCCGCACCCGCTCGGAGAGGATCGAGCCGCCGCCGAGCGCGATCGCGCCGCCGTCCGCGTTCTCCAGCAGGGCGCCGACCAGCTCGGCCTCCCTGGCCCGGAAGCCCTCCTCGCCGTGCTGCTCGAAGGCCTCCGCGATCGGCACCCCGAACGCCTCTTCCATCAACGCGTCGATCTCGGTCGTCTCGATGCCGGCGCGGCGCGCCGCGGCCAGCGCCGTGCTCTTCCCGGCGCCCATGAAGCCGATGAAGACGATTGCCGGGCTCATGCTGCCCTAGCCGCGGAAGTCGATGCGCTGCTTGTAGGCGGCGACGGCGGCGAGCACGTCGTCGATGTGGTCGCCGCCGAACTTCTCGCGGTAGCAACGGGCGAGCGTCAGGGCGACCATCGCCTCGGCGACGACCGCTCCGGCCGGGACCACGGTCGAGTCGGTGCGCTCGCGCAGCGCCTGGGCGGGCGCCTTGGTCTCGGTGTCGACCGAGCGCAGCGGCTTGGTCAGGGTCGAGATCGGCTTGATCGCGGCCCGCACCGAGAGCGGCTGGCCGTTGGTCATCCCGCCCTCGAGGCCGCCGGCGTGGTTGGTTTCGCGGAAGTAGCCGTCCTGCTCGGACCAGAAGATCTCGTCGTGGGCCTCGGAGCCGGGGCGGCCGGCGACGTCCCAGGCTTCGCCGATCGCCACGCCCTTGACCGACTGGATCGAGGCGACGGCGCCGGCGAGGCGGCCGTCGAGGCGGTCTTCCCAGGAGATGTGCGAGCCGAGACCCGGGACGAGCCCGAAGGCGACGACCTCGAAGCTGCCGCCGAGGCTCTCGTTCGCCTTGCGCAGGCGGTTGATCTCGGCGACCATCGCTTTGCTGGCCTCCGGGTCGAGGCAGCGGACGGGGTCGTCGTCGACCCCCCCGAAGTCGGCCGGCGCCAGGGTCTCGCGCTCGGCGGCGCGGACCGAGGCGATCTGCAGGACGTGGCTGTGGACCTCGACTCCGAGCGCGCTGAGGAAGGCGCGGGCGAGGGTGCCGGCGGCGACCCGGGCCGCGGTCTCGCGGGCGCTGGCCCGCTCCAGCACGTTGCGGATGTCCGAGTGGCCGTATTTCTGGGCGCCGACCAGGTCGGCGTGGCCGGGGCGCGGCAGGTGGACCTCGTCGGGCTCGAAGCCCTCGACCGGCCACGGGTTCATCCGCTCCTCCCAGTTGGCGTAGTCGCGGTTGGCGACCAGGAGCGCGACCGGGCTGCCGAGCGTGCGGCCGTGGCGGACCCCGGAGCGGACCTCGGCGGTGTCGGTCTCGATCCGCATCCGCCCGCCGCGGCCGTGGCCGAGCTGGCGCCGCGCCATGTCCCGGTCGAGCGCCTCACGGTCGAGCTCGAGCCCGGCCGGCAGGCCCTCGACGATCGCGACGAGGCCGGGCCCGTGCGACTCTCCTGCGGTGGTGAAGCGGAAAGCGGTCATATGGCGCCTAGGCTATCGGCGTCACTCGCCGCGGGCGGCGGCCCGCATCACGTCGAGCGGCGGCTTGCGCCCGGTCCAGATCTCGAACGAGAGCGCGCCCTGCTGGACGAGGATCTCGAGGCCGTCGATCGTCGTCGCCCCGGCCGCCTCCGCGGCACCGAGCAGCGCCCCCGATCGCTCGCCGTAGACCATGTCGACGACCGCCTGGCCGGCGACGAAACCGGCGGCGTCGAGCGGCAGCTCCTCGAACGGGTCCTCGCCGCCGAGCCCGACGCTGGTCGTGTTGACGATCAGGTCGTAGTCGCCCTGGGCGGGGGCGTCCACCGACCTCCCCCCCAGCTCGCGGCAGAGCTCATGGGCCCGGGTCGCGGTCCGGTTCCAGACGTCCACCCGCGCCCCCTCGCCGGCCAGCGCCCAGACCGCCGCCCGCGCCGCGCCGCCGGCCCCGAGCACCAACGCCCGCGCGTCCAGCGGCGTCGTCGGCAGCGCCGCCAGCAGCCCGCCGGCGTCGGTGTTCTCCGCCGCGATCCCACCCTCCGCGTCCGGCCCAAGCTCCAGCCTTTGCCTTTGGTCGCCCAGAGGGCGACCAAAGGCAAACGGTCCGAAGATCAGGGTGTTGGCGGCGCCGATCTCGCGGGCGGCCTCGCTGGGGACGGCGGCCAGGGCCAGGGCCGCCTCCTTGTGCGGGATCGTCACGTTGGCGCCGGCGAAGCCTTCGGCGGTCATCTCCCCCACCCGCGCCGCGAACCCCTCCGGCGCCACCTCGATCGCCTCGTAGCTCCACTCGTCGTCCATGCCCAGGGCCGCCAGGGCGGCGTTGTGCATCGCCGGCGAGCGCGAGTGCCCGACCGGGTAACCCAGCACCGCCAGCCGCGGCACCGCTATTCCTCGCAGGTATCGGGGTTCTGGCCGCCGGCCGCCTCGCGCGCGTTTTCGTAGCGTTCGACGTCCTTCTGCCATTTCTCTTCGCTGGCCGAGAAGGCGAGCTCGCCGCACGTGTCGGGCGCCGTCACGTAGAAGACGTAGTCGGTTTTGGCGGGATGGGCGGCGGCCTCGATCGCTTCCAGGCCGGGGCTGTTGATCGGCCCCGGGGGCAGGCCGGTGTTCTCGCGCGTGTTGTAGGGCGAGTCCTCGTTCAGTTCCGATTCGGTCAGCGGTTTCGTGTAGTTGCCGGTGTAGAAGCGGGTCGTCGCGTCGATTCCCAGCGGCATCCCTTCCCGCAGCCGGTTGTAGATCACCGAGGCGACCAGCTTGCGCTGGCTGGCGACGCCGGCCTCGTCCTCGATCATCGAGGCGATGATCAGCACGTCGAAGATCGTCAGGTTTTTCGACTTCGCGTATCTCATGTCGACCTTCTTGATCTGCCGCTTGAAGTCCTTGAGCTGCAGCTCGACCAGGTCGGCGACCGGCGCTTTCGGCTTCATTTCGAAGGTGTTCGGGAAGAGGAAGCCCTCGAGGCTTTCGGCGCCCTTGCCGCCGTAGTCGGCCGGGTCGAGGAACTTCGACTTGACCGTTTTCTTCATGTAGCTGCCGGGCACCCCGACTTCCTCGACCAGCTGCGCGGTCTGCGGCCGCGCGTAGCCCTCGGGGACGGTCACCGTGAGCGTGCGCTTGGCCGGCGGCTCGGAGAGCGCGTCGATCGCGTCGCCGTAGCTCATGTCCTTGGTCAGGCTGAAGCTGCCGGCGTAGAGCTCGGAGCGCTTGCCCGCCAGGGTGACCCGCATCTGGAACAGGGTCGAGCCGCTGACCGGCAGGATCGGATCCTCGATCACGCCTTTTTCGAGCAGCAGGTCGCCGACTTCGCTGACGCTCGCCCCCTTCGGGACCTTGACCTGGACTTTCTCGTCGCCGCTGCCGCTGTGGAAGGGCTGGAAGAGGGCGTAGACGAACCAGAAGATCAGGAAGAGGACGATCACCCCGGCGATCTTGAACGGGTGGTACTTGCGCTTGGGGGCACCGGCGCCTCTGCGACCTCCCCCGGTCCCGTCGCCCCCCCGGCCACCACCGGCGGCGCGGGCGTTGTCCGGGTCGCCCTCGTCGCCCCAGATGTCGTCGTCGGGAGTCGAGGCCGGCTCTTTCTCCCATGCCTGCTCGACCGCCGGCTCCGGTGGCGGGGTCGGGACCGGGTCGGCCGCGGCGCCCGTCGCGGCGGCTGCGGCTGCCGCGACCGGCTCGGCGGCGCTCCGCTCGCGCTTCGGCGGCTCCGCTTTCTTCGCCGGCTGCTCTTTCGGCAGCTGCTCTTTCGGCGGCTGCTCGGACTCGACGGGGGCGGGCGGCGGAACAGGTTTGGCCGCGGTCGGCTGCTCGGGCTTCGACTCGGTCTCCGGCGCCGGCTCGGGGTCCTCGTCCCAGAACTCCTGCTCGGGGGTGCGCGGCGACTTCGGCGGCTCGGCCGCGTGTGGCGGCTCCGGCGGCGGCCGCTTAGCCGCCTCCTTCGCCTCGCGCTTCGCTTCCTTCTCCGCCCGCTTCGCCTCGCGTTCGGCACGGCGTTCGGCCCGCTCGCGGGCTGCGGGGTCGTCGGAATCGACGAACGGGTCCTGGCGCCAGTCCTCGGCCATCTCAGCTCCCCTCTCTGCCCGTTTGCGCGGCGAGATATGCCTCCAGCAGGTGCGCCGCGGCCAGCGAGTCGCGGGCCGCACCGGCCCCGGCGCGGCGGCTGGCGTCTGCCATCCGGCTGGTCAGCCGCTCGTCGTAGGTCTCGACCGGCACCGCCAGCATCGCCTCGAGTTCACCGCAGAAAGTCCGCGCCAGGGCCGCCTGGCTGCCCTCCTCACCACTCAGGTGCAGCGGCAGGCCGACGACGACCCGCTCGACCCCGTGCTGGTCGACCAGCTCGGCGACCGCGCGCGGCTCCGGCGGTTCGATCACCGGCAGCGGCGTCGCCAGGGTGCCGGTCGGGTCGGAGAGCGCGCAGCCCACCCGCACCGTCCCGTGGTCCAGAGCCAGCACGCGCATGGACCTCAGCCGAGCTCCCGCTCGATCGCCGCCCGCGCGGCGGCCAGCGCCTCGTCGAGCTTCGACGGGTCCTTGCCGCCCGCCTGCGCCATGTCGTCGCGCCCGCCACCGCCGCCGCCGACCAGCGGCGCCGCCTCGCGCACCAGACCGGCGGCCGAGATCCCCTTCGCGACCGCGTCGTGGCTGGCCAGCGAGACCAGCGCGACCTTCTCGCCGGAAGCTCCGCCGAGGAAGATCGCGGTCGCCCCGCCGAGCGAGGACTGGACGCGGTTGGCGACGTCGAGCAGCGCCTTCTGGTCGCCGAGCTCGGTGGCGGAGACGACGACCGAGACGCCGCCGACCTCGGTCGCGGCGCCGGCCAGGCGCTTGGCTTCCTCGCCGAGCGCCTGCTTCTGGGCCTGCGCGGCCCCGGCCCCGGCCTCCTTCAGTTTCTCCGCGGCGCGGCGGGCGCCGCCGAGCGGGTCCTGGGCGTTGCCGAGCAGCTCGCCGGCCTCGCGCAGCTCGGCCTCGCGCTGGCGGAAGAAGTCGATTGCGGCAGGGCCGGTGATCGCCTCGACCCGGCGCACGTTGGCGGCGCTGGAGCCCTCGGAGGTGAGCTTGAAGATCCCGACCTCGGCCGTGTTGGCGACGTGGGTGCCGCCGCAGAGCTCGCGCGAGACGCCCTCGACCTCGACCACCCGCACCCACTCGCCGTATTTCTCGCCGAACAGGGCCATCGCGCCGAGCTTTTCGGCCTCCGGCCGCTCCATCTCCAGCCAGCGCACCGGGCGGCTCGCCTTCACCCACTCGTTGACCCGGTCCTCGACCGCGCGCAGGTCATCGGGGCTGAGCGCCTGGCCGTGGGTGAAGTCGAAGCGCAGCTTGTCGGGGCGGACGGCGGAGCCGGCCTGGCGCACGTGGGTGCCGAGCCGCTCGCGCAGCGCCGCGTGCAGGAGGTGCGTGGCGGTGTGGTTGCGCATCGTCGCGTGGCGCGCCTCGTGGTCCACGACGGCCTCGACCGCGACGCCCGACTCGATCTCGGTCCCGCCGGAGCCGAGTTCGACCACCTGGTCTTCGCCGACCCGGTAGACGTCGATGACGCTCGCCTCGCTGCCGTTCCAGCGGACCACGCCGGAGTCGGAGACCTGGCCGCCGCCCTCCGGGTAGAAGGGGCTCTGCTCGAGCTTGATCAGGGCACGGTCGCCGTCCTGAACCGCGGCGGCGGCCAGCCCGGTTGTGGTGCGCAGCGTTTCGTAGCCGACGAACTCGGTGCGCTCCGGGGCGGTGGAGGCAAACGCGAGCACGCGGTCGTGGCTGTCCTCGGAGCCGTGCGCGGTCGCGGCGCCCATCCGGGCCCGCTGGCGCTGTTCCTCCATCAGCTCCTCGAAGCCGGAGTCGTCGACCGACAGCCCCTCCTCGGCCAGCAGCTCCTTGGTCAGGTCGTAGGGGAAACCGTAGGTGTCGTGCAGCTTGAAGGCGTCGGCCGCGTCGATCCACGAGGTCCCGGACTTCTGCGCCTCGGCGACCAGCCGCTCCAGCAGCTCGGTCCCGCGCTCCAGGGTGCGGCCGAAGCTCTCCTCCTCGTCGTTGACCCAGCGGGCGATGACGTCGCGCTGGCTCTCCAGCTCGGGGTAGGCCTCCCCCATGAGCTCGATCGTGCGCTCGGCGAACTTGCCGAACCAGGGCGCTTCGAGGCCGAGCGAGTTGCCCTGCTGGATCGCCCGCCGCATGATCCGCCGCAGGATGTAGCCGCGGTCCTCGTTCGAGGGGACGACGCCGTCGGCGAGCAGGAAGGTGGCGCCGCGGGCGTGGTCGGCGACGATCCGCATCGCCCGGGTGACCCGTTCGCCCTCCTCGTAGCCGTGGCCGGAGAGCTCCTCGGCGAGGTCGATCAGCGGCCGCACGTGGTCGACCTCGTAGACCGACGGCACGTCCTGGAGGATCGCCGCCATCCGGTCGAGGCCCATGCCCGTGTCGATGTTCTTGCTGGGCAGCTCGGTCAGCGAGCCGTCCTCGTGCAGGTCGTAGCTCATGAAGACGTGGTTCCAGAACTCGAGGAAGCGGTCGCTGTCGTCGCCGGGCCGGTCGTCCTCGGCGCCGAAGTCGAGGCCACGGTCGAGGTAGAGCTCCGAGCAGGGGCCGCAGGGGCCGGTCGGGCCGCCCTGCCAGAAGTTGTCCTCACGGCCGAGGCGGACGATCCGCTCCTCCGGCACGCCGGTCGCCTTCCAGATCTCGATCGCCTCCTCGTCGGGACCGAGGCCGAGCTCCTCGTCGCCGCCGAAGACGGTCACCCAGATCTTCTCCGGGTCCATCCCGAAGCCCTCGGTCGCCAGCTCCCAGCCCCAGGGGATCGACTCCGCCTTGAAGTAGTCCCCGAAGCTCCAGTTGCCGAGCATCTCGAAGAAGGTGAGGTGGCGGGCGGTGTTGCCGACCTCCTCGATGTCGGTCGTGCGGAAGCATTTCTGCACGTCGGCGAGGCGCGGCGCCGGCGGCTGTTCGCGACCCAGGAAGTAGGGCTTGAAGGGCTGCATCCCGGCGGTCGTCAGCAGCACCGAGGGGTCGTGCGCGGCAGGCACCAGAGAGGCCGAGGGGACGATCTTGTGACCCCGCTCCTCGAAGAAGGAGAGGTAGGTGTCGCGGATTTCCTGGGCCTTCATTGTTAGGGAGCCTAAATATTTCGCAGACAGAATGGGAGCGAGCGGCGCGCCAGATGGTCGCGGACGCTCAGGCGGCGCCGACGATCGTCGCGTGCCCGACGATCGTCTCGCCCTCCAAAAGGACCGCGGTCTGGCCCGGTGAGGCGCCGGCGAACTCCTCCCCCAGCTCGACCTCCAAGGCCGGGTGGAGGCCCGCGGCGGGGGCGCCGATCGTGGCCGGCAGCGGGCGCGAGCGGTAGCGCAGGCGGACCGCGTCGACGCGGGCGCCGTCGCGGTGCAGGACCGCGTCGCGGACGCTGACCCGGCGGGTGAGGACTTCCTCACGGGTGCCGATCGTGACCGTGTTGGCGACCGCGTCGGTGGCGATCACGTAGGCCGGCTCGTTCAGGGAGACGCCGGTGCCGCGGCGCTGGCCGACCGTAAAGTTGTGGTGGCCGCGGTGGCGGCCGAGCGGGCGCCCGGTCCGGTCGACGACGGCGCCCTCGCGGTCCTCGAGCCCGCCGTGGCGGCGCAGGAAGCCGCGCTTGCCCTGGCCGGCGAGGAAGCAGAGATCCTGGGACTCGGGCTTCTTGGCGACGGCCAGCTGGTGGCGCGCCGCGATCTCCCGCACCTCCGGCTTGGTCAGCTCGGTCAGCGGGAAGCCGAGCCGGCCGAGCAGTTGCGGCGGCAGCGCGGCGAGCATGTAGCTCTGGTCCTTGGCCGGGTCGGCGCCGGCGGCGAGCAGCGGCCCGTCGGCGTCCTCGACGATCCGCGCGTAGTGGCCGGTCAGCAGGCGCTCGGCGCCGACCCGCTCGGCGAGGTCGATCATCGCCGCCAGCCGGACCTCGCCGTTGCAGAGGATGCAGGGGTTCGGCGTCTTGCCTTCGGCGTAGCCGGAGATGAAGCGCCCGACCACCCGCTGGCGGAATTCCGCCTCGAGGTCGAGCGTGAAGTGCGGGATGCCGAGCTGGTGCGCCACCGCGCGAGCGCCGAGCACCGCCTCCGGCGAGCAGCAGGCCTTGGTCCCGTCGGTCTCGGGATCGGCCCAGAGCTTGACCGTGACCGCGATCACGTCGGCGCCGCGCTCCCGTTCGAGCAAGGCCGCGACGGCGCTGTCGACGCCGCCGGACATGGCGACGGCGACCCTTTCTCCGCCATCGGTCGAGAGAGGGAGCGGCGAAGCCGCAGCGGCACTCAGGCCGCGATGGAGGGCGTCCGTCGCGAGCTGGGCGGCGTGGCGCTTGGCGGGGGTGAGGCCGCCGAGGAGTGCTTCGGCGTCGTCGATACTGAGGCGCGCCGCGTCGAGGACCGGAGCGCCGTCGACGGCCTCGGCGACCGCGGCGGTCGCCGCTTCGGTGGCACCACAGCCCTCGGCGTCGAAGGACACATTCGTGAGCCGGCCGTCCTCCACGTCAAACGAAATCCGGGAGAGATCGCCGCACGCGGCACCACCCGCGGCGCCGGTGAAGGCGTCGTCGGGCGCGGGTCCCTTGCGGGACTTGTCGCCCAGGTAGTGCTCGAAGAGCTCGCGGTCCATGGATGAAGGGTAGAGGCGGCCGTCAGAGAGCCGGGCCAATCCCCACACCTACTTGCCAGGTGGGTGTGGGGATTGGCCCGGCTGAACGGGGCCTCAGACAAGGAAGAGGGCGTCGCGCAGGTCGGCAACCACCTCATCGGGTTCATCCCGCAGCTGCTCCCAGGTGATGCGGGTCGTGCGATAGCCCTCGGCGAGCAGGGTGCGGTCGCGGCGGCGGTCGGACTGGAAGGCGTGGTCGGTGTTGTGGACTTCGCCGCCGTCGAGCTCCGCGATCAGCTTCTGCGGTTCCCAGAGGCAGTCGGGCTCGAAGAACTGGCCGCGGAGGTGAAGGGGGGCGTTGAAGCGCGGCCGCGGCAGGTCACTGGCGTCAAGCACGGTCAGAAAGCGCTCCTCGAAGTCGTTGCGGGTGACCGGGATCGGCTTGCTGGAGAAGTAGAGGCCGCGAATCGCCGCGGCACCCCGCTTGCCCCGATGGCGATCGAGCAGCAGCGGGATCGGGACGCGGTCGGTGAGCCGCTTGACCTTGACCTCCTTCCAGGCCCGCTCGACCTGCCGCGGCTTGAGGTCGGCGGCGAGGTCGAAGAGGGTGCGAAAGACCGAGGTAACCGGGATCCCGTCGATCTCGGTGATTTCGTCGGGCGCCAGGTCGGCCTCGTGGCAGGCGATTCCGTGGCGCCGCGCGCGTCGGCCGAGGGGCACCGTCACCTCGATATGGAAAAGGCCGGGTGGGAGAACGCCCCAGAGGCAGCCTGCCGCCCGGTGGCTCAGAACCGCGCCGGGACCGCAAGCGAGAACTGCCGCCATCCACCGTCCCTTGCGACTGATCCGCCGGTAGCCGACCACATAGACGCCGCGGTAGATCCGATGCAACGAACCGCGCTCGACACGGCCACGGATCGCCTTCGCCCCCATCCCCAAGGCGAGCAGTTGCCGCCGCGCTACCACGCCATGCTGCCGTAGCGCCAGGGCTCCAATCGCAGCGTCCCAGGATCGATCCGTCAGTTGAGGCCCCATAGGGGCACCAAGTGCCGAGTCGATTTTTTTCTCCCCGGCAGCCGCTCAGGCGGCGGTGCTAAGTTTGGGCCAAGGCTCGAGCCCGTGCGCGAGCCGTCCCACCGTTTGACCCAACACAAACGGCGCGGGAGCCACCGTATCCATGGCCTCTTGGGGTCGGGATCAGGCACCCACCTTCATTTGAAGGGATCAAAGCCAGGGGCGGCAACGGCGGGCTGGGGCCTGATTTCTCAGATCAGCTCGTCGTCGAGGTTGGAGAGGTGCCACTCGGCCTCGCTCCACTGGTCCGGCGGCACGCGCAGCGAGATGTCGCCGTGGCCGAAGCGGTCGATCGGCCAGTCGGAGGTCAGCACCGCCTCGAAGCCGGCCTCGATCAGCGACTGATGCCAGGCGCGGGCGGTGCGCAGGTCGCCGAAGTCCCGCACCACCTCCCAGCGGTCGAAGCTCGGCTCGTCGACCTGGACCTGGGTCAGACCGGGGCCGGGAGCCGGGCGCCACTTGCGTGGTATCCAGTCCCGGAGGCCCATTTTCAGTGCCCGGCGAGTTTCTGTTTGCGGATCGCCACGCCGATCTCGCGTAGCTGCGTCTCTTCGACCGGGGCCGGCGCCCCGGTCAGCAGGTCGAAGCCGGAGGCGGTCTTCGGGAAGGCGATCACGTCGCGGATCGTCTCCGCCCCGTTCAGCCGCTGCACGATGCGGTCGACTCCGTAGGCGATGCCGCCGTGCGGCGGCGCCCCGTAGCGCAGCGCCTCGAGCAGGAAGCCGAAGCGCGCCTTCGCCGTCTCGGCGTCGATCCCGAGCGCCGCGAAAACCTGCTCCTGGACGTCGGCGCGGTTGATCCGGATCGAGCCGCCGCCCAGCTCCTGGCCGTTCCAGACCACGTCGTAGGCGACCGCCCGCGCCGCCCCCGGATTCTGAGGGTCGAAATCGCCGGCCGGGGCCGTGAACGGGTGGTGCAGGGCGTCCCAGCGCTGCTCGGGCTCGTTCCACTCCATCAGCGGCCAGTCGACGATCCAGACCAGCTCGTTGCGCTCCGGGTCGATCAGCTCGAACTTCTCGGCGAGGTCGATCCGCATCTGCCCGAGCACCGCGTTGGTCACCTCGAGCTTGTCGGCGACCAGCAGCAGCAGGTCGCCCTCCTCGGCGCCGAGCCGCTGGTTGAGGTCGGCAAGCTCGGCCTCGCTGAGGAACTTCGCGGTCGGCGAGCGCCATCCCTCGCCCTCGCGGAACGCCCAGACCAGCCCCTTCGCCCCCAGCTCCTGGGCCCGCGAGATCAGGCCGTCGAGGTCTTTGCGCGGCAGCTCGCGCTTGCCGGCGTTGAGGCCGCGGATCGAGCCGCCGCCGTCCAGCACCGAGCGGAAGACCTTGAACTCGGTCTCGCGCAGGGCGTCGCCGAGGTCGACCAGCTCGAGGCCGAAGCGGAGGTCCGGCCGGTCGGTGCCGAACCGCCCCATCGCCTCGTCGTAACACATGCGCCGCATCGGCAAATCGATCGTCGGCCCGCCGGCGCGCTCGAACACGTGCGCCAGCAGCCGCTCGTTGACCTCGATGATGTCCTCGCCGTCGACGAAGGACATCTCGATGTCGAGCTGGGTGAACTCGGCCTGGCGGTCGGCCCGGGTCGCCTCGTCGCGAAAGCAGCGCGCCACCTGGTAGTAGCGCTCGAAGCCGCTCATCATCAGCAGCTGCTTGAACAGCTGCGGCGACTGCGGCAGCGCGTAGAAGGAGCCGTGCTGCTGGCTGGACGGGACGAGGAAGTCGCGGGCGCCCTCCGGCGTCGAGCGGGTGAGGACCGGCGTCTCGACGTCGATGAAGCCCTCGCCGTCGAGGAACTCGCGCATCGCGGCGACGACCCGGTGGCGCAGTTCCAGCGCCCCCCGCATCCCCTCGCGGCGCAGGTCGAGGTAGCGGTAGCGCATCCGCACGTCCTCGCTCGCCTCGCCCGAATAGCCCTCGATCTGGAAGGGCGGCGTCTCCGAGTCGGCGAGCAGATCGACGCCGCCCACCCGCAGCTCGACCTCGCCGGTCGGCAGCTCCGGGTTGACCGTCTCGGGATCGCGCCTGACCACCGTCCCGGTCGCGCTCAGCACGTCCTCGGCCCGCAGCTTGTGGGCCAGCTCGAACGCCTCACCGGAGCTGTCGGGATGGAAGACAAGCTGGACGATCCCGGTGCGGTCGCGGAGGTCGATGAAGATCAGCCCACCGTGGTCGCGGCGGCGGTTGACCCAGCCGGCGACCCGCAGCTCGGAGTCGACCCGGTCCGCCAGCACCTGCCCGCACCAGGCGTCCCGGTACCCGTTCCCGCGCAGCCGCGGCGCCTCGCTCATGCTTCTCCTCCGGTCATCTCGTCGACAAGGTTGGCCAAATCCACGGCTCGCTGCTCTCCCGACTCCATCTCGCGCAGCTGCGGGCCCTCCGGCTGGGAGAGCAGGACGACGAACCTGGCGCCGATCCGGTTCGCGTGCTTGAGCTGCCCCTTGACGCCGCGCTGGGCGAGGTCGAGCTCGGCCGCGAAGCCGGCCCGGCGCAGCTCGTCGGCCAGCACCAGGGCCCGGCGGCCGTCCTCGCCGCTGAAGGAGATGAAGACGCGGACCGGGCCGGCCTCCGCCTCGACCTCCTCGCCGAGGGCGAGCAGGATGCGCTCGATCCCGGCCGCCCAGCCAACCGCCGGCGTCGCCGGCCCGCCGAGCTGCTCGATCAGGCCGTCGTAGCGGCCGCCGCCGCCGATCTCCGACTGCGCGCCGAGCGCGTCGCAGACGAAGGAGAAGATCGTCCGCGTGTAGTAGTCGAGTCCGCGGACCAGGGTCTTGTCGACCACGTAGCTGACCCCCGCCGCGTCAAGCAGGGCCTTGACCTCGGCGAAGTGCTCGGCGTCCTCCCCCTGCAGCGAGTCGACGATCGTCGGCGCGCTCGCCATCACGCCCTGGGTTCCGGGATCGTCGGCGTCGAAGGCGCGCAGCGGGTTGACGTCGATCCGCTCGCGGACGTCCCTGGAGAGGTCGCCCTCATGCTTGCGCAGGTGCGCCTTCAGCTCCTCGAGGTAGTCCTGGCGCGCCCCGAACGAGCCGAGGCTGCCGATCCGCAGCTCGACCCCCGGCACGCCGAGCTCGCTCAGCAGTTCGGCCAGCAGGATGATCGCCTCGGCGTCGGCGAGCGGCGAGTCGGTGCCGATGCACTCCAGCCCGAGCTGGTGGAACTGGCGGTAGCGGCCCGCCTGGGGGCGCTCGTGGCGGAAGAAGGGACCGACGTAGGAGAGCTTCACCGGCTGCGCCAGTTTGTGCATCCCGTGCTCGAGGTAGGCGCGGCAGATCGGCGCCGTCCCCTCCGGCCGCAGGGTGAGGCTGCGCTCGCCCTTGTCTTCGAAGGTGAACATCTCCTTGCGGACGATGTCGGTCGAGCGGCCGACCCCGCGTTCGAACAGGTCGGTGTGCTCGAAGCTCGGGGTCTGGATCCCCTCGTAGCCGGCCCGGGCGAAGATCTCCCGCGCCGTCGCCTCGACCACGGCACGCCGCCGCGCGTCCTCGGGGAGCACGTCGAAGGTCCCGCGCGGCGCCTGGAACTTGCTGGCCATCGTGCGAGCGAGCCTAGAGGAGCGGGGCCGCGCCGCGCCTACCGCGCGAGCGAGGTGAGGAAGGGGTTGGAGGCGCGCTCGGCGCCGAGCGTCGTCGTCCCCATGTGGCCGGGGTGGACGACCGTCTGCTCGGGGAAGGAGTCGACCAGGTTGCCGATCGAGGCGAGCAGGGTCGGGCCGTCGCCGCCGGGCAGGTCGACGCGTCCGACCGAGCCCTGGAAGAGGACGTCGCCGGAGAACAGCGCGTCCTCGCCGCGGACCGCGTAGGTGACGTGGCCGGGGCTGTGCCCGGGGGTGAACACGACGTCCAACTCCATCCCGGCCAGCTCCAGGGTCTCGCCGCCGGCGACCGTGTGGTCGGCCTCGTAGCTCTCGAACGGCCCGAAGCCGGGGTACGGAACGTAGGACATGATGTCGGCGAGCACCGGCTGCTCGATCCGCGGGCAGTAGACCGGCGCCCCGGTCGCCGCCGCCACCGGCGCCACCGCGCCGATGTGGTCGAAGTGGCAGTGGGTGATCAGGATCGCCTCGACCTCCGCCCCGGTCTCCTGGACCGCGGCGAGGATCCTCTCCGCTTCTTCCCCGGGGTCGACGACGAGCAGCTTGTCGGACCCCTCCTGGCGCACGAGGAAGCAGTTCTCTGCCACCGGGCCGACGGTCAGCATCTCGACGTCGAGGCTCACCGGCCGCTCCTCACTTGCCCTGGGTGCGTTCGCGAATCCGCTGCCGCTCGCGTTTGCGCCACAGCATCATGTCGATGTAATAGCCGGCCGGGATGTAGAAGGCGAGCATGAAGCCGGCGAAGGCCGCCGAGGTGCCGACCGGGCGTTTGAAGATCAGCATCAGGAGGACGAAGAAGAGCGCGGCGGCGAAGAGCCCGCGCATGATCCCGCTGCGCCAGGTCGGGGGCGCGTCGTGGCGCGCCGGGGCTGGCCGCTTCGCCTTCGCCCGATTCTTCGCCTCCTCGCGGTTGCGCGGCCGGCCGGCCCGCGGTTTGTTGTCGACGCGGCCCCCCTGGGTGCCGCGTTTCTTGCCCTTGCGTCGCTTTTTCGTCTCAGCCATATATGAATTGAATCTAACTTAGACAGCGCTCGATGATGTGGCGATCTGGCTCGAAGCCGCGCATCGGCACGTCGGCGGGATAGCCGGCCAGGGCCAGGGCCGGGACGAGGCCGACCAGCTCGGCTTCGAGCGGCCGGGCGCCGAGCGGCGCCGCCAGCTCGCGCACCGTCTCCACCACCCGCCCCAGCGGGACCGCCAGCGGGTCGTGCACGTTGGTCGAGACCTGGGCGCGGCCGCTGGCCAGCAGCAGCCCGATCGCCCGCACCCCCGGCAGCCCGCCGCCGGACTCGCGCAGCCCGGCGGCGACCGCGCGGGCGATCTCGACGTCGTCGCTGTCGAGCTCGACGTTGAAGGCGGCCAGCGGCGGCCGCGCCGTGACCAGGGTCGCGCCGCCGGTCCGGTGCGGCTCCGGCGGCCCGAAATCGGGGCGCAGCTCCCCCGCCTCGATCCGCAGCCAGAGCTCGGAGAGGCCGCCGTTGCGAAAGTAGGCGCGCTCGGTCCGGCTCGGGTCCCGCGCCAGCTCCCCGTAGAGGAAGACCGGCACGCCGAGGCCGCCGATCTGGGTCGCCAGCGCGACCGCCGCGGTCCGCGCCTGCTCGCGCCCGCCGGGCTCGAGCCAGACCAGTGGGCAGACGTCGAGCGCCCCGATCGCCGGGTGGGCGCCGCGGTAGGCGTTCATGTCGATCGTCTCCAGCGCCTCCTCGGCACCCCGCGTCAGCCCCTCCTCCAACGGGCCCGGCTCGCCCGCCAGGCTGAACACCGAGCGGCCGTGGTCGGCGTCGGAGTGGACATCCAACAGGGTGACGCCCGGCGGCGCCGCGAAGGCTTCCCCCAGCCGCCGCAGCCGCTCGCCGTCGCTCCCCTCCGAGACGTTGGGTACGGCGAGGAGGGCCGCCACGCTCGTCCTCCTCAGACGAGGAGGTCGCCGCCGCTGACGATCGTCTCGCCGTCGACTTCCACGGTCGGTTCGAGCAGCACGCAGTCGAGGTGGACCGGGACCTGGACGGTCCCGCCGATCGCCGCCGAGGCGCCGAAGGCGATGTGGGCGGTGCCGAGGATCTTCTCGTCCTCGAGGATGTTGCCGGTGAGGATCGCCTCTTCGTTGGTGCCGATCCCGAGCTCGGCGATGCTGGTCGCTTCCGGGCCGTGCGTCGTCAGCAGGTCCATCAGCGCGGCGCCGTCGGAGCCCGTCGAGTCGGTCAGGCGGCCCTCCCGAATGGTCAGCGAGGTGGGCGTGTCGAGCAGGCCGACCCCGGCGATCGAGCCGTCGATGACCAGCGTGCCCTCGCCGGTCCCCTCGACCGGGGCGATGAAGCCCTCGCCGCAGGGCAGGTTGCCGAAGGCGCTGCGGCTGCTCAGTTCGCCGGCGTCGACGATCCCCAGGCGGCCCTCGATCCCGAACCGCAGGTCGCTGCCGTGGCGGCAGGTGATCCGCACCTCCGAGCCGCCGTTCAGGGTCGAGACGATCGCCCAGCCGCGCCGCCGCACCTCCTCGAGGTCGCTGTTCATCAGCCGCACCAGCATCTCCTCGGTGACGCCGGGCAGGCTGCCGACCCGTACACCCGCTTCGCTGGCTTCCTTGCGCGCCGCCGTGTGGGAGACCGACTGGATCGTCGGTGCCAGGACCACGTCGGCCTCGCGCATCGCCGCGGCCACCGCCCGGGGCGGCTCGGCTGCCGCCGAATCGCGCTCGGACATCACCGCCAGGGTCGCGTCGGCGCCGTCCCCCTGCGCCTCGATCCGCATCAGCGCGCCGATCTCTTCGGTCACCGGGTTGCAGATCACGAGGACCTCCTCGCCGGGATTGACGCCCATGCACTGACGAACGACGGTCCGGATCGCTCTATCCAGCTCAGTGCTCACCCGCACCACCCTATCCCCAGCGCCTTAACGCTGCAGCGCATTTGTCCCTGCAACCCCCGTTCGTCCGGGTCCATTGGAGGAATTTAGTCCAGCAAAACACCCGGCGTCCCCCGACCCCCGCGTCAGCCGTCGTCGTGCCGGTGCCGCATCGCCCAGACCTGAAACCAGACCAGGCCGAGCAGCAGCGAGCCGAAAGCGATGAACGGCGGCAGCCAGCCGTCGGGGCGCACGATCACCAGCGCAACGACGACGAATAGGTCGGCAACCAGCAGGAACGCGACCAGGACCGGCCGCAGCGCCGACCAGCCAGATTCCGGAGTGCGACCCGAACCCGTCGCCACCCGCCAAGGATTACCATGCCCATCCCCGCCGGAGTAGCTCAGCTGGTTAGAGCAGCGGAATCATAATCCGCGTGTCGGGGGTTCGAGTCCCTCCTCCGGCATAGCTTGTGGCCTAGATTCACGGCTCGGCGCGGGATAGACCGCTCTCCCCCGATGCCACCGAGCCCACCGCGCCACGGCGGCAGCCTATTCGGAGGACAAGTCGAATACTTCGCTGAGGCGCTGCAGGGTAAAGGGCTGCCGTAGCTTTGCGACGACGTTCTGGTTCGCGAACATCCCCTTCTGCCAGACGGCCTCCTCCCTGGGCAGGACATCGATCCATTCGATCCTCGCCAGGTACTCACACTGTTCGGGATCGTCGGCATCCCAGCCCATATTGGTGGCCTTCAGATCCGGCGCGTCGAGGATGTTCATCGCCTCCCCGTTTACCTCCACGTCGAAGTCGAGAACGCCAACGGCAGGGGCGGTCACCCTGCCTACCCCGACGTAGCCGTAAGCCCCGCCGACGGCGCGGCTCTTGGGGATCGCTGCCCAGACCCTCGCTCCCTCGAAAAGGTTTTCCATCGCCTTTCGATATTTCTCTCCGTGGCCCGCCGACACGAACCCGTACCTGATCATGTCGTCCCAGTTGCGCTCGTTGTTCTCCCCTACGGCGACGAAAAAGTCGGTTCCGTTCCATGGGGCCTGCTTCTTGCCGGCTCCTCCGCTTGGAGCGTCGAGCTCGGGATCGGTCAGCCAAGAGCGCGCCAGGTACTCCCGGTCGCCGTCGTTCAGGTACTCGAAGAAAAGGACGTTGATCGGCACTCCGTATTCACGGACGTAGTCGACAATCTGCTCAGTACTGACGTCCATTCCGGTGGCGACGACCAGAAGCTGGTGACTCGTGTTGACGGCCTCGGGGATATCCGCCTCAAAATGGCTCGTGAAGGCCGAGTCGAAATCCTCGCCATCGTGATGTTTCGCGTACAGCTCGCGGATGCCCTCGAACGACAGACTCTGGACCCAGAACCCATACTCGAGTGCCTGGGCGACGACCTCCCGGGGCGTGCGGTCCTTCTTCAGCTCGATGACATGGAGATCGCCCTGGGCGTCGATCGCCAAGAGATCGATGCGCTTGCCGAAGTCCGTGATGACTTGGCGACCGATCGGGAAAAGATCGCCCAAGCCAAGAATCTCGATGCGCTGCTCGAGAATGTCCTCCAGGCGCTCCTCGCTAGAGATCCCGCTCACTGGAACCTGCTCAACAGAGGTTCCATCCACCCGCCACAGACCGAACTTCACCGGCATCCTGGTATCGATCCTAGACGTAGCCGAGCTTGCGGAGAAAGCGGCGCAGCTCGCGGAGGTACTTGTGGCCGTGGGGGCCGTATTCCCAGCGCGGTTCGCGGGCGCGGACGTGGCCGGCGGCGATCGCGCGGCGGACGAAGCGGAAGCCGGCGCTGCAGTGGCCGAGCAGGCACTGGTCGGCGGCGATCGTGGCAAGCAGGCCCCTCACGTCGCCCTTGCCCAGGGCGCGATAGTAGAAGCGCCTGGTTTCCGCCAGGTCATTCTTCACCTGCCTCGGGAAGGAACGGGTCACGTCGCTGAGACGACCGGAGTCGTAGGCCCAGAGCTGGGTCGGGTAAACGGCGCAGAGGTAGCAGGAGAAGCGATAGGCGAGCCGGGTGTCGTTGCTGAAGAACTCCGGGACCCCGTCGTGGCGGAGGTCTTTGAGCACGAAGCCGTTGTCGCGGAAGTCGTGGGTGGCGGCAAGGTAGCGGCCGAGCGCTTCGTCCCAGCGGAATATCTGGGCGTAGATGCAGCAGTGGGCGCCGCCCGAGAGCAGCGCGAAGACGACCTCCGGTTCGGGCGTGGCGTCGAGCTGAACGACCTGCGCGGGCTTGGTCGCGTAGCCCACCGGGTAGGGCCGCAGAGCACAGCCCGAGCATGGGATCGGGGGCGGGCGATCGACCACCTTGGCGCCATCCCGAAAGATCTGCAGCCGCACCCCGTTGACCGAGCCGTCGGCGGCTTCGTGGTAGGTCGCTTCGGCCTGGACGCGGACGTCGCCGGGAGCGGCGCCGGCGGTCGGCGCCCAGGCGGCCAGGGCCAGGACCGCGAGCGCCGAGACAAGCGCTAGAGGACGAGCGAGATTCACCGCCCCCGATCTTATTTAGTCAGCGCCTTTGGTCCAGTCAGCTCGTCGATCGCGGCGGCGACGCGCTGGGGCTCCTGGGCCATCACCGCGTGGGCGGCGCCGGCGATCAGCTCGATCCGGGCGCCGGGCCAGTGGGCGGCGAGCGGCTCGGCGTTGGCGGCGGGAATCACGACGTCCTCCTCGCCGTGGATCACCAACGTCGGCGGGATCATGCCATGAGGGTCGCCGACGCCGTCCTGGTGCCAGCCCTCCATCGCCCGCTCCTGGGCGGCCAGCGCGTCAGCCGACATCGCCGCACGACCTGCCGCGATCAGGTCGCCGAACTGCGCATCGATCGCCGGCGCCAGCGCCGGCGGAAAGAGCAGCGGGATCAGTCGCGAGGCCTGCTCGCGGGCGCTGCCGCTGCGGTCGGTCAACTGCTGCCAGACCGCGGGCTCGGCCGCGACAACGTCGGGGCCGCCGGGGTCGGTGGCGATCAGGGCGAGCGCCGTCACCCGCTCGGGCACCCTTCGCGCCAGCCGCTGGGCGACGAAGCCGCCCATCGACCAGCCGGCGAGCGCGGTCCGCTCGACCTCGAGCTCGTCGAGCAGCGCTTCGAGGTCGGCGGCCATCGCCTCGACCGTCAGCTCGCCGTCGCCGAGCTCGGAGCCGCCGAGCCCGCGGTTGTCGGGACAGATCACCCGGTGCGAGGCCGCCAGCAGCTCGACGAAGGTCGGGTCCCAGTCCGCCCCGGTCGCCGCGTAGCCGTTGACCAGCAGCAGCGGGGGGCCGCTGCCGACCGAGTGGGAGGCGAGCGTCATGGCGCTTCGATCCGCCCGTCCTCGCCGACCTTGATCGCCTTCGAGGGGGCGAAGTCGTCCTGGGAGAGCTCCTCGACCAGGGCGGCGCCGGCGCCTTCGGGGTCGGGCACCGGCTGGCCGGCTTCGATCATCCGCACCGAGGCGAGCCGCCCGGAGCGGAAGGCGCCGTCGGGCCCGAGGGTGGCGTGCAGGACGACCGTCGCGCTGAGGATCCCACCCAGCCCGAAATTGCGATAGCCGGAGAAGTTGCCGAGGCTGTAGGCGATCAGGCGGTCGCGGTAGATCTCCATCCCGCGCAGGACGTGCGGGCCGGAGCCGAGCACCAGGTCAGCCCCCGCCTCGACCGCCATGTGGGCGAACTCCTCGGGATTGCCGCGGTCCTCGCCGAGGTAGATCTCGGTTTCGCCGGTTACGTGGGCGGCGTCGGAGCCCTCGGCGCCCGCGTGGTTGGCGACGACGACGATGTCGACCCGCTTGCGCGCCTTGCGGATCAGCGCCCTGGCCGTTTCGAGGTCGGTGAGCAGGTTCGTGTAGTCGTAGGAGGCGAAGCCGAGGAAGGCGACCTTGGTCCCGCCGGCCTTGACGAAGATCGTCCGGCCCGGGATCCCGACCGGCTCGATCCCGGCCTGGTGGAGCGATTCGACCGTCTCCCGCTGCCCCGCTTCGCCGAAGTCGTAGGAGTGGTTGTTGGCCAGCGACATCACGTTGAAGCCGGCTTCGTGCAGGTAGGTCGCGTACTCGGGCGGAGCGCGGAAGGCGTAACAGGTGCCCGGCTTGGCGCCGCCGCACTTGACGTCTTCGGAGACGTCGGTGAGCGTGCCCTCGAGGTTGCCGAAGACGACGTCGGCCGTCAGCTCGCCCTCGATCGGCTCGAAGTAGGTCTGCGGAGAGGACGGCAGTTCGGGCGTGATCCCCATCGCCGTGTCGCCGACCGCGGCGAAGGAGACCGAGCCGGCCTTATCCGTCCCCCCTCCCCCGTTCTCGTCGTCCTCCCCGCCTTGGCCCTTGGAGCCGTTCTTCTCGACGCCCTTGCCGCCCGTCCCCTGGGCGTTCGAGCCTTCGCCGGGGGGATTGCGCACGGTGCCGTCGAGGCAGCCGGCGAAGACGAGGGCGCTGGCGGCGACGGTGAGCGCGGCCAGCGCGGCGCGGCTCATGCCTCGACCATCAGGGTGACCGGCCCGTCGTTGATCAGGGCCACCCCCATGCAAGCGCCGAAGACCCCCTTCTTCGCGCCGAGGCGCTCGCAGAAGCGGTCATAAAGCGGCTCGGCGTCCTCCGGGCGCGCCGCCTCCACGTAGCTGGGGCGGTTGCCCTTGCGGGCGTCGCCGTAGAGGGTGAACTGGCTGACGCAGAGGATCTCGCGCTCTCCCAGCGGCTCGTTCATCCGCCCCTCGGCGTCGTCGAAGATCCGCAGCTTCGCGACCTTGTCGGCCAGCCGGTCGGCCTCCGCCGCGCCATCGCCGACCCGCACCCCGAGCAAGACCAGCATCCCCGCCCCGATCTGCGCCACGCGGGTCCCCTCAACGTCGACCGCCGCCTGACTTACCCGCTGCACCAGCGCCCTCACGCCGAGCGAGTCTAGGACCGGTTTCGGACCCTCAGCCCCTGTTGTCCGGTCGCTCGCCTTCCAGCGCCTCGACCAGCGAGGAGGCGTCGTAGGCGCCGAACAGGCGCACGCCGTTGACGAAGAAGGCCGGCGTTCCGGTCGCCCCACTGGCCTCAGCCGAGGCGAGGTCGCGCTCGATCCGCTCGCTGTAGAGCTCGGCGTCGATCTCGGTCGCGATCCGGTCGGCGTCGAGCCGCAGCTCCTTGGCGACTTCGAGCATCGTTCCGCGCGAAAGCTTCGGCTGGACCTGAAAAAGCGCGTCGTGGTACTCCCAGAACTGCCCCTGGGCCGCGGCCGCCTCGCTCGCCTGCGCGGCCAGCGGCGCCAACGGGTGGCGCTCGGGGATCGGCAGGTGGCGGAAGCCGAAGACGAGGCGCTCCCCGAGGCGCTCGCGGACCCGCCGCAGGACCGACTGCGCGCCCAGGCAGTAGGGGCACTGGAAGTCGCCGAACATCACCAGCTCGAGCGGCGCGCCGCGCTCGCCGCGCACGTGGTCGGTCTCGTCGAGCGGGGGTGAAAGACGTTCGTCCACGTAACTCGATGTTATGTGGTGATGCAAGACGTCGAGTCGATCCTCCTTCTGCTCCTCGCCGCCGCGTTGCTGGTGCGGATCGCCGACTTCGGGAAGATCCCGGCGCCGATCGTCCTCGTGCTCGGCGGCCTCGCGATCGCCCTGATCCCGGGGCTGCCGGAGATCGAACTCGAGCCCGACACGATCTTCCTGATCTTCCTGCCGCCGCTCGTCTACGCGGCCGGCTGGCGCACCGCGCCAGGGGAGCTGCGGGCGCTGATGCGGCCGCTCGGCCTGCTCTCGATCGGGCTCGTCTTCCTCACCGCGGCGGTGGTCGCGGTCGTCGCCCACGCGCTGGTGCCGGAGCTGGGCTGGGCGGAAGCGGCGATCCTCGGCGCCGTCCTCGCCCCCACCGACGCGGTCTCGGCGACCTCGATCTTCCGCCGTCTGCACGCCCCCGAGCGGGTGCGGCTGCTGGTCGAGGGCGAGTCGATGATCAACGACGGCACCGCCCTCGTCCTCTACCGGATCGCGGTCGGCGTCGCCACCGGCACCGCCTTCAGCCTCGGCGACGCGGCGCTCGAGTTCGTCGTCGTCTCGCTCGGTGGCATCGCGGTCGGCCTCGTCATCGGCTTCGTCTCCGACCGGATCATCCGCCGCCAGGCCGACGGCGGCCTGGTCGTCTTCCTCACGGTGCTGACCGCATACGCCGCCTACATCGGCGCCGAGGAGGCTCACGTCTCGGGGATCCTCGCCGCGGTCGTTGCCGGCGTCTACGCCGGCTACCGGTCGCCGGGCTCGCTCGACGCCGACACCCGGCTCGGCGCGATCGCCTTCTGGGACGTGCTCGTGTTCGGGCTGGAGATCAGCCTCTTCGTGCTGCTCGGCCTGCAGCTGCCCGGCGTCGTCGACACCCTCAACGAAGGCAGCTCCGGCATCGGCGAACTGCTCTGGCCGGTCGCGGCGATCGCCGTCGCCTCGATCGCCACCCGGGTGATCTTCGTGATGGCGATGCGCGGCGACGCCGGCGAGACCGCCGGTCAGCGCTTCGCGGTCGGCTGGAGCGGGATGCGCGGCGCCGTCTCGCTGGCGGCGGCGCTGGCGGTGCCGCTCAGCGTCGACGGGCGCCCGCAGATCATCTTCCTCACCTTCGCGCTGATCCTCGTCACCCTGGTCGGCCAGGGCCTCTCCCTGCCCTTCGTCGTCAAGTCGCTGAAGCTCGAGGAGCCGCGGCGCTGGAGCGACGAAGAGGCGGTGGCGCGGATGGAGGGCGCGCAGGCGGCGCTCGACCGGATCGACGAAATGGAACGCGACGGACGCGCCGACGAGAAGCAGCTGCAGCGCCTGCGCGACCTCTACCGGGCCCGCTTCCGGATGTGCGCCGCCGTGCTCGACGGCCAGGACCCCGAGACCGCCGCCCGCGAGGAGCGAATCACCAACTACGGCGAGCTGCGCCGCGAGCTGATCGGGATCGAGCGCGATGAACTGATCAACCTGCGCGGGATCGGCCGGCTGAAAAACCAGACGATGCGCCAGATCGAACGCGACCTCGACCTCGAGGAGGCGAGGATCCGGAGTTGACGGCTTGCTCCGGGACGCATGCGAGGAGGGGTCGGGGTGCCCCTTTCGCTTAGTTTTTTTGTGGGTCGCGCTCCGAGCTGACGCCTAAAGCGCTGAAGCAAAAAAACAC
>JAWVEZ010000203.1:0-12493 GCA_033856455.1 Solirubrobacterales bacterium | reverse complement strand
GGCCGAGGCGGCGATGGGGCGGAAGTAGATCTCCAGGTCGGAGTCGGAGAGGCAGAAGGTGAGGCGGTCGAGGATTGTGCGCAAGGGACGCACGCCGGGCTCGCCAGCGTGGTCGTCGAGAGCGAGGCGCAGCGCCTCGGGGTCGATCAGGTCGCGCTTGTCGGCGTCGTTGACGGCTCGCTCGACCTCGATCCGGCTCAGTTCGGTGGCGAGGTCGATCAGGGTCTGGACGGGGCTGGTGACCGGGAGGTCGTCGTGGGTGCGGATGGCAGATGCGGGGAGGGAGCGCCGATCCCGAATGCGCAGGCCGGGCCGCCGTAGTTCCGCGCGACGGCGGACCGTGAGGTCGAGGTGATCCGGATGCTCGAGGCCGATCCCCCAGAGTGCCGCTGCGCTTCGGTGGCTGAGTGCGACACCGTTTCCGAGGTAGGGCTGGGTGGGAAGGTCGGCTGCCCGATTTCCAGCCGCGGCGGCGAGGACGGCGGCGGCCCAGCGCCGGCGTTGGTCCTGATAGGGCCAACCAACGGCGTAGATTCCCCGCGCTACGGGGTGAAGTCGCCCGTACGCGATCCGGTGCTGAATAGCCGCTGCGCTATATCCCAGCGCAAGCAATTGCGCTCTCGCCACCATCCCGTGCTGGCGGGCGACCAACCTCCAAGCGTTTCGATTTCGCGCATCCGACATTGACCACACCTGATGGGGGTCAATGTCGGATGCGCCCCAGTCTCTCCCCCGCGTCGCCTGAACGGTCCGTTTCACGGCCCTCGGGCGGCAGGAACGGCCCGTCGCTGGCAGAAAAGCGGCGCATGATCGAGGTTTCGAGGACGCTGATGAAGTCCGAGCCGGAGCTGGCTGAGCTGATCGCCGCCGTCGAGGGGGTCGAGGTGACGATGGCCGAGAAAGGGTTCGGGACGCGGGTCGAGATTCGTGCCGCCGAGGAGACGGGACTGGCCGAAGCCGACCTCGAAGCGGTTCTCGACCGCCTGGCGGAACCGCAGCGCCGGCCTTTCAGCTGAACGCGGCGCGCCGAGCTCCAGGCGGGAGCCACATACGGATTTGCCCCTGGGAGGGTCCGCGAGAGCGGGCCCTCCTTCACGTTCGCAGGCATCGCCAGGGCGTCGCGGGGCACCGGAGGGCCGCCCCAAATAGAATCCCGCGCCGCCCCTGACCCCGGCCCCTGCCGAGATGCGAGAGAAGAACCCGATCACCCACGACGAGAAGCTGGCCTACCTGCGCGAGCTGCGCGAGGCGGCGATCCACTCGGCCTCCGAGGCGGCGGTCGAGAAGCAGCACGCGAAGGGCAAGATGACGGCGCGCGAGCGGGTCGAGAAGCTGCTCGACCCCGGCTCCTTCGAGGAGCTCGACGTCTTCGTCCGCCACCGCACCTACGACTTCGAGATGCAGAAGAACCGGCCCTGGGGCGACGCCGTCGTCACCGGCCACGGCACGATCGACGGCCGCACGGTCTTCGTCTTTTCCCAGGACTTCACCGTCTTCGGCGGCAGCCTCGGCGAGGTGATGGCGGAGAAGATGTGCAAGGTGATGGACCTCGCCGCCCAGGTCGGGGCGCCGGTGATCGGGATCAACGACTCCGGCGGCGCCCGGATCCAGGAGGGCGTGGTCAGCCTCGGCGCCTACGGCGACGTCTTCGTCCGCAACGTCCAGTGCTCCGGGGTGATCCCGCAGATCAGCCTGATCATGGGTCCCTGCGCCGGCGGCGCCGTCTACTCGCCGGCGATGACCGACTTCATCTTCATGGTCAAAGAGACCTCGCACATGTTCATCACCGGCCCCGAAGTGATCAAAACCGTGACCGGCGAGGAAGTCGAGTTCGAGGAGCTCGGCGGCGCGATGAGCCACAACTCGAAGTCGGGGGTCGCCCACTTCGCCTCCGAGGACGAGGAGAGCTGCCTCGAGGATGTGCGCTACCTGCTCGGCTTCCTGCCCTCGAACAACCTCGAGGCGCCGCCCCGCTTCGCCCCCGCGGACGACCCTGAGCGCGAAGACGAGGAGCTCGACACGCTGGTCCCCGTCGACCCCTCGAAGCCCTACGACATGCGCGACGTGATCGCCCGCATCGTCGACGACGAGGAGTTCTTCGAGGTCCACGAGCACTTCGCGAAAAACATCGTCTGCGGCTTCTCGCGGCTCGATGGCTTTCCGGTCGGGATCGTCGGCAACCAGCCCGCCTTCCTCGCCGGCGTGCTCGACATCGAGGCCTCCGAGAAGGCGGCCCGGTTCGTCCGCACCTGCGATTGCTACAACGTCCCCATTCTCACCTTCACCGACGTGCCGGGGTTCCTGCCGGGCACCGACCAGGAGTGGAACGGGATCATCCGCCACGGCGCCAAGCTGCTTTACGCCTTCACCGAGGCGACCGTGCCGAAGCTCACCGTGGTCACCCGCAAGGCTTACGGCGGCGCCTACGACGTGATGAACTCGAAGCACATGCTGGCCGACTTCAACGTCGCCTGGCCGACCGCCGAGGTCGCGGTGATGGGGCCGGAGGGCGCCGTCAACATCATCTACCGCAAAGACATCGCCGGTTCGCCGACCCCCGACGAGCGCCGCCAGAAACTGATCGACGACTACAAAGCCCACTTCGCCAACCCGTACTCGGCGGCGGAGCGCGGCTACATCGACGACGTGATCGAGCCGCGGCAGACGCGGCCGAAGCTGATCCGGGCGCTGCGCATGCTGCAGTCCAAGCGCGTCGCCCAGCCGAAGCGCAAGCACGGCAACATCCCCCTCTGAGGGACCGCCGCGGGGCGGTTGAGCCCGACCTCCCGGTTTGCTTCAATCCGCAGACCAGAGAAAGGAGGTGGTCCTAAATTGATTCACATGCTTGATGGGACTCTGGAGGTGCAGGGCCGCTAGGCGCCGCACTGTTTCGGGGCGCCCGGTGGAATCCAACCCGGGCACCGGTGAGCGTCAGGGGGTCGGGTCTTGTCCCGCTCGGCAATCGTTCCCGCGCTCGCTCCCAAGCACCATGCAAGGGCCGCCTCCGGGCGGCCCTTGCTATTTCCGCGCCTGAGTCGCCTGGCGTACCCGCGGGTACCCGGATAGAGTCACGTCCCCTCCGGCGGGGAGGAGACGACAGGAAGGTGGGAGTGACTTCTTTGGCAGACCAGCGAGTCCCGGGCGGTGCGGGCCAGCCACGACCCTCCGCTCGCAACAAGCGGGCGGAGATTCTCACGGTGGCGACCGAGTACTTCGGGCACCGCGGCTACGAGGACACCAAATGGGCCGATGTGGCGGGCGCGGTCGGGGTTGGCTCGACGGCGCTGTACCACTACTTCGAGTCGAAGCTGCACTGCCTGTACGTGATCATGGCCGACGGGATCGAGGTGCTGCGCGAGGACTTCGACCGGATCACCGCCGAGGCGGAGTTCGCCGCCGGCCTGCACACGGTCCTGCACTCCGCCTTCGAGCTCAGCGAGCTGCAGGTCCAGGGCAACCGGGTGCGGGTCGCCGAGCAGGGGCGGATCGGCGAGCGCCGCAAGTCGCCGCGCGAGGAGGAGGCGCGGCAGATGGCGCGGGCCCGGACCCGCGACTACGAGGTCGTCTGGGCGACCTACCTGGCGCGGGGGATGGAGCAGGGCCTCGTTCCCGAGGCCGATCCGCAGCTGCTGACCCGGGCCGTGCTCGGCCTCTACAACAGCGTCTGGCACTGGTATCGGCCGGGTGGCATCCTCGGGCTCGACCGGGTCGCCGAGTTCTACGTGCCGCGCCACCTGGCGCTGATCGGGCTGGAGCCGGCGCTCGACCGCTGACCTTTTGTCGAAGGTCGCCCAGAGGGCTACTTTCGACAAAAGGTGGTGCTAGGCGTCGAGGCCCGACTGGGCTTCGTCGAGCAGCAGCGAGGCGCGGCGCCACTGCTTCTGAAGCACCGGTTCGATCGTCGGCGCGTCGCACTCCGCTTCCTCGATGCACCCGCCCCAGGAGTTGGCCGCCCCGATGTAGCGGTCGAAGGCGAGCTCGGCGGGGGTGCCGGTGGACGAGAGGCAGGGCAGGGCCAGCTGGCTGACCGGAACTTCGTCGTAGGCGGCCCGGACGACCCCGATCTCGCCGACGTATTCTTCGTAGCTGAGCCCGGAGACGAGCCGTTCGCGCAGGGTCGCCATCGTCTCGAGGAAGCCGCCGACCTGCTGCTGGCAGCGCTCGTCGACCGCGGCCGGCTTCGGCTTCGCTTTCGGCGACTGCGTCGCCGCCGCGTTTTCGGCCGAGCTGACCGGGGTGTTGCGGGCGTTCGCCGGGGTATCGCCGCCGCAGCCCGGGATGACGATCGCGAGCGCCGCCAGACCCGCCGCGCACACGGCAATGGTGACCCGAGACGCCGCCCGTGAAGCCAGGATCATGCTCGTAATGTAGAAGTTGGCGAATGCGGAAAGCGTGCAGGCGCGGCGCGGCAGGGGTCGCGCTAATACTCACCATGCTCGGACTGGCCGTCCCGGCCGGGGCCGTCGCGGCGCCAAAAGTGCTGGTGGTGGGCGACAGCCTCCAGGAATCGACCTCGCTCTACCTCGACCAGTACCTGCCCGGGGTCGAGCTCACGGTCAACGCGGTCGGCGGCTCGAACACCTTCGAAATCCTCGAACTCTTCGAAGAAAGCTACGACCCCTCGATGTCGGTGATCGTCTTCGACGGCGGCACCAACGACAACCCGAACTATCCCGAGATCCTCGCCGAAAACCTCGCCAAGGTGGCGGCGACGGTGGGCAACCGCTGCATGGTCGTGCCGACGATCCACGGCTACACGGTCGAAGGTGCCAACAACCGCGGCAAGAACCGGGTCGTGCACGAATTCGCCGCCTCGCGACCGGGCACCCAGACCCCCGACTGGGCGACCGTCGCCAACACCCGCTTCGAGATGCTGCAGCCCGACCATCTCCACCCCTCCGAAGAGGGCGCCGACTACCGCGCCCAGCTGATCGCCGAGGGGATCCTCAACTGCCTCAACTACGCGGAAACGACCGCCGCGCCGGTGCCGGAACTGCCCGCGGCGGCGACGGCGTCGACGATCGACCCGGAAGAGATCGAGCCGGTCAGCAGGATGGCCCGGCGCGAAGAGCAGCTGGTCGGGGAGCTCGGCGTCGCGGCGCTGCAGCGGGTGGCCGCGATGGCGGCGATGAAGTCGCTGCTGGGCGGCGGCTGAGACACTCCCGCTCGTGCCACCCCCGCAACTCCCCTTCGACCCGATCGAGGAGGCCCGTCGCCACTGGCTGGCCCGCTGGCCCGAGCAGGCCGCTACCGAGATGGTCGCGGTGACCTCGATCATGCGCGTGCACCAGATCCTGATGGCGCGGCTGAACGAGCTGCTCGAGCCCTTCGAGCTGACCTTTCCCCGCTACGAGGCGCTGATGCTGCTGCACTTCAGCCGCCGCGGCGCCCTGCCGCTGGGCAAGATCGGCGAGCGGCTGCAGGTCCACCGGACCAGCGTCACCAACACGATCGACGGCCTCGAGCGCGCCGGCCTGGTCCGCCGCGTCCCCCACCAGAGCGACCGCCGCGCGGTGCTGGCCGAGATCCTGCCGCAGGGCCGCGAGGTCGCCGAGGCCGCCACCGAGGCGCTGAACGAGGCCGACTTCGCCACCCTGCCGCTCGACGACGACGATCTCGCCGCGCTCTTCTCGACCCTGCGCAAGCTGCGCCAGGGAGCCGACGACTTCTCGCCCTGAAGGCGCCGTGATTTGCCCTCGGGGGAAATACGTGGTATTCCTACTATCTGTGATTCACGTATCTCCCCGTAGGCAGAGGTAGAGCCGTGGCGACGCTGACCGAGAGCCCCACCCAGGGCTCCGAGGAGGCCGCCGGCGAGCTGCCGCTGCGCTTCGTCACCGCCGCCTCGCTGTTCGACGGCCACGACGCGGCGATCAACGTGATGCGCCGCCTGATCCAGGGCAACGGCGCGGAGGTCGTCCACCTCGGCCACAACCGCAGCGTCCGCGACGTCGTCCGCGCGGCGATCCAGGAGGACGTCGACGGGATCGCGATCAGCTCCTACCAGGGCGGCCACACCGAGTACTTCAAGTACGCGATCGAGATGCTCGACTCCTACGACGCCGGCCACATCCGCGTCTTCGGCGGCGGCGGCGGGACGATCACCCCGGGCGAGATCGCCGACCTGCAGGCGAGCGGGGTCGAGCGGATCTACCACCCCAACGACGGCTCGGCGCTCGGGCTGGTCGGGATGATCGACGACCTGATCGAGCGGGCCAACGCCCAGCGGGTCGCCTCGGCGGTCCCCGAGGGCGAGCCCGGCGGCGACCTCTGGGTCGCGCGGATGCTCTCGGCGCTGGAGGACGAAGTGATCCCCGAGCCGCGGCTGGAACAGCTGCGCGAGAGCTGGCGCGCGACCGGCGCCGACGTCCCCGTGGTCGGCATCACCGGGACCGGCGGCGCCGGCAAGAGCACCGTCACCGACGAGCTGCTCTCCCGCTTCATGGCCCAGTTCCCGGAGCTGCGGGTCGCGGTGCTCGCCGTCGACCCGACCCGGCGGCGGACCGGCGGCGCCCTGCTCGGCGACCGGATCCGGATGAACAGCCTGCGCCACGAGCGGATCTACATGCGCTCGATGGCGACCCGCCGCCAGAACCTGGCGACCGCCGCCGGGCTCTCCAACGCGGTCGCCTTCCTGCGCTCGGCCGGCTTCGACCTGGTGATCGTCGAGACCGCCGGGATCGGCCAGAGCGACTCCGAGATCGTCGACCTGGTCGACGTGCCGATGTACGTGATGACCAGCGAGTTCGGGGCCGCCAGCCAGCTCGAGAAGATCGACATGCTCGACCTCGCCGAGCTGGTCGTGATCAACAAGTTCGACAAGGGCGGGGCCGAGGACGCGCTGCGCGACGTGCGCAAGCAGTGGCGCCGCAACCGGGTCGCCTTCGAGCTGGCGGAGGAGGAGATCCCGGTCTACCCGACGATCGCCAGCCAGTTCCACGACCCCGGCCTGACCTGGATGTTCGTCAACCTCTGCCGCAAGCTCGGCGAGCTGCCCGGCCAGAGCGGCGAGCGCTGGGGGACCGGCGCCGACCCGGAGAACCGCGAGCCGCTCGGCAACGTGCTGATCCCCGCCAAGCGGGTCCGCTATCTGGCCGAGATCGCCGAGCAGGGCCGCTCGATCAACGAGGAGATCGAGCGCCTCGCCGGGCTGGCCTCGCGCGCCCAGCACCTCTTCGAGGCGGCCAAGGCGGTGGACGACGGCGACGGCAAATTGCTCGCCGCCTACGAGGAGACGCTGGCCGAACTTGGGCCGGAAGCGGTCGGCCTGCTGGAGAGCTGGGAGGAGCGGATCGAGTCGATCACCGCCGAGACCTACAGCTACACCGTGCGGGACCGCGAGATCACCGGCTCCAACTACCGCGAGTCGCTGAGCCACCAGCAGGTGCCGAAGGTGGCGCCGCCGCGCTTCGACGGCTGGGGCGACCGCCTGCGCTTCCTGCTGAAGGAGAACCTACCCGGCGGCTACCCCTACACCGGCGGCGTCTTCCCCTACCGCCGCGAGGGCGAGGACCCGACCCGGATGTTCGCCGGCGAGGGCTCGCCGGAGCGCACCAACCGCCGCTTCCACTACCTCTCCGCCGGGCAGCCGGCGGCCCGGCTCTCGACCGCCTTCGACTCGGTCACGCTCTACGGCGAGAACCCCGACGAGCGCCCCGACATCTACGGCAAGGTCGGCAACTCGGGCGTCTCGATCGCCACCGTCGACGACGCCAAGAAGCTCTACTCGGGCTTCGACCTCTGCGCGCCGACGACCTCGGTCTCGATGACGATCAACGGGCCGGCGCCGATCATCCTCGCCTTCTACATGAACGCGGCGATCGACCAGCAGGTCGAAAAGCACCTGAAGGAGAGCGGCGGCTGGGCGGAGGCCGAGCGCAAGCTCGACGAGTACTTCGCCGAGCGTCAGCGGCCGCGTTACAAGGGCGACCTCCCCGAGGGCAACGACGGCCTCGGGCTCGGCCTGCTCGGCGTCTCCGGCGAACAGGTGGTCGACGCCGAGACCTACGCGCGGATCGCGGCGGCGACGGTCAAGAAGGTCCGCGGCACCGTCCAGGCCGACATCCTCAAGGAGGACCAGGCGCAGAACACCTGCATCTTCTCGACCGAGTTCGCGCTGAAGATGATGGGCGACGTCCAGCAGTACTTCGTCGACCACGAGATCCGCAACTTCTACAGCGTCTCGATCAGCGGGTACCACATCGCCGAGGCGGGGGCGAACCCGATCTCCCAGCTCGCCTTCACGCTCTCGAACGGGTTCACGATCGTCGAGTACTACCTGGCGCGCGGCATGGACATCGACTCGTTCGCGCCCAACCTCAGCTTCTTCTTCTCCAACGGGATGGACCCCGAGTACGCGGTGATCGGCCGGGTCGCGCGGCGGATCTGGGCGCGGGCGATGCGCGAGCGCTACGGCGCCGGGCCGCGCAGCCAGATGCTCAAGTACCACGTGCAGACCTCGGGCCGCAGCCTGCACGCGCAGGAGATCAGCTTCAACGACATCCGCACCACGCTGCAGGCGGCCTACGCGATCTTCGACAACTGCAACAGCCTCCACACCAACGCCTACGACGAGGCGATCACCACCCCGACCGAGGAGTCGGTGCGGCGGGCGGTGGCGATCCAGCTGATCATCAACCGCGAGCTCGGGCTCAACTACACCGAGAACCCCTGGCAGGGCTCGTTCGCGATCAACGAGCTGACCGACATCGTCGAGGCCGCGGTCTACGAGGAGTTCGACCGGATCTCCTCGCGCGGCGGCGTGCTCGGGGCGATGGACACGATGTACCAGCGCGGCAAGATCCAGGAGGAGAGCCTCTACTACGAGCGGCTCAAGTACGACGGGACGCTGCCGCTGATCGGGGTCAACACCTACCTGCCGAAAGAGGGCGAGGGCGAGCAGATCGACAAGATCGAGCTGATGCGCTCGACCGACGAGGAGAAGGACGACCAGATCGCCGCGGTGCGCGCCTTCGAGGCAAACGGCGCCGACCGCACCGAGGCGGCGCTGGCCCGCCTGCGCGAGGTCGCGCAGGCGCGCGGCAACGTCTTCGAGCAGCTGATGGAGGCGGTCAAGGTCGCCTCCCTGGGCCAGATCTCCGGCGCGCTCTACGACGTCGGCGGGGAGTACCGCCGCAACATGTAGCTTCGGGCTCGTGAGCGCGGAGCGACCAAGCGTGCATCCCTGGTTCTTCGCGCCGGGAGCGAAGCGCGATCCGTTGTGATGGTCCCGAGCCCCGACGTTCGCATCGTCTGCCTGGTCCCCAGCATCACCGAGCTGGTCTGCGCGCTCGGGCTGGCCGAGCAGCTGGTCGGCCGCACCGGGTTCTGCGTCCATCCCTGGGAGACCGTGCGGGAGATCCCAAAGGTGGGGGGGACGAAGGACGTGAAGCTGGAGAAGGTGCGAGCGCTGGCGCCGACCCACGTGATCGTCAACATCGACGAGAACCGGCGCGAGGACGCGGAGGCGCTGGCCGGGTTCGTCCCCGAGGTCGTCGTCACCCACCCGCAGGCGCCGCTCGACAACCTCGAGCTCTACCGGCTGCTGGGCCGGACCTTCGACCGCGAGGCCGAGGCGGAGCGGCTCTGCGCGGAGTTCGGGCGGGCCTACGCGCGGGCGACCGGGGCGGAGCTGCCCGAGCGCGACGTGCTCTACCTGATCTGGAAAGACCCCTGGATGACCGTCGCCCCAGACACCTACATCGCTCAGACGCTGGCGCTGTTCAACTGGCGGACGCTGCCGGCGGATACGAGCGAGCGCTACCCGGAGGTGGATCTCGATAGTTTCGCGGGCGAGGTGGACCGGGTGCTGCTGAGCAGCGAGCCGTACCACTTCAAGCCCGGGCACTTCGACGAGGTCGAAGCGGCGCTGCCCGGGGCGGAGGTGTCGTTGATCGATGGCGAGATGACGTCTTGGTACGGGCCCCGGGCGATTGCCGGGCTCGACTATCTGACGGAGTACACGACTTGAACGGCGTGGCGCTGTCCTGGAGCGGTGGCAAGGACTCGGCGCTGGCGCTCTGGGTGATGCGCGAAGAGCTGGGGATCGAGCCGGTGGCGCTGCTGACCACGGTGACCGAGGACTTCGACCGGGTCAGCATGCACGGGGTGCGCCGCGAGCTGGTCCGGGCGCAGGCCGAGGCGGCCGGTCTGCCGCTGGTCGAGGTCGAGATCCCCGCCGCCTGCGTCAACGAGGTCTACGAGGAACGGATGGCGGCGGCGCTGGCGGCGCCGCCCCTGGCCGAGGCCGGGACGATGGCCTTCGCCGACCTCTACCTCGAGGAGATCCGCGCCTACCGCGAGCAGCGGCTGCTCGGTGCCGGCCGCGAGGCGCTGTTCCCGCTCTGGGGGCTGGACACGGCGGCGCTGGCCCGGAGGTTCATCGCCGCCGGCTTCGAGGCGACGCTGGTCTGCGTCGACCCCAGCCAGATCGACCCCGCCTTCGCCGGCCGCGCCTACGATCAGGCGCTGCTCGCCGACCTCCCGGACGGGGCCGACCCCTGCGGCGAGAACGGCGAGTTCCACACCTTCGTCCACGCCGGCCCGGCCTTCGAGGCGCCGATCGCGGTCGAGGTCGGCGAGACGGTGGAGCGCGACGGCTTCGTCTTCACCGATCTGCTGCCCAGCGACGACTAGCCTTGGCTGATCCGCCGATCGGGGGGAGGAATGTTGCGCCCCGAAGATATGCGTGGTATTCCTACTATCTGTGAGTCGCGTATCTCCCGATCAGCCGCCCAGCGCCGCGGTCCGCTGATGGCGATCGAGCGGGTCGCCGTGCTCGGGGGCGGGCTGATGGGCTCGGGGATCGCCGAGTCGGTCGCCAGAGCCGGAATCCCAGTGCTCGTTCGCGACGTTGACGAGGCAGCGATTGCCGGGGCCGGGACGCGGATAGCCGCTTCCTTCGACCGTGCCCTTCGAGGCGGCAAGCTGGGCGCCGAGGAGGCCGAGGCGATCCGACGGCGGATCACCCTCACCACCGAGCTCGCCGAAATCGCCGACGCCGACCTGGTGATCGAGGCGGTGCCTGAGAACGCCGAGCTGAAGGCGCGGATCCTCGCCCAGGTCGCCGGGATCGTCTCCGAGCGAGCGCTGATCGCCTCCAACACCTCCTCGATCCCGATCGCCCAGCTGGCCGCCGGGATCGTCAACCCTCAGCGCGTCCTCGGCCTCCACTTCTTCAGCCCGGTGCCGGTGATGGGGTTGGTCGAGATCGTCGTCGCGCTCGACACCTCCGAGGAAACCGTTGGCGCGGCCAGCGAGTTCGCCAAGCTGATCGCGAAGAAACCGATCGTCACCAAGGACCGCTCGGGGTTCATCGTCAACATGCTGCTCGTCCCCTATTTGATGGCCGCGGTGCGGATGTACGAAGAAGGGTTCGCGACGCGGGAGGCGATCGACGAGGGGATGAAGCTAGGCTGCGGGCACCCGATGGGACCGCTGACGCTGAGCGACTTCATCGGCCTCGACGTGCTCTACGCGATCGGCGACTCGCTCTACGAGGAGTTCAAGCGCACCGAGTACGCGCCGCCGCCGCTGCTCAAGCGGATGGTCGCTTCGGGGCGGATCGGGCGCAAGGCAAAGCGCGGTTTCTACGACTACGGATCGGTACGTGAGGGGGCGACTGCATGAGTGGAGTTGACGTCGGGGAGGGGCTCTACTCGATCCCCCAGGAGATGGTGGACTTCCGCGAAACGATCCGCCGGATCGCGGTCGAGAAGATCGCCCCGCGGGCCGGCGAGATCGACCGCAGCGCCGAGTACCCGTGGGACGTCCGCCAGCTGCTGGCCGAGCAGGACATCCTCGGCCTGCCCTTCGACGAGGAGTACGGCGGGACCGGGACCGGCACGCTGATGCTGCAGATCGGGGTCGAGGAGATCGCCAAGGCCTGCGCCTCCAGCGCCCTGATCCTGATGATCCAGGAGCTCGGGACGCTGCCGATCCAGCTGTTCGGCAACGACGAGCAGAAAGAGCGCTTCCTGCCCAAGTGCGCCGCCGGCGAGTGGTCGCCGGCCTTCGCGCTGTCGGAGCCGGAGGCCGGCTCGGACCCGGCGGCGATGCGGACCAGCGCCGTGCGCGACGGCGACGAGTGGGTGATCAACGGCCAGAAGGCCTGGATCACGAACGCCGGGCAGGCCGACTTCTACTGCGTCTTCGCCTCCACCGACCGCGAGAACCGCCGCACCAGCGCCTTCGTGGTGGAGAAAGACCGGGCGGGATTCGACCCGGGCGCGCTCGAGCACAAGCTCGGGATCAAGGGCTCGCCGACCGGCTCGCCGTCCTTCACCGACGTGCGGGTCCCGCACGAGAACGTGATCGGCGAGATCGGCAAGGGCCTGAACATCGCCCTCGGCACGCTGGAGCGCACCCGCCTCGGCGCCGCCGCCCAGGCGGTCGGCATCGCCCAGGGGGCGACGAACTTCGCCAACTCCTACGCGAAAGAGCGGATCGCGTTCGGCAAGCCGATCAACAACCTGCAGGGGATCCAGTTCAAGCT
>JAWVEZ010000202.1:0-7298 GCA_033856455.1 Solirubrobacterales bacterium | reverse complement strand
CTCAGCGTTTATTGTCCACCGCTATGAATTTCCCGAGTGAAGCCTTCCTGCGCCGCGCGATCGCCTTTGTCGCGGCGATTGGAGTCGGCGTCGCGACCTACATCACGATCGCCGAGTCGGGCGGCGGGGCGGCGGCCTGCGTGGCCGGCGGGCACGGCTGTGCGACGGTGGCCGAAAGCAAGTACTCGGAGCTGGCCGGCATCAACGTCTCGATCTTCGGGATCGTCGGCTACGTCCTGATCCTCGGCACGGCCTTCTTCGTCAGCGACTGGGCGCGGCTGGGCGGCTTCGCGCTGGCTCTCGGCGGCTTTGGCTTCAGCGTCTATCTGACTTATCTGGAGATCTGGGAGATCGAAGCGATCTGCCAGTGGTGTGTGGCCAGCGCCGTGCTGATGACGATCCTCTTCGTCTTCAGCGCGACCCGTTTGATCGGCTACGCGGGCAGCGACGCGGCGCCGAGCGGCGCCGAGCAGTTGCAGCAGAACTGAAATCACGAGATGGAGGAGCGATGAGCGGCAAGCAGGATCGGGAGCGGCGTCGGCAGGAACGGCTGGACGCCGAGACCAAGGTCGACACCCAGGACCGGCGTAAGAAGCTCCTCCAGATCGGCGCCGGAGCGGCCTTCCTGGCGGTCGTCGTCGTGGTCGTGGGCATCGTGATCGCCTCCAGCGGCGACGACGGTGGCGACGCCGGCAACGTCAAAGACGCCGCCCTGGTCGAAAAAGAGCTGACCGGGCTCGACCAGCGGGGCCTCGTCCTGGGCGATCCCAACGCGCCGGTCGAAGTGGTCGAGTTCGGGGATCTCCAGTGCCCGGTCTGCAAAGCCGCCTCCGAAGAAGTTCTGCCGCCGGTGTTCGAAGGCGCCGTCGCCAAAGGCGACGCGAAGGTCTCGTTCCGCAACTTCGTGATCATCAGCGAGGAATCCGAACCGGCCGGCGCCGCCGCGGTGGCCGCCGGCGAACAGGGCCGCGGCTGGAACTACCTCGAGCTCTTCTACCGCAACCAGGGCCGCGAGGCCTCCGGTTACGTCACCGACGAGTTCCTGACCGCGATCGCCGAAGGCGCGGGCGTCCCGGACATCGCCAAATGGAACCAGGACCGCAACAGCGCCAAGGTCAAAGCCGAAGTCAAAAAATCCCACGAAGAAGCCGTCGGAATGGGACTCACCGGCACGCCGACCTTCATGATCAAAGGCCCGAACACGGACGGGCTCGAATTGATCGGCAACGTCGCCTCGGCGGACGAACTCGAATCCGCGATCGAGGCTGCCGGCTAGCTCAGGCCCCTCTCCGCGCCTGAGTTGACATAACCACCATTATCGTGCGTTGGTTCAGTCAAGCCGAACGGGGTGCGTTCGTCGCCATGGGCGTCGTCACGGGACTGGCGACGGTGGCGACGGTGCTCGAAAGCAGCCCCGACCCGCACCCGGAGTTCCTGCGGACCGTGGCTGCGATCGGCGCCAGCTTCTTCCTCGCCTACGTGATCGAGGCCACCTGGATTGCAACCCAGGTCGTGCCCACCCACAACGTCGACGGAGAACGCTTTCTCGGTGCGATCACCGGGTTTGCCCTGGCCGGGTTCTGCGGGGTCGTCATCCTCGTGATCCAGAGCGAGTTTCAGATTGCCGACCGGCTGTACGCTGCCGTCAGCTTCTGGTGGTCGTGCATTGCCCTTGTCTTCCTCGGGACGATGGTCGCCATCCAGCCCTACATGGTCCATACCTGGCGATCGCTGACCGAAGAGGACCCTGAAGCCGGCGACGAACCCCTCTAGCGGGTCGCCGCGATCCGCAGCAGCGCTCTGAGACCGCCGAGGAGGCCCTTCGGGACCTCGGCTGAGGGCGAGGCCCCGGGGTGCTGGTGCGCGATGCGGACGCGCAGGGCTCCCGGGCGGATGCGGAAGCGCAGTGGTGACTCCATGGTCAGGGACTCGCCGTCGACGCCGAGCGGGATCGGGCTGTCGCACTCGATCTCGAGTTCGGGCCGCCTCAGCTCGCGGTAGCGGCCCGCGGAGGACTCCGGTCCCGGGATCGGCGGTTCGAAGTCGACGATTCCGAGCACGCCCTGGTCGAGGCGCGGACGGGTGCCGGAGCCGATCGTCGCGCCCAGCCTGTAGACGTTGTTGGAGACGAGGATCAGGGCCGTGCTGGTGTGCTCGGCACCGTCGTCGTCGCGCCAGCGCAGCGCCGCGGGTTCCGCTTCCGGTCCGAGCGTGTCGACCAGGGTCTCCATCAGGGTGCGGATCTTCGCGGCGCGGTAGTCGTCCTGGCCGACCGCCTCGGCGTAGACCCCGAGCGAGACGTTGTTGACGAAGACGCGGCCGTTGACCTCGCCCAGGTCGACATAACGCTCGCCCCCGTCGACGAAGGCGTCGAGGGCGCCGACCACGTCTTCGCGGTCGACCCCGAGGTCGAGGGCGAAGTGGTTTCGCGTTCCCGAGGGGATGCAGGCGTAGGGAAGGTCGTGCTCGGCGGCGATCGTCGCGACCAGGGCCTGGGAGCCGTCTCCCCCGGCCATCGCCAGTCCGTCGGCGCCGCGGGCCACCGCCGCCCGGACCAGCTCCTCGAGGTCCTGGCCGGGCTCCAGCACGACGGTCTCCAGATCCCGCTTTCGCGCCGCCTCGACCAGGCCGACCCGTTCCGCGCGCCCGTCGCCGGAGCGCGGGTTGACGAACAGCACCGGGTGGCGCGGCGGCCGCGCCGACGGCAGCGAGCGTTCGGGCTTGAAGGCGCGGCGGGCGCCGAAGACGCCGACCGCGAGACCGACCGCGACGAAGACCAGGACGCCTTGGTTGTCGCCGTCGAGCAGCGCCGCGACCGCGCCGGCGACGAACCCGAGCGCCACGGCGATCGCGATCCACCTGACCGGGCCGCGCCGCAGCAGCCCGAACCAGGCGGCCCCGAGCGCCCCGAAGACGCAGGCGAAGACGATCAGGCCGTGCGGGAATTCGTCGATGAAGACGAAGGTCCCGGCGGCGACCGCGGCCAGCCCACCGACGACCGCGACGATGGCACCGGCTCGGCGGCTCATATCATCGCCCGATGCCAACTTGGCTGACCGAGGTGAAGAAGGTCGACACGGCGCTCTACGCGGCCGTCGCCGATACCGAGACGCCGGGACTGGACATCGCGATGCGCCGGCTCTCCCGCGTCGCCGACCACGGCGTGCTCTGGCTCGGGACCGCGGCGGCGCTGGCCGTGTTCGGAGGCACCGGCGGACGCCGCGCCGCCAGGACCGGCCTCGCCTCGCTCGGCCTCGCCTCCGCCTTCGCCAACCTCGTCGGCAAGCCGCTGACCACGCGCCGCCGGCCCGAGCGCGAGGAGCTCGAGGTGCTGGCGAGCCGCCAGGTGCCGATGCCGAAGACGAGCTCCTTCCCCTCCGGCCACGCCGCCTCGGCCTTCGCCTTCGCGACCGGAGCCGGGCGCGCCCAGCCCGCCCTCTCGGTTCCGCTGCGGGCGCTGGCGACCGTGGTCGGCTACTCGCGGGTACATACCGGGGTGCACTATCCCGCAGATGTGATCGCCGGGGCGTTCATCGGCGTCACCGCCGCCGAGCTGGCGGCGCGGCTGCTCGACCGACGCTAGCCGGCGAGGACGGCGCGGCCGCGGATCAGCGGCTTCACCAAGGGCAGAGCCTTCGGGAGCTCACCGTGCTCGACCGCTCCCGGCTCGAAGTTGGAGGCGGCGATCAGCGACAGCGTGTCGCGGTTGCAGTGACAGCCGTCGGCGAGGATGCGCCAGGGTCGTTCAAAGCGGTCCTGCCAGCGGGCCAGGCCCGGGTCCTTGGCCCGAACATGCTCGATGAACAGCAGCTGGCCGCCCGGCTTCAGGACCCGCGCCAGCTCGGCTATCGCCGCCACAGGATCGGGGACCGTGCAGAGGACCAGCGTCACCACCGCCGTGTCGAAGCCGTCGTCCTCGAAGGGCAGGCGTTCGGCCGGCGCTGCGACGATCTGGGCCGCCCGGCCAGAATCGGCGAGGCGCTCGCGCAGCCGCTTGGTCATGTGCGGGTCGGGCTCGGCCAGGACCAGGTCGGCGATCGAGTCGGGGTAGAGCCCGAGGTTGGCGCCGGTCCCGGCCCCGAGCTCGACCACCCTCCCCCCTGCTCCAGCCAGAAGCTCGCGGCGCATCTCCCGCAGCCCGGCCTCTTCGCTCGCCTTGCAGCCGGCGTCGTAAAGCGCCGAGAAGGTGCGCCCCCAGGTCGCGTCGTAGATCCGTCCCATCGCTTGGCCCATCCTGCCGGCTATAGCCGGCTCAATGCATCAAGCGGCGTCGCGCTCTGGCGCTGGAGCCTCCGCGGGCGCCTCGGCCTCGGGCTCGCTGGCCGCCGCCCGCTCCTCGTAGGCGCGCCGCGCCCCGTGGTCGACCTCGAGCATCAGCTTGTCGACCTTCATCGCCCGCCCGATCGCCTCGCGCCAGCTGCGCGGCAGCAGGGTGAGGATCTTGTAGAGGGCGCCGTTGGCCCGCGGCACGAAGACGTCGAAGCGCGGGATCTCGAGCGCGTCGACGATCTCGTTGGCGACGTCGGCGGCCTCGACCGGTTTCACCCATTTCTGCCCGACCCCGCTGGTCAGCTCGGTGTTGACCACGGTCGGCATCACGCAGGAGACCTCGATGCCGCTGTCGCGCACCTCCGTCTTCACGGCCTCGCTCAGCCCGACGACCGCGTGCTTGGTCGCCGAGTAGGTGGCGATCCCGGGGATCCCGGCTTTGCCCGCCTGCGAGGCGATGTTGACGATGTGGCCGCTGCGGCGCGGGGTCATCCGCTCGATCGCCAGCTGGGTGCCGGTGATCACCCCGTGCAGGTTGATGTCGACCTGGCGGCGGACCGAGTCCTGGCTCTCCTCGACGAACGGGGTGACCGGCATGATCCCGGCGTTGTTGATCACCACGTCGACCGGGCCGAGCTGTCGTTCGGCCTCGTCGAGGAAGGCGACGAAGGAGTCGCGCTCGGTGACGTTGAGCGCCAGCGCGACGGTGCCGCCCCCGAGTCCCGCGGCCGTCTCCTCCGCCAGCTTCAGGTCGAGGTCGCCGATCGCGACGCGGCAGCCCTTGCGGACCAGCGCCGTCGCGGTCGCCTTGCCGATTCCCCGGGCCCCCCCGGTGATCGCCACGACCTTGCCGTTCAGTGAACGCCGCTCCTTCGCCATGTCGCTCCTCCTACCCTCGTTGGTCGGCGGGACTCAGCTCGCCGGTTTGTAGACCGTAACCACGGCGGCGCCGCCGAGGCCGATGTTGTGCTGCAGGGCGACCTTGGCGCCCTCGACCTGACGCTTGTCCGCGTCCCCACGCAGCTGCCAGGTCAGCTCCGAGCACTGCGCCAGCCCGGTCGCGCCGAGCGGGTGTCCCTTCGAGATCAGGCCGCCGGACGGGTTGACCACCGGGCCGTCGCCACCGTAGGTGGTCGCTTCCGCCTCGACCAGCTTGTGGCCCTCGCCCTCGGCCGCGATGCCGAGCGCTTCGTAGGTGATGAGCTCGTTGGCGCTGAAGCAGTCGTGCAGCTCGATCACGTCGACTTCCTCGGCGCTGACGCCGGCTTCGGCGTAGGCGCGGTCGGCCGCGGTCTTCGACATGTCGGAGCCGACGATCGTCATGCAGTCGGCGTTGGTGTCGAAGGTCGAGCTGAGGTCGGTGACCATCGACTGGCCGACGATCTCGATCGCCTGATCGCCGAGGCCGTGGGCTTCGACGTAGCGCTCGGAGGCGACGATCGCGCAGGCCGAGCCGTCGGAGGTCGGCGAGCACTGCAGCTTGGTCAGTGGCTCGTGGATCATCTTCGCCGCCTTGATGTCCTCCAGGGTGTACTCGTCCTGGAACTGGGCGTAGGGGTTGTTGACCGAGTGCTTGTGGTTCTTCCACCCGATCCAGGCGTAGTGGTCGGGGTTGGAGCCGTACTTGGCGATGTGGTCGCGGCCGGCGTTGCCGAACATCTGCGGGGCCGGCGGCGACTGCTCGGGATCGCGGATCTCGAACATCCGCATCGCGTGCTTGTCGAGCGCGTTGGTGCGGTCGGTGTACTTGACCCCGAGGCTGCCCGGCTCCATCTTCTCGAAGCCCAGCGCCATCGCGCATTCGGCGAGGCCACCCTTGACCGCCTGGCGGGCGAGGAACAGCGCCGAGGAGCCGGTCGAGCAGTTGTTGTTGACGTTGACGACCGGGATCCCGGTGAGGCCGAGCTGGTAGAGCGCCCGCTGGCCGTAGGTCGAGTCGCCGTAGCAGTAGCCGGCGTAGGCCTGCTCGACGTCCTCGTAGGGGATGCCGGCGTCCGCGAGCGCCTTCTCCCCCGCCTCCTTCGCCCAGTCGGGGTAGTCGCCCTCCTTGGTGCCCGGCTTCTCGAACTTGGTCATCCCGACACCGATCACGTAGGTCCTGTTGCTCAAGTCCCGCTCCCCTGGTCCGCCGCGGCCGCCGCGGCTGTTTGGCTGACTAGCCAGGAATTTAGCGCGACTCGGCTTCCGGCGCGGCCGGGGGCGGCCGCAGGGCGGTGAACTTGAGGTCCCTCCCCTGCTTCGGGTTGGGCCAGAGGAACCAGGCCAGGAAGGCGATCCCGATCCCGATCGCGGTCCCGATCGCACGCAGGTCGGCGGCCTGCCAGGCGTTCTCGCCGAGCGTGTCGGTGAGCAGGACGACGTAGACCGTGACCGCGATCGTGAACAGCGCGTACTGGACCGTGAGCAGGCCGAAGCAGAAGCCGGCGGCGAGGAAGAGGATCACTACCGTCGCCGCGTCGCTGTCGATCGTTTCCGCGAAAGCGGTGGCGAGGATCAGGCCGAGCACGGTTCCGGCCGCCCGCAGGACCAGCCGCAGGTACGTTTCGTCGCGGCCTGGCCGCATCACGAAGAGGATCGTCAGCGGGATCCAGTAGCCGTGGTCGTCCATGTCGAAGATCCGGTAGACGGCGACGCCGGCGGCGAGCGCGGCGCCGAAGCGGATCCCGTGGCGGAGCGCGTCGGATTCGAGCGTCAGGTTCTCGCGCAGGGCTTCGCGGACCGCGGACCGGTCCCAGCCGCTCGGCTCGCCGCGGGCGCGATGCTCGGCGAAGACCCAGACGAGCAGCGACCAGGCGACCTGGCTGATCCCGCCGATCGCGACCCAGCCCAGGGCCGGCAGCGCCTCGTCGACCGGGAGGAAGAAGCCCTGGGCGATCATCAGCGCGAGGGAGACCGAGAGGCCGTAGATCGCCAGGCGCAGCGAGTAGGCGAAGAAATAGCCGGCGAGGGCGCCGCACAGCCCCATCGCCAGCACCGCCAGCGGCGCCGACTGGCTGCTGAGGATGCCGAGCGCGGCGGCGATCGCGATC
>JAWVEZ010000201.1:0-7633 GCA_033856455.1 Solirubrobacterales bacterium | reverse complement strand
TCCCGGCCTCTTTCGACTCCCAGAGGTAGTTGGCGTAGTAGGAGGCGGTGCGTTCCAGCAGCTGCTCGAGGCGGCGGCGCTGCTGGCGCCGCGCCTCCGCCCGCGGGTCCTCCTGCTCGCGCTCCAGCTCGACCCCGTAGCGGTCGGCCAGCAGCTCCACCGCCTCGGCGAAACCGAGGCCCTCCTTCTCCTCGACGAACTTGATCACGTCGCCGCCGACCCCACAGCCGAAGCAGTGGTAGAGCTTCTCCTGCGGCTCGACCGAGAACGACGGCGTGCGCTCTTCGTGGAACGGGCAGAGCCCGACCATGCGAGCGCCCTGGCGGCGCAGGTCGGTGTGGGCGCCGATCACCTCGACGATGTCGGCCGCCTGCTTGACCCGTTCGAGGCTCTCCGGCGAGATCAGCGCCATCGACGGGGCCTCTCTGTTCGCGCCGCCATCAGAAGCGGGACTCCTCGGGCACCGTCAGTTCGGTGAACTTGGCGATGCAGTAGCGGTCGGTCATCCCGGCGACGTAGTCGGCGACGCGCTGGCAGGGGCTCGCCCCGGCGTCCCACTCGGGCAGCTCCTCGGGGTGCTCCATGTAGTGGTCGAAGAGGCCGCGCATCGCCCGCGTCACGCGGCCGTGCTCGCGGCGCGCGTCGGGGCCGAGGTAGACCCGGTCGAACATGAACTTGCGCAGCCGCAGCATCGCCATCCCGATCTCCTCGCTCTGGACGATGTCCCCCACGTCGCGCGAGTTCGCGACGATGTCGAGGACCAGGGTGTCGATCCGCCTCGAGCCGGTCGGGCCGAGCAGCTCGATCTCCGCCGCCGGCAGGTCCTCCTGGCGCAGGATCCCGGCCCGCAGGGCGTCGTCGATGTCGTGGTTGATGTAGGCGACGCGGTCGACCAGCTTGACGATCCGCCCCTCCAGCGTCGCCGGCTTCTCCGGCCCGGTGTGGTTGAGGATGCCGTCGCGGACCTGCTCGGTCAGGTTGAGGCCCTCGCCGTCGCGCTCCAGCACGTCGACCACGCGAAGGCTGTGCTCGTTGTGCTTGAAGCCGAACCCGCAGCGCTCCTGCAGGGCGGCGTCCAGGGTCTCCTCGCCGGCGTGGCCGAAGGGCGGGTGGCCGAGGTCGTGGCCGAGCCCGATCGCCTCGGTCAGGTCCTCGTTGAGGGCGAGCGCGCGGGCGACGGTGCGGGCGATCCCGCAGGCCTCCAGGGTATGGGTGAGGCGGGTCCGGTAATGGTCTCCCTCGGGGGCGACGAAGACCTGGGTCTTGTGCTTGAGCCGGCGGAACGACTTGGAGTGGACGATGCGGTCGCGGTCGCGCTGGAAGGGGGTGCGCAGCGGGCTGTTCTCCTCGTCTGTTCGCCGCCGCGCCGGGTAGGACCGGGTCGCGTGGTCGGAGAGGAACTCGTCCTCCCAGGCGCGGATGCGGTCTTCGAAGGTGGCGGTGGCGGGCACCCGCCGATCATAGGCCCGCCCGGGCGGGCCTGAGGGGGCGAAAACCAAGCAGATCAAGGAGGAGGAGCGAATGTGCTCTGCACATGAGCGACCGACGACGCCGAGATGCGCCGGTTTGCAGGCCCCTCAGGCCGCCCGGAGCTGGACGTGGGCGTGGTGCTCCAGCGTCTCGCCAACTGCGCGTTCCACCTGGCGCAAGGCCAGCGGCTCGGCGCTCGGGGCCTCGCTCAGCGGCTTGGCCAGCGCCTCGACCATGAAGGTGTGCGCTTCTGCTGTGAGCTCGAACGAGCCGGCCTCGCAGCTGGCGCAGACGACGCCGCCGGCTGCCCCGGAGAAGCCGACCAGGTGATCGGCCTCGCCGCAGCGGGTGCAGGAGGCGAGCTCCGGCGCGAAGCCGGCGACCAGGGCCAGCTTGAGGCGGAAGGCGAGCGCCGTCTCCAGCTCGGCGGCCCGCGGCCCGGCCTCGGGGTCGTCGAGCAGCGCGAGGTAGCGGCAGAGCAGGTTGTAGGCGGGCGGGTTCGGCTCGGCCGCGTCGAGCAGGCGCAGGACGGCGTCGCAGGCGCGGGCGCCGGCGCTCAGCGCCGGGCCGGAGGAGCGCAGCCGCGGGTAGCCCTCGACGGTGGTGGCGCTGGTCACCGTGAGCAGGTCGCTGCGGCCTTCGTGGAGCAGCAGGTCGAGGCGGAAGAACGGCTCCAGGCGGCCTCCGAAGCGGGATTTCGGCTTCCGCGCGCCCTTCGCGATCGCCCCCAGGCGGCCGCGCTCGCGCGAGTAGAGGTGGAGGATGCGGTCGGCCTCGCCGTAACGGATGCTGCGCAGGACGATCGCCTCGGTCTTGACCGTGGTTCCGGGCACGTCACCAAGGTTGAGGGACGGACCGGACGGCTGTCGACTTCCTCCCCCACGTGCGGGAGGAAGTCGGCACTCAGCGTTTGCGGCGACGCGGTTTGCGGCGCAGGCGGACCTGACAAGCCGGGCAGAAGTAGGTCGAGCGGCCGCCGACGACGATGCGGACGATCTCGCCGCCGCAGGAGAGGCAGGGCTCGCCCTCGCGGGTATGGACGAGGAACTTCTCCTGCATCGTCCCCTTCTCGCCGCGGCCGTCGCGGTAGTCGTCGATCGAGGAGCCGCCGGCGTCGATCCCCGCCTGCAGCGAGGCGACGACCGCGTCGCGCAGCTCCTCCAGGTGCTCGGGCTTCATCGAGCCGGCGGGAGAGAGCGGGTGCAGGCGGGCCCGGTAGAGCGCCTCGTCGGCGTAGATATTGCCGACCCCGGCGACCCCTTTCTGGTCGAGCAGGAAGGACTTCAGCGGGGCGCTGCGGCCGTGCGCCATCGCCCCCAGCGCCTCCGGGGTGAACTCGTCCGAGAGCGGCTCGACCCCGACCCGGCCGGCAAAGCGCCCCTCCAGCTCCTCGTTCGGCAGCAGGAAGGCCTCGCCGAAGCGGCGCGGGTCGGTGAACCAGACCTCGCGGCCGTCGTCGAGCGCGAAGCGGGCGCGCAGGTGACGGGCCGAGGTGGTGCGCTCGCCCTGGTAGAGCAGGCGACCCTCGGAGGGGTCGAGCACGTCTTCGCCCTCGACCAGGACGAGGTTGCCGGTCATCCGCAGGTGCATGACCAGGGTGCGCTCGCCGTCGAGCGCCAGCAGCAGGTACTTGCCACGCCGTCCCAGGCCTTCGATCGTGGCGCCCGAGACCGCATCGCCAAGCTGCTCGGGCGGAACCGGCCGCGACCAGCGCGCGTCGAGCACGTCCAGCACCTCGATCCGGCGCCCTTCCAGCTCCGGCTCCAGCTGCCGCGCGACGGTCTCGACCTCGGGGAGCTCGGGCATCCCCCAGTTTTATCCCATGTCATTTGTCACCTGGAGGGTGACAAGTGACATGGCGCTACTGGTCGTTGGCGCGGGGGTGGGCCTCGAAGTAGACCTGCTTGAGGCGGTCGCCCGAGAGGTGCGTGTACATCTGGGTGGTCGAGATGTCGGCGTGGCCGAGCATCTCCTGCACGGCGCGCAGGTCGCAGCCGCCGGCCAGCAGGTGGGTGGCGAAGCTGTGGCGCAGGGTGTGCGGGCTCATCTTGCCCGCCAGCCCCGCCTCGCGGGCGTGGCGCTGGACGATCTTGTAGAGGCCCTGGCGGGTCAGCGGGCCTCCCCTGAAGTTGACGAACAGCTTCACCTCGTGGCGCTCGCCGACCAGCTTCGGGCGGCCGCCGCGCAGGTAGCCGTTGATCGCGGCGATCGCCTGGCGGCCGAGCGGCACCAGCCTTTCCTTGGAGCCCTTGCCGCGCGCCCGCAGGAAGCCCTCGTGGGTGTCGACGTCGCCGAGCTCGAGCCCGATCGTCTCCGAGGCCCGCAGCCCGCACGCGTACATCACCTCGAGCAGCGCCCGGTCGCGCAGCGCCGTCGGCTCCGAGCCCGTCGGCGAGGCCAGCAGCTTCTGCACCTCCGAGTAGTTGAGGACGTGCGGCAGGCGCTTGGCGCGGCGCGGGGCGCTCAGCGCCGCGGTCGGGTCGTCGCCGATCAGCTCGTCGCGGCGCAGGTGCTTGTAGAAGGAGCGCAGGCAGGCGGCCTTGCGGTGGATCGTCGAGGAGGAGCAGGCCGGGCGCTCGCCCTCCCCGGTCGCCAGCTCGGCGAGGAAATCCGCGACCTCGGCCGGGCGGGCCGTGAGCGCGTCGAGGTTGTGGGCGGCGAGGTACTCGCCGTACTGGAAGAGATCAGTGCGATACGCATTCAAAGTGTTACGCGAAAGCCCGCGCTCCAGCTCCAGGTAGGAGAGGAAGTCGAGGACCAGCGACTCGAAGCGGGCGCCGGCGCCGGCCTCGGCGGGCGCCGCGGGGACGGGTGGTTTGACGGCGATTGCCATGCCGCGGTGTTTCGGCCTGGGCGACCACAACCCTTGGCCCGCAAGCCGGCGTGCGCCGCAGGGCTCTCCTACTGGGAGACGAACAGGTGGCCGGCGGCAAGCGGCGCGGCGAAGAACAGCGGGTCCTCGGCGATCGTCCGGCCCATCGTCTGGGTCGGCAGGCCCGAGGCGGCGTAGGCGTCGAGGTCGACGTGGTGCAGATGGAGGTGGTGGCGGTCTTCGCGGGCGTTCTCCAGTTCCGCGGCGGCCTCAGTGAAGTCGCTGGGGCAGGCGACGTCGACCGCGGCCAGCAGCAGTTCCAGCACCGTATAGGTGTGGTGGCTGAGGCCGATGTGGCGCTCGCGCGGGTCGGCGGCGGACATCCGCGGCGAGATCCAGGCCGGCATGCCGAGGGAGAGCGCGGCGTGGGCGCTGTCGAGCGCCGCCATCCCGCCGTGGCCGAACTCGGTGTTCGAACCGATGATTCCGGGGCCGGGGCCGACCAGGACCGCGTCCCAGCCGAGGCGCGCGGCGGCGTCGAGGGCGCCGACCGTGCTGAGCGCGTCGTGTTCGCCGCCGTAGGCCGGCGCGGCGGCGATGTGGCCGCAGAGCAGATCGCGGCGGCGCAGCTCAACCACGTCGCGGGAGAACGATCCGGGCAGCGCCCCTCCCCCGGTCTGCACGTAGCCCACCCGAACCTCCGGGACCGCCTCCGCGGCCGCCCAGGCGGCGGGCGCCAGATGACCGTGCAGCGGCAGGACCAGAACCCGAACCTGTGACCTTCGGTTTCGTAGACCGACGCTCTCCTCGCCCCCCTCCACCGGCTCCACCGCGTGCTGGAGCGAGGTGTAGTTGAGCTTCATCACGTGCTCGGGACCGCGCTCCGCCCCGTCGACCCCGCGCGTCAGGTTCACGTGCACGACGTCGAAGCCGCCCGAGCCGAGACCCAGGTCCCGAGCCGCGACGTTGACCACCACCTCGTCGCCCGGATGCACCTCCCCCAGCAGAACCTCGTCGGCCCAGGCGGGCCGGTGCTCCCCACCGACCTCGACCAGCAGCGGCGCGACCGAGAGCACGACCCCGCGCCGCAGGTCGAGGCGGCCGCTCACGCCTCGCCTGTTGCGCCGCCGTTGGCGGCTACGCCGACGATCCCCTCGCAGACCTCGAGCATCTTCACCAGGTTGGCCGCCGGCACGAACTCGTTTTCGGTGTGGACGTTGTCGGTGCCGTTGGAGAGCAGGACCGAGTCGTGACCGTCGCGGCGGAAGGCGTTGACGTCGCTGCCGCCGCCGATCGCCACCCGGGCGGGATCGAGACCGGCGCCGCGCAGGCCCGCCTCGGCGAAGCCGAGCGCCGGCGAGTCGGTCGGCAGCTGGTAGCCGCGGAACAGCTCTTCGAGCCGCACGTCGACGTCGCAGCCGTGCTCGCTTGCCCCCCAGGCGCAGGCGTCGGACATCTTGCCGGCGATCTCCGCCGCCCTCTCGGGGTCGAGGCTGCGGGTCTCGGCGTGGATCCAGCAGTGCCCGGGGACGACGTTGCCCGAGGTCCCCCCGGAGATCAGGCCGACGTTGGCGGTGGTGCCCTCGTCGAGCCGTCCCAGCTCCATCCGCGAGACCGCGGCGGCAGCGGCGGCGATCGCGCTGTTGCCGTCCTCGGGCCGGATCCCGGCGTGGGCCTCGACCCCGTGGAAGTCGGCGCGGATCTTCTGCTGGGTCGGGGTCTGGACGATCACCTCGCCGACCGGGCCGGCGTGGTCGAGCACGAAGCCGACGGGGGCGCGCAGCTTCGAGGTGTCGAAGGCCTTGGCGCCGCGCAGCCCCTGCTCCTCGGCGACGGTCAGCAGCAGCTCGATCCCGACCGGGGGCGGGTTTTCGGCCGCCCGCGCGACCAGCTCCATGAAGACCGCGACAGCGGCCTTGTTGTCGGCCCCGAGGATCGTCTGCCCGCGACTGCGGAAGACCCCCTCGTCGTCGACCACCTCGACCCGGCCCTTGTGCGGGACGGTGTCGATGTGGGCGCAGAACATCACCCACTCGTCGCGCTGCCCGGGCAGCCGAGCCAGCAGGTTGCCGGAGCCCGCTTCCGCCGGCCCCGCCGCCTCGTCCTCCTCGACCTCCAGCCCGAGCGCCCGCAGTTCGGCCGCCAACGTGTCGGCGATCTCCCGCTCCTCGCCGGTCGGGCTGCGGATCTCGCAGAGACGGACGAAGGTCTCGAAGAGCCTGGAGTCGCTCACAGGTGGAAGGCTAACCGTCAGGCCGAGCGGCGGATGCCGACGTCGCTGTCGGCGGTGTCCTCGACATCCTCCAGCTCGCCACCATCCGCAGGCCGTTCACCGGCGTGCCTCGCGGCCGCGCCGACGAACTCGCGGAACAGCGGCTCGGGCCGGTTCGGGCGCGAGTTGAACTCCGGGTGGTACTGGGAGGCGACGAAGAAGGGATGGTCCGGCAGCTCGATCATCTCGACCAGGCGCTCGTCCGGCGAGGTGCCGCCGCAGACCAGGCCCTCGTCTTCGAGCCGGCGCCGCAGCTGGTTGTTGACCTCGTAGCGGTGGCGGTGGCGCTTGTAGATGACCGCCTCGCCGAAGATCTCGCGGGCTTTCGTGCCCTCGTGCAGTTTCACCGGGTCGGCGCCGAGCCGCATCGTCCCGCCCATGTCGCTGACTTCCTTCTGCTCGGGCAGCAGGTCGACCACCGGGTAAGGCGTCTCCGGGTCGAACTCGGCCGAGTTGGCGCCCTCCATGCCGACCACCGTGCGCGCGAACTCGACCACCGCGATCTGCATCCCGAGGCAGATCCCGAAGTAGGGGATCGAGCGCTCACGGGCGATCCGCGCCGCCTGCACCTTGCCCTCGATGCCGCGCTCGCCGAAGCCGCCGGGGATCAGGATCCCGTCCATCCCCTCGAGCCGCTCGGGGTCGAGGTTCTCGGAATCGACCAGCTCGATCTCGGTTTCCACCCCGTGGTGGATGCCGCCGTGCTCGATCGCCTCGATCACCGACTTGTAGGCATCGGCGAGCTGCACGTACTTGCCGACGATCGCGATCCGCACCTTGCCGCTGGCGGAGTCGGCGCGGCGCACCATGTCCTCCCAGTCGGCGAGGTCGGGCGTCGGCGCCTCCATTCCGAAGTGGTCGAGGACGAGGTCGTCGACGCCCTCGGCGCGGAAGACCAGCGGCACCTTGTAGATGTTGTCGACGTCGTGGGCGGAGATCACCGCTTCCACGGGCAGGCTGGCGAAGAGGGCGATCTTCTCGCGGATCTCACGGTCGAGGCGGCCTTCGGAGCGGCAGACCAGCGCGTGCGGCTGGATCCCGATCCGGCGCAGCTCGTTGACCGAGTGCTGGGTCGGCTT
>JAWVEZ010000200.1:0-22113 GCA_033856455.1 Solirubrobacterales bacterium | reverse complement strand
ACGTCTACTGCGTGATCCGCTCGCCGTTCAAGGACAAGGACTCGCGCGAGCACTTCGAGATCCGCACCCACAAGCGGCTGATCGACATCCTCCAGCCTTCGCCGAAAACCGTCGACTCGCTGCAGCGGCTCGACTCGCTGCCGGCCGGCGTCGACATCGAGATCAAGCTCTAGGTAGTCATGGCGGCGATTCTCGGCAAGAAGCTCGGCATGACCCAGGTCTTCAAAGAGGACGGCACGGTCGTGCCCGTCACCGTGATCGAAGCCGGTCCCTGCAAGGTGACCGCGGTTCGCGACGAGGAGCGCGACGGCTACCGGGCCGTGCAGCTCGCCTTCGGTGAGGTCAAGCCGGGCAAGCTCTCGAAGGGCGAGGAGGGTCACCTGAAGAAGGCCGGCGCTCCGCCGATGCGCCACCTGGTCGAGTTCCGCGACGAGGACCTCGGCGCCGCGGACGGCGAGGGGCCGAAGATCGGTGACGACGTCACCGTCGCCGGCTTCGAGGCGGGCCAGAGGGTCAAGGTCGCCGGAATCTCGATCGGCAAGGGCTTCCAGGGCGGGATCAAGCGCCACAACTTCAGCCGCGGGCCGGTCAGCCACGGCTCCCACAACGTCCGCGCTCCCGGTTCGATCGGTGCCAGCGCCTTCCCCGCCCGCGTCTTCAAAGGGATGCGGATGCCCGGCCAGATGGGCAACAAGCGGCGCACCCAGAAGGGTCTGGAAATTGCCGACATCGACGCCGAGCGCAACCTGCTGCTGATCAAGGGCTCGGTGCCCGGCTCGCGCAACGCGATCGTCGAGGTGAGGACCGATGGCTAAAGCGTCCGTGCTCGGCAAGACCACCAAAGCCGATCTCCCGAAAGAGATCTTCGGCGAGCCCTTCCACCAGTCGCTGGTCCACGAGGCCGCTCGCGCCGACATGGCTTCGCGCCGGCGCGGCACCGCTTCGACCCTGACCCGCGGCGAGGTCGCCTTCACGACCGCCAAGGCCTGGCGCCAGAAGGGCACCGGCCGCGCCCGCGTCGGCGCCCTCGGCGTCTCCAGCCGCTACGGCGGTGGCGTCACCTTCGGGCCGAAGCCGCGCCACTACACGGTCAAGGTCAACCGCAAAGCACGCCGCCGCGCCCTGCGCTCGGCCCTCTCGGTTCACGCCGAGCGCGACTCGGTCGCCGTCCTCGACGCTTCGAGCTTCGAGAAGCCGTCGACCAAAGGCGCCGCCGGCGCGCTGGCCAAATGGGCGGCGAAGAGCCCGACCCTGGTCGTGCTCACCGCCGACGAGGTCGGGGCGATGAAGAGCTTCCGCAACATCGAGCGCGTCAACGTGCTCGAGGTCGGGGCGACCGGCGTCGCCGACGTGATCGCCGCCGCCTCGCTGGTCCTGTCCGAGACCGCGCTGAAGGCGCTCGAGGAGAGGCTCGGCTGATGGACGCCCGCACGATCTTGATCCGCCCGGTGATCTCCGAGAAGAGCTACGCGCTGATCGCCGAGGGCAAGTACACCTTCCGCGTCGACGACCGCGCCCACAAGACCCAGATCGCGCAGGCGGTCGAGGAGGTTTTCGGGGTCACGGTCGCCCAGGTGCGGACCGCCCAGGTGCGCTCGAAGCCGAAGCGCCGCGGGCTGACCAAAGGCAAGACCCGCGCCTGGAAGAAGGCGATCGTCCAGCTCGCACCGGGCGAACGGATCGAGCTGTTCGAGGGCGGACAGACCGCCTAGGAGACTGAAGATGCCGAACCGCAAAACCAAACCGACCAGCCCCGGCCGCCGCTTCGCGACCTACCCGCTGCGTGAGCAGCTGACCGTGAGCGAGCCGGAAAAGAAGCTGACCGAAGGGCTGAAAAAGTCCGGCGGCCGCAACGTCAACGGTCGCGTCACCTCCCGCCACCGCGGCGGCGGCGCCAAGCGGCGCTACCGGAAGATCGACTTCAAACGGCTCAAGGACGGCGTGCCCGGCAAGGTCGCGACGATCGAGTACGACCCCAACCGCAGCTGCTACATCGCCCTGCTCCACTACGCCGACGGCCACAAGGACTACATCCTCGCGCCCTCGACGCTGGCGGTCGGCGACATCGTCAGATCGGGTCCCGAGGCTGACATCAAACCCGGCCACGCGATGGCCCTGGGCCAGATGCCGACCGGCACGATCGTCCACAACGTCGAGCTGATCCCGGGCCAGGGCGGCAAGCTCGGCCGCGCCGCCGGCACCTCGATCCAGCTGGTCGCGAAGGAGGGTGAGATGGTCACCCTGCGTCTGCCCTCCTCGGAGATGCGCCTGGTCCGGGCCGAGTGCCGCGCCTCGATCGGCACCCTCTCCAACGCCGAGCACCAGAACCTCAAGGTCGGCAAGGCCGGTCGCAGTCGCCACAAGGGCAAGCGCCCGCAGAGTCGCGGCGTCGCGATGAACCCGGTCGACCACCCGCACGGCGGCGGCGAGGCCCACCACACGCCCGGTGGCCACCCGGTCACCCCGTGGGGCAAGCCGACGCTCGGCTACCGGACCCGCAAGAAGGGCAAGCAGTCCGATCGTTACATCGTCCGCGGCCGTCGCCGCGGCAAGAAGAAGGGTGGTCGCTGATGGGCCGTTCGACCAAAAAGGGCCCGTGGGTCGAAGAGCGCCTGATGGGGCGGATCACCGCGCTGAACGAGGCGAACAACAAACAGATGGTGAAAACCTGGTCGCGGACCTCGACGATCTTCCCCGAGATGGTCGGGCACACGATCGCCGTCCACGACGGCAAGAAACACGTGCCGGTCTTCATCTCCGAGTCGATGGTCGGGCACAAGCTCGGCGAGTTCGCTCCCACCCGGACCTTCCGCTCGCACGGCGGTAGGGACTAATCCATGGCCGACGAGAAAAAAGACAAAAAAGACGCGAAAGCGCCGGCGGCCAAAAAACCGGCAGCCAAAAAAGAGCCGAAAGCCAAAGAGGCGAAATCGGCCAAAGCCGAGAAAAAACCGGCGAAAACCGCTGCCAAAAAAGACCAGGCCAAAAAAGCGCCGGCCAAAAAAGCTTCCAAAGAGGCCAAAGGCAAAGACGCGAAAGCGAAAGAGCCGGCCAAAAAAGAGGCGAAAGCCAAAGGCGAGAAAAAAGACGCCGCGCCGAAAGCCGAGAAAGCCGCGGCCAAGAAAGCCGCGCCGACCCAGGTCAAAAAAGCACCTGTCGCGCCCCCGGTGGTCCGGGCCAGCGCCCGCTACGTGCGGATCGCCCCGCGCAAGGCGCGCCTGATCGCCGACCAGGTCCGCGGCCTGCACATCGAAAAGGCGCGCGCCCTGCTGCAGTTCTCCCCGCGCGGCGCCGCCGAGGACATCCACAAGCTGATCGACTCCGCCGCTGCCAACGCGGAGAACAACCACGACCTGGTCGGTGACGAGATGCTGATCACCTCGATCACGGTCGACGAGGGCCCGACCCTCAAGCGGTTCCGCCCCCGAGCGCAGGGCCGGGCGACGCCGATCCACAAGCGAACGAGCCACATCGCCGTGGCTCTGACCCCCGCGGAAGACTGAGGAACTAGCAATGGGACAGAAGATCCACCCCGAGGGGTTCCGCGTCGGCTACATCCACGACTGGAAGTCCACCTGGTACGAGGAGAAAAACTTCGCCGACGTGCTCCAGGAAGACCTGCAGATCCGGGACCACATCACCAAAAAGCTTTCCCACGCCGGCCTCTCGGACATCACGATCGAGCGTCGCGGCGAGGTCGCGGTCGACATCCACACCGCCCGCCCCGGCATCGTGATCGGCAAGTCGGGCAGTGAAGTCGACGCCCTCCGCAAGGAGCTGCACAAGCTCACCGGCAGCCCGGTGAAAGTCAACATCCGCGAGGTCAAGCGGCCCGAGCTCGACGCCAAGCTGGTCGCCCAGTCGATCGCCGAGCAGCTGCAGAACCGGGTCGCCTTCCGGCGGGCGATGAAACGCGCCCTGACCTCGGCGATGCGCTCCGGCGCCAAGGGCGTCAAGGTCCAGGTCTCCGGCCGCCTCGGCGGTGCCGAGATGGCGCGGACCGAACAGTATTCCGACGGTCGCGTGCCGCTGCACACGCTGCGCGCCGACATCGACTACGGCTTCTTCGAGGCTCGCACGACGACCGGCCGGATCGGCGTCAAATGCTGGATCAACAAGGGCGAGGTGATGCCCGAGGGCTTCCGTTCCGATCTCGCTTCGACCGACGAGCCCCCGGCCGGCGGCGGCCGTGACCGCGGTGGCCGCGGGCCCGGTGGCGACCGCGACCGTGGGCGTGGCGGCGGCGGGCGTGGTCCCGGCGGCGGACGCGGCCCCGGCGGCGATCGCGGTGGTCGCGGCGGCGGCGGCGGACGCGGCCCCGGCGGCGGCGGCGGCCGTGGCGGTCAGCGTGGAGGTGGTCGCTGATGTTGATGCCGAAACGGGTCAAGCACCGCAAACAGTTTCGTGGCCGCATGCGCGGCTACACCAAGGGCGGCAGCACCGTCGCCTTCGGCGAGTACGGGATCAAGGCAGTCGAGCGCGGCTGGATCACCAACCGCCAGATCGAGGCCGCTCGTATCGCGATGACCCGCAAGATCAAACGTGGCGGCAAGGTCTGGATCAACGTCTTCCCGGACAAGCCGTACACGAAGAAGCCCGCCGAGACGCGGATGGGCTCCGGCAAGGGCAATCCCGAGGGCTGGGTCGCCGTGGTCAAGCCCGGCAAGGTGATGTTCGAGCTCGCCGGCGTGCCCGAGGAGCTGGCGCGCGAAGCGCTGCGCCTCGCCGGTCACAAGCTTCCCGTGAAAACGAAATTCGTCAAACGAGAGGGCATCGAGGGCTGATGAAAGCGTCCGAGGTGCATAACCTGAAAGACGACGAGCTGGTGTCGAAACTGGTCGACGCCAAGCAGGAGGCCTTCAACCTCCGCTTTCGCCACGCCACCGGCGAGCTCGAGAACACGTCCCGCCTCCGAGTCGCCAAGCGAGACATCGCTCGACTGCTGACTGTGGCGAGGGCCCGAGGTATTGATGTCGAGAAAGAGACCCGCAAAGCATGAGCGACGACGAGACCAAAAAAGACGAGAGCACCGAGCAGGACGAGCCCCAGGCTGAGGTCGAGGAGGCTCCCGCCGCCGAGGAGACCCCGGTGGAGGAGACCCCTGTCGAGGAGGCTCCGGCTGAGGAGGCACCTGCCGCCGAGGCAGACGCTCCCGCGGAGGCGCCCGCCCCTGCCGCCGAAGAGGCGCCGGCGGAGCCGAACCCAGAGGACGATCTTCCCTGGAAGGAGCGCCGCCGCCTGCAGCGCTCGCGCCGCCCGCACGAGGCCGGCCCGCAGCTGAGCCCGGAGGAGCGGGCCGCCAAGCGCGCCGAGCACCGCGCCCACAAGGCCGCCGAACGGCGCAAAGAACGAGCCGCGGAGAAAGCCAAGCGCGACGGTTCGGGCACCGGTACCCCGGTGGCCGAGCGCGAGGCCAACGCCGCCAAGCTCCGTCAGGGCATTGTCGTCTCCAACAAAGGCGACAAGTCGATCACGGTCCGGATCGACATCGCCCGCCGCCACCCGACTTACGAGAAGATCGTCCGCCGCTCGCGCACCCTGCACGCTCACGACGAGCGCAACGAGGCCGGCGAGGGCGACGTGGTCCAGGTCGTCGAGACGCGGCCGCTGTCGAAGACCAAGCGTTGGCGCCTGGTCGGGATCCTGGAGAAGGCGAAGTGATCCAGCAAGAGTCCAGACTGAAGGTCGCCGACAACTCCGGCGCCCGCGAGATCCTCTGCATCCGCGTCAAGGGCGGCTCGCACCGCCGCTATGCGAGTGTCGGCGACGTGATCACCGCCACCGTCAAATCGGCCAGCCCGCAGGGCGGCGTCCGCAAGGGCGAGGTCGTGCAGGCGGTCGTCGTGCGCACCCGCAAGCCGCTCAGCCGCCCTGACGGCACCTACATCTCCTTCGACGAGAACGCCGCCGTGCTGATCGACCCGGCCAGCAACAACCCGCGCGGCACCCGCATCTTCGGCCCGGTGGCGCGCGAACTGCGCGATCGCAACTTCATGAAAATCATCTCGCTGGCACCCGAGGTCCTCTGATGAAGGGGATGCGGATCAAGACCGACGACCAGGTCGTCATCACCGCCGGCAAGGACGCCGGCAAGACCGGCCGCGTCGTCCGCACCGACCCGAAAAAGCAGCGCGTCTTCGTCGAGGGCCTGAACATGGTCAAGCGGGCTGAACGGCCGCGCTCCCAGGGCGATCTGAAAAACGCCCAGGCCGGCGGCATCATCGAAAAGGAGGGGCCGGTTCACGTCTCCAACGTGATGCTGCTCGACCCCAAAGACAACAAACCGACCCGGATCGGCGTCCGTCGTGACGCCGGCGGCAAGCGCGTGCGCTACGCGAAGCGCACCGGGGAGGCGGTGGACTGATGGAGGCTGGAACCGTGGAGCCGACCCAGCAGGCCGCGCCGCCGCCGCGCCTGCGCGACAAATACGAGCAGGAGATCCTGCCCGAGCTGACGCGCAAATTCGGCTACTCGACGCCGATGGATGCCCCGCGCCTGATCAAGATCACGCTGAACATGGGCCTCGGCACCGAGAAACAGGACAAACGCTCTTTCGAAGCCGCGCAGGAGCAGCTGGCGACGATCGCCGGCCAGCACCCGAACGTGCGCCGCGCCCGCAAGTCGGTCGCCTCGTTCAAGCTGCGCGAGGGGATGCCGGTCGGCGTCTCCGCGACCCTGCGCCGCGCCCGCATGTGGGAGTTCCTCGATCGCCTCACCTCGATCGCGGTGCCGCGGATCCGCGACTTCCGCGGCCTCAACCCGCGCTCCTTCGACGGCCGCGGCAACTACTCGATGGGCGTCAAAGAGCAGCTGATCTTCCCGGAAATCGACTACGACTCGGTCGACGTGGTGCGCGGCCTCGACGTCACGATCACGACCTCGGCGAAGACCGACCTCGAGGCTTTCGAGCTGCTGCTGGCGCTGGGCATGCCGTTCGCCCAGGAGGGTCGTCCCGGCCAGGAGGAGCGCGAAGCGCGCAAAGCCGAGGAAGAAGAGGAGCAGCGCAAAGAGGAGGCCCGGCTGAAGGCCGAGGTCGAGCAGAAAGCGCTGGAGCAGCTCAAAGAGGAGAACCCCGAGGCCTACGCCAAGCCGGAGACGGACGAGGGCGAGGAGGGCGAGGGTGCCGAGGGTGCCGACGAGGGATCCGCCGAGGGCGGGTCCGAGGAGAATTCAGATGGCTAAGACTTCCCAGAAGGTCCGCCAGGGCCGCAAAGCAAAGTACAAATCGCGCAGCTACAACCGCTGTCGCCGCTGCGGTCGCCCGCGCGCCTACTACCGCAAGTTCGGCCTCTGCCGGATCTGCCTGCGCGAGGCCGCCCACGAGGGGTACATCCCCGGAATGACCAAGTCGAGCTGGTAGGACCATGCACACCGATCCAATCGCCGATTACCTGACCCGCATCCGCAACGCGATCCGCGCCGGGCACGACGAGGTGGAGATTCCCGCCTCGGGCCTGAAGATGGAGGTTTCGCGGATCCTCAAGGAGCAGGGCTACATCACCGACTTCCACAAAAAGCCCGCCCGGGTTGGCGAGACGATCAACGTGCGCCTCAAGTACACCGAGGACCGCCGTCCTGTCATCCTTGGCATCGAAAGGGTCTCCCGACCCGGCCGGCGTCGCTACGTCGACCACAAACACGTGCCGCGCGTCTTCGGCGGCACCGGGACCGCGATCGTCAGCACCTCCACCGGTGTGATGACCGGCCACGAAGCCCGCGCCAAGGGTGTCGGTGGCGAGGTCGTCGCCTACGTCTGGTGAGCAAATGAGCAGAATCGGAAGAAAACCCGTCCCCGTTCCCGAGGCCGTCACGGTCGAGATTGCCCCTGGCAACGTCGCCGTCAAGGGCCCGAAGGGGGAACTCAGCCAGTTCTACTCGACCGACATGACCGTCGAGCAGGCCGACGGGCTCGTCACGGTCTCCCGCCCGACCGATCGCGGCGAGCACCGCGCCCTGCACGGGCTGACCCGCAGCTTGATCGCGAACATGGTCGAGGGGGTCACCGACGGCTTCCAGAAGAACCTGGAGATCCAGGGCGTCGGCTACCGCGCCGCGCTCAAAGGCAAGAACCTGGAGCTGGCGCTCGGCTACTCGCACCCGGTCTCGATCGAGGCCCCGGAGGGGATCGAGTTCGAGGTCCCGCAGCCGACCGAAGTGATCGTCAAGGGCATCGACAAGCAGCTCGTCGGCCAGGTCGCCGCGGACATCCGCAAGCGCCGCAAGCCGGAGCCCTACAAGGGCAAGGGCATCCGCTACAAGGGCGAGCAAGTGCTGCGCAAGGTGGGTAAGCGCGCATGACCGTTCTTACGAATCGCGAGCGCCGGCTCAAACGGCGCCGCCGCGTCCGCGCCCGGGTCACCGGCACGGCCGAGCGCCCGCGTCTTTCTGTTTACCGCTCCAACCGCGGCGTCTTCGCCCAGCTCATCGACGACACCAAGGGTCACACCGTGGCCGCGGTCAACTGGATCGAGCCCGATCTGCGCAAGCTCACCGCCACTGAGCAGGCAAAGAAGGCTGGGGAACTGCTCGCCGAGCGCGGCAAGGCCGCCGGCGTGGAGACCTGTGTATTCGACCGTGGCGGCTACCAGTACCACGGCCGCGTCAAGGCGCTGGCCGACGGTGCGCGCGAGGGAGGGTTGGCCTTCTAAGCCGTTTCGCTACGGTTGGCCGCTGCCATGAAGGGAATGGATTCCAAGAACGTCGAGACGGTCAGCCCGCGCGGGCTCGACCTGCAGGAGCGGGTGATCGAGATCAACCGCGTCGCCAAGGTGGTCAAGGGCGGTCGCCGCTTCTCCTTCACCGCGCTCGTCGCCGTCGGCGACGAGGAGGGTGTCGTGGGGATCGGCTACGGCAAGGCCCGCGAGGTCCCGCTGGCGATCCAGAAGGGCGTCGAGGACGCCCGCAAGAACTTGATTCGCGTGCCCAAATACGGGCAGACGATCACCCACCGGATCATCGGTCGCTTCGGCGCCGGGCACGTCGTCCTGCGCCCGGCCAGCCCCGGTACCGGCGTGATCGCCGGCGGCGGCGTCCGCGCCGTGCTGGAGCTCGGTGGCGTGCGCGACGTGCTGACCAAGTCGATCGGCACCCAGAACCCGATCAACCTCGTGAAGGCGACCATGGACGGGCTGATCCGCCTGCGTCGCCCGGAGGAGGTCGCGGAGCTGCGCGGGCTGACCGTCTCCGAGGTGCTCGGGCTTTCGAACGGGAAACCCGCCGCGGCCGAGCACGTCGAGGCGATCGCGACCGAGCCGGTCGCCGAGGAGTCCCCCGCTGCTCCCGAGGCGCCGGCTGACGAGGTTCCGGCCGCGGAGGCCGAGGCCGCGGGCCAGCCCGAGGTCGCGGCCGCGGAAGATGCCGCACCTTCAGCCGAGGCGGTTCCCGCGGAGGAGGCTCAGGCTGAGGACGCTGCGACCGAGGATGCGGCTCCCGCCGAGGAGGCGCAGTCGTGAGCGCCGTGAAGATTTCGCAGGTCAAGTCCCCGAACGGGACCAACCCGAAGCAGAAAGCGACGCTGAAGGCACTCGGGCTGGGCCGGATCGGCAAGTCGGTCGAGCGTAAAGACAGCCCGCAGCTGCAGGGCCAGCTGAAGATCGTCTCGCACCTGGTCGAGGTCTCCTGATGGCCGAGACGCCCCGCAGCGAGGAGATCGGTCTCCACAACCTGAAGCCGAAGCCCGGCTCGAAACGGCCCCGCAAGCGGATTGGCCGCGGCGAGGGCAGCGGTCTCGGCAAGACTTCCGGCCGTGGCCACAAGGGCGCCGGCTCGCGCGCGGGCGCGAAGCGCAAGGCTGGCTACGAAGGCGGCCAGAACCCGATTCACATGCGGATGCGAAAGCTGCGCGGCCCGCACATGAAGAAGTCGATGCCGTTCGAGAACTTCCGCACGAAAACGCAACCGGTCAACCTCGCCGACCTCGAGTCGCGGTTCGACGCCGGCGCCGAGGTGAACCTGGAGACGCTGCGGGAGAAGGGCCTCGCCAAGGGCAAGGACCCGGTGAAGATCCTCGCCCGCGGCGAGATCACGAAGAAGCTCGTAGTTCACGCGCACGCATTCAGCGCGGCCGCCAAGGAGCAGATTGAGGCGGCCGGCGGTTCCTGTCACACTCCGGAGCCGTAATGCTCAGAACTATTGCCAACGCTTTTAGCGTTGCCGACATTCGCAAGAAACTCGCCTTCACCGCGGCGATCCTGGCGCTGTACCGATTGGGCGCCTACATCCCGGCTCCCGGGGTGAACATCGACGCTCTCAACGAAATCGAGAACAACTTCAGCGGCTCTGGAATCCTCGGCTTCCTCAACACCTTCTCGGGCGGCAGCCTCTCGCGCCTCAGCCTCTTCGCGCTGGGGATCATGCCCTACATCACGGCCTCGATCATCCTCCAGCTGCTGACCGTGGTCGTGCCCTCGCTGGAGCGCCTGCAGAAAGAAGGCGAGGTCGGGCAGCAGAAGATCACCCAGTACACGCGCTACCTGACCGTCGGCCTGGCCTTCATGCAGTCGCTCGGCTACGTCTTCCTCTTCCGTTCCTTCGGCAGCGAAGCGGGGGTCAGCGTGCTCGGCCAGCTCACCTTCCCGAAGGTGATGTTGATCGTGATCGCCCTGACCGCCGGCTGCACCCTGCTGATGTGGATGGGCGAGCTCATAACCCAGCGCGGGATCGGCAACGGGATCTCGCTGATGATCTTCGCCTCGATCGTCTCCGGCCTGCCCGGCGGGATCGAAAAATGGTGGAACAGCCCCGACCAGGTCTTCGTGGTGATGATGCCCTTCATCGCGCTCGCGGTGGTCGTCGCGATCGTCTTCGTCCAGGAGGGTCAGCGGCGGATCCCGGTCCAGTACGCGAAACGCGTTGTCGGCCGCAAAATGACCTCGGGCGGCTCGACCTATCTGCCCTTGCGGGTCAACATGGCCGGCGTCATCCCGGTCATCTTCGCCGCCTCGATCATGGCCTTCCCGCCAACCATCGGGCAGCTGCTCAACACCCCCGCCGCGCTCGACTTCGCCGCCTTCTTCGAACCCAACGGCTGGGCCTACGTGGTCGGCGAGGTCTTCTTCATCATCGTCTTCACCTATTTCTACACCGCGGTCACCTTCAACCCGGTCGACCAGGCGGACAACCTGAAGAAATACGGCGGCTTCATCCCCGGCGTGCGTCCGGGGCGGCCGACCGCCGAGTACCTCGACCGCATCCTCTCCCGCCTCACCTTCCCCGGTGCGCTCTACCTAGGCGCGGTGGCGGCTCTGCCGACGATTCTGATCAGCCAGACCTCGGCCGGCTTCTACTTCGGCGGCACCTCGATCCTGATCGTCGTCGGCGTCGCGCTCGACACGGTCAAGCAGCTCGAGGCGCAGCTGATGATGCGGAACTACGAGGGCTTCCTCAAATAGCCGGCCGTTTTTCGGCGCCCTGCACTAGGCTGCCGGGATGGCTGAGTTGAACCTCGTCCTCCTCGGTCCCCCCGGGTCCGGAAAGGGCACCCAGGGCGAGCGCCTGCAGGAAGACCTGCGGCTCCCCTACTACGCGACCGGCGACATCCTCCGCGCCGCGGTTCGCGACGAGACCGAGCTCGGCCGCACCGCCAAGGGGTACATGGACGCGGGCGACCTGGTCCCCGACGAGGTGATCGTCGGCGTGATCGCCGAGGCGCTCGACTCCGCGGCGGCCCGCGACGGCTTCCTGCTCGACGGCTTCCCGCGGACCACGCCCCAGGCCGAGGCGCTCGACGCCAAGCTCGAGGAGCTCGGCCGCGCGCTGAGCGCGGTGCTGCTGATCGACGTCTCCGACGAGGAGGTCGTGCGCCGGCTGGGCGGCCGCCGCACCTGCGTCGAGAACGGCCACGTCTTCCACGTCGACTTCAACCCGCCCAAGCAGGAGGGCGTCTGCGACATCGACGGCTCCGAGCTGGTCACCCGCGACGACGACAAGCCCGACGTGATCCGCAAGCGGCTCGAGACCTACCACGAGAAGACCGAGCCGCTGGTCGACTACTACGACCGGCGCAGCGTGCTGCGCCGGATCGACGGCGAGCTGGCGCCGAACGAGGTTGGCGAGGAGATCCGCCGCACCCTGGCGACGATGCGGCTCGAGCAGGACGAGACGGTTTAGCGCTGCCACCCGGGTGGGAAGGACGAAGCATGTACCGGATGATCGAACGCAAGACTCCTGAGCAGATCGACCTGATGGCCGCCTCGGGCGACATTCTCGTCCGCTGCCTGAAGATGCTCGCCGCGAAAGCGCGAGCGGGGGTCACCACCGAGGAGCTCGACCAGGCGGCGGAGAAGTTCATCCGCTCCCAGGACGCGGTCCCGGCCTTCAAGGGCTATCGCGGCTTCCCGGGCTCGATCTGCGTTTCGCCCAACTCGATGGTCGTCCACGGGATCCCGGGACCCTACGAGCTGCAGCGCGGCGACATCCTCTCGATCGACGTCGGCGTGATCAAGGACGGCTGGGTCTCCGACGCGGCGATGACCGTGCCGATCGGCCCGATCGACCGCGGCGCCCGCAAGCTGCTCGACGTCACCCAGGCATCGCTGTTCGCCGGGGTCGAGCAGATGGTCGCCGGCAACCACCTCGGCGACGTCTCCTCCGCGATCCAGCGCTCGGTCGAGGCCGAAGGCCTCTCGATCATCCGCACCCTGGTCGGCCACGGGATCGGCCGTGAGATGCACGAGGAGCCGCAGGTGCCGAACTTCGGCGACCCCGGCAAGGGTCCGGAGCTCGAGGAGGGCATGGTGCTGGCGATCGAGCCGATGGTCAACGCCCGCGGGCCCCTGGTCCGCATGGGCGACGACGGCTGGTCGGTCTTCTCCGAGGACGGCTCGCTCGCCGCCCACTTCGAGTTCACGGTCGCCGTCACCGCCGACGGCCCCCGCATCCTCACCCCCTGGCACGAGTGATCTGAGGATCGGCCCTTGGAGCGGGGCGGCGGGTGAGGCACCCTCCTCTCTCGCATCCTTTGAGCTACGGGGTCAGTCGTCCGCGCTGCCGCAGCGGCAAAGTTGCGGAAAACGTTCGGAGGGTGCCTCACCCGCCGCAACCACTCGAAAGCGCCGTTCCAGATTGCAGACTGCTCCAGGGTGAGTCAGCTGTCTCCGCAGCCGGTGGGGGCGCCCGGGGTGGGAGGGAAGTGCGCGGCTTCGCTCGACCGAGCTGACTAGGGACGGTTTCGTTTGAAGCAGCGTTCGGCTAGCCGGCCAACTCGATCGGTTAGTGTCTTCCCAAGCGGTGGGGGCGCCGCTTAGGGAAAAGGAGAGGTTCTTGCTTAGTCGAGTTTGCAAGCGCGCAGCGCTGCCCGTGATCCTGTCGATCCTAGCTTTGGCCAGCTTCGCCCCAATGGCTGCTGCGGCGCCTTCGCCCTATGGTGCCAACGACGCCGGTGGCTTCCGCAACGTGCTTCCCCCGGGGGAGAACGGGCTCGGGACGACGCTCGACATCATCAAAAGCAAAAGCCCGAGCAAACCGCTGCCGCCGCACTTCGCCGACCAGCAGGCCCTCTACGAAAATCTCGTCTACGCCAGCCCGACGCTGACCGACGACCAGATCCCCAGCTACTTCAAGGACGCGACCTTCGGCGTCCCCGCCGGCGGGCTCGAATCGACGATCGAACCGCGCCCGGGCGTGACGATCCAGCGCGACTCCGCCTACGGCGTGCCGCACATCTACGGCGACACCCGGGCCGACACGATGTTCGGGGCCGGTTACGCGGGCGCCGCCGACCGGCTCTTCCTGATGGACGTGCTGCGCCACACCGGCCGCGCCGAACTCGCCTCCTTCCTCGGCGGCTCCAACGCCGAAGCCGACGCCGGCCAGTGGAGCTTCGCTCCCTACACCGAAGCCGACTTCGAAAAACAGGTGGCGCAGATGCCGCAGGAATACGGCGCCGCCGGCGCCCAGGCGATCGCCGACGTGACCGCCTACGTCGAAGGCATCAACGCCTACATCGCCGCCGCCAAGCTCAACCCGGCGCTGATGCCCGGCGAGTACACGCTGCTCGGCAAGACCCTGGAACCGTTCAAGGTGACCGACGTGATCGCGATCGCCTCGCTGGTCGGCGGCATCTTCGGCAAGGGCGGCGGCAACGAGCTGAGCTCCGCCCTGACGATGCAGGCGTTCGTCGACAGGATGGGCAAGAAGGCCGGGCGCAAGGCCTGGCTCGGGTTCCGTGCCAAGAACGACCCCGAGGCGCCGACCACGATCGCCAAGAAGTTCCCCTACGAGACCCGCAGCGCCTTCGCCTCCAAGGGACTGGCGCTGCCGGACAAGAACACGGTCCGCTTCGTCTCGACCACCGCGGGCGCCTCCGCGAGCGCGGTTCCCGGCAACCCGGAAAGCCTCGGCGCGCGCCTGCAGAAGGCGATCCAGTCGGCCGGGCACGCCTCCAACTGGGAGCTCGTCTCGGCGAAGAAATCGGCGACGGGACACCCGATCGCGGTGATGGGGCCGCAGGTCGGCTACTTCGTCCCCCAGATCCTCATGGAGGAGGATCTGCACGGGCCGGGGATCGACGCGCGTGGCGCCTCCTTCGCCGGCGTCAACCTCTACGTCCAGCTCGGCCACGGCCGCGACTACGCGTGGAGCGCGACCAGCGCCGGCTCCGACAACGTCGACACCTTCGCCGAGGTGCTCTGCGAGGACAACTTCCACTACCTCTACAAGGGCAAGTGCCTGGCGATGGAAAAGCTCGAAAAGACCGAGAGCTGGACGCCGAACGCGATCGACACGACCGCGGCCGGCTCCCAGACCCTGGTCGCCTATCGGACCGTCCACGGAGTCGTCTTCGCCCGGGCCAAGGTGAACGGGAAGAAGGTCGCCTACGTCAAACAGCGCAGCACCTACTTCCACGAGGCCGACTCGGTGGTCGGGTTCGGGCAGCTGAACGAACCGGGCGTCGTCACCGGCGTCCCCGGCTTCAAACAGGCCGTCTCGAACATCAACTTCAGCTTCAACTGGGCCTACGTCGACTCCGAAGACATCGCCTACGCGCTCTCGGGCGCCTACCCACAGCGGGCCAAGGGCACCTCGCCGGACTTCCCGGTGATGGGCACGGGCAGGTTCGACTGGAAGGGCTTCAAGCCGGCGACCCAGACGGCCGCCTACCTGCCGTTCGCGAAACATCCGCAGCAGGTCAACCCCGACTACCTGGTCTCCTGGAACAACAAGCAGGCGCCGGAATGGGCGGCGGCCGACGACAACTACGGCTACGGGCCCCTGCAGCGCTCGCAGATGATCGCCGACAAGGTGAAGGCGGCGACCAAGGGCGGCAAGAAGATGACGATCTCCCAGCTGGTCTCGGCGATGGACGAAGCCGCGACCCAGGACCTGCGCGGCTATCGCCTGCTGCCGCTGCTGCTGAAGGCGGTCGGCTCGCCGCAGTCGGCGAAGCTGAAGAGCGCGGTTGCGACCCTGCGCGCCTGGAACAAGGCCGGCGCCCACCGCCGCGACCTCGACCGCGACGGGATCGACGAGGAAACCCCGGCGATCCAGCTGATCGACGCCTGGTGGCCGAAGCTGGTTCAGGCCCAGTTCAGGCCGGCGCTCGGCGCGAAGGCGTTCGAACGGCTCGAGGGGATGCTGCAGATCGGCGACGCGGTCGGCGGCTCACCCGACGCACCGGCCTTCTACGACGGCTGGTGGGGCTACGTCTCCAAGGACCTGCGGAACATCTTCGAGAAGAAGCCGCGCGGAGCCCTCAGCCGCAAGTACTGCGGCGGCGGCGACAAGAAGAAGTGCCGGGCGCTGCTGCAGAAGACCCTGACCCAGGCGCTGGCGGTGACCCCGGCTCAGCTCTACGGCGGCGGCAACGGCAAGTGCGCCTCGAACCCGCAGCCGTCCTGCTTCGACCAGAACCGGCCGACCGTGACCGGCGGGATCGAACTCGGTCCCTTCCCGTTCCAGAACCGGCCGACCTTCCAGCAGGTCGTGACGTTGACCCAGCGCCTGCCGCGCTGAGCACCCAACTCAGTGGGCGTGGTCCTGGTGGGCGCCGTGGACCACGGCGTGGCCCTTGCCGCGGGCGATCAGCCAGCCGTTGAGCGGCCAGGCGACGGCGCCGGCGACGAGCAGGGCGACCGCGAGGGCGCCCCAGAAGAGCGGGTCGCCGAGGCCGGCCGCCATCGCGCCGGGCACGAGGACCATGATCAGGTTGTCGACCACCTCCATCGTCGCGATCGAGGCGGTGTCGGAGGCGAAGGCGAGCGGCGCAACCTGGCGTGCTCCAAGGCCGGAGCGCAACAGCGGCAGGCTGGTCAGCAGGTAGCCGAAGAAGAAGGCGAGGGCGACGGCGAGGGCGATCGAGGCGACGTCGTCCCAGCCCCACCAGGTCGCCAGGGCGAGGCCCAGCACCTCGCCGATCGCGCAGCCGGTCAGGCAGTGGACGGTGGCGCTGAGCGAGAGCCGGTTGAGGTACATCAGCCCCGCCGCATCAGCCGCCCGACGGCGCCCATCAGCTCGTCGGTGCGGTCGGCCTGCAACCTGCCCTCGGCACCGATCACGCAATGGCGGGCGTGCTCGTCGAGCAGTCCGAGCGCGACCTTGTCGAGCGCCGCCTGCACGGCGGAGATCTGGGTGAGGACGTCGATGCAGTAGCGGTCCTCCTCGACCATCCCCTCGATCCCGCGCACCTGGCCCTCAACCCGGCGCAGCCGCTTCAACAGCTGCTCCTTGGAAGCGGTGTAGCCGCGGGTGGGGGTGCTCTCGTCCTTCTCGCTGGCTGGCATCGGCCTGTCCTCTCTCGGTTGTTGATACCCCTAGGGGGTATGCTAGCGTATCTCCCATGAGCGCACCGGCCCGTCTTGCGATCTTCTCCATCGGCCTCCTGGCCCTGGCCCTCGCCGCCTTCGCGGTCGGCAAGCAGGCCGACGTCGCGGCGCCGGGCGCGAGCGCGGAGCCCGCCGCCGAGCACATGGGTGGGATGGACGCGATGGAGGGCGCGCACGAGGCGCACCCGGTGCGCGGGCTCGGCGTCGCCGAGAACGGGTTGCGGCTCCAGGTCGCCGACCCCGAGCTCGCCCGCGGCGCCACCGAGCGGCTGACCTTCCAGATCGTCGGCGAGAGCGGCCGGCCGATCACCGAGTTCGACCTCACCCACACGAAGCGGATGCACGTGATCGTGGTCCGCCGTGACCTCACCGGCTTCCAGCACCTGCACCCGGAGATGGCGGCCGACGGCACCTGGAGCGTGCCGCTGCGGCTCGCCGAGGCCGGCACCTACCGGGTCTTCGCCGACTTCTCGCACGGGGGCGAGGCGGTGACCCTGGCCGACGACCTGCGGGTCGACGGCGAGGCCGACCTGCGCGCCCTGCCGGCTCCGGCCACCCGGGCGCTCGGCGAGCCCGGCGGCTACGCGGTCGATCTGCGGGCAGGCGATTCCCATGCGGGCGACGAGGCGAGCCTGCGCTTCTCGGTCACCCGGGCCGGTGAGGCCGCCCCCCTGGAGCCCTACCTCGGCGCCGGCGGCCACCTGGTCGCCCTGCGCGAGGGCGATCTCGCCTTCCTCCACGTGCATCCGACCGGGGACGGCGGCGAGGACGGGTCGGTCGAGTTCGAGGCCACCTTCCCGACCGCCGGCCGCTACCGCCTCTTCCTCCAGTTCGTCGTCGACGGCGAGCTGCAGACCGTCGCCTTCACCGAGGAGGTGCGCTGATGCCGGCCGCGGTCGAACTCCCGATCAGCGGCATGACCTGCGCCTCCTGCGCGAACCGGGTCGAGCGCAAGCTGAACGAGCTCGACGGGGTCAGCGCCACGGTCAACTACGCGACCGAGGTGGCGGCGGTCGAGTACGACCCGGCCGTAATCGAGCCGCGGGCCCTGGTCGAGACCGTCGCCGAGGCGGGCTACGAGGCCTCTCTGCCGGCGCCGCCGGACACGGAGGAGACGGGTGGGGAGGAGACGGACGAGACGGCCCCGCTGCGCCAACGGCTTGTCGTCAGCGCCGCGCTCAGCCTGCCGGTCCTGGTGCTCTCGATGGTCCCGGCCTTCCAGTTCGACAACTGGCAGTGGCTGGCGCTGCAGCTCGCCACCCCGGTCGTGCTCTGGGGCGCCTGGCCGTTTCACCGCGCCGCCTGGACCAACCTCAAGCACGCCACCGCGACGATGGACACGCTGATCTCGCTCGGCGTGCTTGCGGCCTGGGGCTGGTCGCTCTACGCGCTGTTCATCGGCGACGCCGGGGTCACCGGGATGACGATGGAGTTCAAGCTGCTGCCCGACGGCAGCGGCGGCGACAGCGAGATCTACCTCGAGACCGCGGCCGTCGTCACCACCTTCATCCTCGCCGGGCGCTACTTCGAGGCGCGGGCCAAGCGCCGCGCCGGCGCGGCGCTGCGGGCGCTGCTCGAGCTCGGCGCCAAGGAGGTCTCGGTGCTCGACGCGGAGGGCCGCGAGCGACGGGTGCCGATCGAGCGGCTCGCGGTCGGCGACCGCTTCCTGGTCCGTCCCGGCGAGAAGGTCGCCACCGACGGGGTGGTCGAGGAGGGCCGCTCGGCGATCGACCAGTCGCTGCTGACCGGCGAGTCGGTCCCGGTCGAGGTCGGGCCGGGCGAGGAGGTGGCGGGGGCGAGCGTCAACGCCGGCGGCCGCCTGGTCGTCCGCGCGACCCGGGTCGGCGCCGACACCGCGCTCGCCCAGATCGCCCGCCTCGTCACCGACGCCCAGAACGGGAAGGCGCCGGTGCAGCGCCTCGCCGATCGCATCTCCGGCGTCTTCGTCCCCGTCGTCATCGGCCTCTCGGCCGCGACGCTCGGCTTCTGGCTGGGCGCGGGGGAGAGCGCTTCCTTCGCCTTCACCGCCGCGGTCGCGGTGCTGATCATCGCCTGCCCCTGCGCGCTCGGGCTGGCGACCCCGACCGCGCTGCTGGTCGGGACCGGGCGCGGCGCCCAGCTCGGCCTGCTGATCAGGGGCCCGGAGGTTCTGGAGTCGAGCCGCCGGATCGACACGATCGTCCTCGACAAGACCGGCACCGTGACCACGGGCCGGATGGAGCTGACCGAAGTGGCGCTGCCGCATGCCTTTGGCAGCCCAGAGGGCGACCAAAGGCAAAGGGAGCGGCAGGTGCTGCGACTGGCGGGAGCGCTGGAGGACGCTTCGGAGCACCCGATCGCTCGCGCGGTCGCCGCCGCGGCGCGGGCCGAGGGCCTCCAGCTGCCGCCGGTCGAGGGTTTCGGCAACCGCGAGGGGCTCGGCGTGGAGGGCGTGGTCGACGGCCACGGCGTCCAGGTCGGCCGCGCCTCGCTGATGGCGGAGTGGAGCCTCGAGATCCCGGCGGAGCTGGCGACCGCGCGAGCCGCCGCCGAATCGGGCGGCGCGACCCCGGTCTTCGTCGCCTGGGACGGAGCTGTGCGCGCCGTCCTCGTCGTCGCCGACACGGTCAAGCCGAGCTCCGCCGAGGCGGTCGCGGCATTGAAGGAGCTGGGGATCCGCCCGCTGCTGTTGACCGGCGACAACGAGGCGACCGCCCGCGCGGTCGCCGCCGAGGTCGGGATCGAGGAGGTGATCGCCGAGGTGCTGCCGGCCGAGAAGGCCGAGGCGATCCGCCGCCTGCGGGGCGAGGGCCGGGTGGTGGCGATGGTCGGCGACGGCGTCAACGACGCCCCGGCGCTGGCGCTCGCCGACCTCGGCCTGGCGATCGGGACCGGCACCGACGTCGCGATCGAGGCCTCCGACCTGACCCTGGTATCCGGCGACCTGCGCGCCGCGGCCGACGCGATCCGGCTCTCGCGGGCGACCCTGCGGACGATTCGGCAGAACCTCGCCTGGGCCTTCGGCTACAACGTCGCGGCGCTGCCCCTGGCCGCCGCCGGCCTGCTCAACCCGGTGATCGCCGGCGCCGCGATGGCGCTCTCCAGCGTCTCGGTCGTCGCCAGCTCGCTGCGGCTGCGCCGCTTCCGTCAAGATCGTCGCTGATGGACGAGGGAATCTTCAACGCGGTCGACGAGTTCGTCGTCGAGACGATCGCCGCCGACGACGAGGCGCTGAGCGCGGCGATCGACGCGGCGGCGGCCGAGGACATGCCGGAGATCGCGGTGACGCCGCCGCAGGGCCGGCTTCTCACCCTGCTGGCGCGTTCGATCGGCGCCCGCGCGATCCTCGAGTTCGGCACCCTCGGCGGCTACAGCACGATCCACCTGGCCCGGGCGCTGCCGGCCGACGGCCGCCTCCTCAGCCTCGAGGCGAAGGACGAGTTCGCCGCTGTCGCGCGCCGCAGCATCGACCGCGCCGGAGTCGGCGAGCTGGTCGAGATCCGGGTCGGCCCGGCGCTGGAGACCCTGCCGGTCCTCGACGAGGAGGGCTTCGGCCCGGTCGACTTCACCTTCATCGACGCCGACAAGGTGAACACTCCGCACTACTTCGCCTGGGCGCTCGAGCACTCGCGGCCCGGCGCCCTGATCGTCGCCGACAACGTCGTCCGCCACGGCTCGCTGGCCGACGCCGAGGACCCGGATCCGGCCACCAAAGCCCAGCGCGAGTTCCACCAGGCGCTGGCCGAGGAGCCCCGCGTCTTCGCGACGACGATCCAGACCGTCGGCGCCAAGGGTCATGATGGGTTCACGATCGCGCTGGTCGCGTCGTGACCGGGCCGCTCTAGGCACGCCCGCGGACGCCGTCCTGCTATCTTTCTCCGTCGGCCCACTGGGCCGTTTGGTTGTGCCTGCTGTCCGATTCATGGGGCGCGCAGGAATCCTGTATTTCGATTCAGAGACCGGAGCAATGAAGGTTCGAGCTTCCGTAAAGCCGATGTGCGAGAAGTGCAAGATCATCCGCCGCAATGGCGCGGTCCTGGTGATCTGTCAAAACCCCCGGCATAAGCAGAGGCAGGGCTAGCTCATGGCACGTATTTCCGGCGTCAACATCCCGGTCAACAAGCGGATCGAAATCGGGCTCACCTACATCTTCGGGATCGGCCAATCGACGGCCAAACAGATCCTCGCCGAGACCAAAATCGATCCCGGCACGCAGGCCAAGGACCTGACCGAGGAAGAGGTCATCAAACTGCGCGACGCGGTCGACAACCGCGAGGTCGAGGGCGACCTGCGGCGGGAGCGCTCCCAGAACGTCAAACGCCTGATGGAGATCGGTTCCTACCGCGGCCTGCGCCATCGCCGCGGCCTGCCGGTCCGCGGTCAGCGCACGAAGACCAACGCGCGCGGCCGCAAGGGCCCGCGACGGCTGAGCATCGCCGGCAAGCGCAAGGTATAGGGGAAGAGCATGGCTGAGAAAAAAGCCTCCAAAGGGCGCTCGCGTCGTCGCGTCAAAAAGAACGTGACCTACGGTCAGGCGCACATCAAGACTTCGTTCAACAACACGATCGTCACCCTCACCGACACCGAAGGCAACGTGATCGCCTGGGAGTCGGCCGGCTCGGCTGGCTTCAAAGGCTCGCGCAAGTCGACCCCGTTCGCCGCCCAGGTGACCGCCGACGCGGCCGCCAAGAAGGGGATGGAACACGGGCTCGAGCGGGTCGAGGTGTTCGCCAAGGGCGCCGGTTCGGGCCGCGAGACGGCGATCCGCTCGCTGCAGGCCGCCGGCCTCGACGTGACCACGGTCAAGGACGTCTCGCCGCAGGCCCACAACGGCTGCCGGCCGAAGAAGCGGAGGCGCGTCTAGATGGCCCGCGACACCTCTCCTCAGTGCAAGCAGTGCCGGCGCGAGGGCCAGAAGCTCTTTCTCAAGGGTGAGCGCTGCTTCACCGACAAGTGCGGCGTCGAGCGTCGCTCCTACCCGCCCGGCGAGCACGGCCGCGGCCGCCTGCGCCAGTCCGAGTACCGGCTGCAGCTGCGCGAGAAGCAGAAGACCCGCCGCTACTACCAGGTGCTGGAGAAACAGTTCCGCGCCTACTACGACAAGGCTTCGCGCCAGGACGGCGTCACCGGTGAGAACCTGCTGCGCCTGCTCGAGTCGCGTTTCGACAACGTGCTCGTGCGGCTCGGCTTCGCCGCTTCCCGGCGGCAGGCCCGGCAGCTGATCGGCCACGGCCACTGGATGATCAACGGCCGCCGGGTCGACATCCCGTCCTACCAGGTGCGTCCCGAGGACATCATCTCGATCAAGTCGGGCTCGTCCGCCACGGACACGATCCAGCGGGCCACCGAACTCGTTTCCACGGTTCCCGCCTGG
>JAWVEZ010000199.1:0-3716 GCA_033856455.1 Solirubrobacterales bacterium | reverse complement strand
CAGGACCTCTACATCGAGAAGGACTCCTCGATCAACGACGAGATCGACCGCCTGCGCCACGCGGCGACGGCTGCCCTGTTCGCCCGCCGCGACGTGATCATCGTCGCCTCGGTCTCCTGCATCTACGGGATCGGCTCGCCGCAGGTCTACAACGAAAAAATGCAGCTGTTCAAAGTCGGCGCCTCGATCGAGCGCGACGTGGTGCTCCGCAAGCTGGTGAAAATGCAATACCAGCGCAACGACTCGGTGCTCGGCCGTGGCTCCTTCCGGGTCCGCGGCGAGGTGCTGGAGATCATGCCCGCCTACGCCGAGTCGGCGTACCGGATCTCCCTCTTCGGCGACGAGATCGAGGGGATCCAGCATTTCGACCCGCTGACCGGCGAGGTCCTCGACACGATCGACCACGTCTCGGTCTGGCCCGCCTCCCACTACGTCACCAAGGACGAGACGGTCGAGCGCGCGGTCGAGGAGATCCGCTTCGAACTCAACAACCGCGTCGCCGAATTCGAGGCGGAGGGAAAAATGCTCGAGGCGCACCGGCTGCAGCAGCGGACCGCCTACGACATCGAGATGATCAAGGAGCTCGGCTTCACCTCCGGGATCGAGAACTACTCGCGCATCCTCGACGGCCGCGACCCCGGCACCCCCCCGCACACCCTGATCGACTACTTCCCCGACGACTTCGTCGTCTTCGTCGACGAGTCCCATCAGACGATCCCCCAGATCGGCGGCATGTACGAGGGGGACCGCTCGCGCAAGTCGACCCTGATCGACTTCGGCTTCCGGCTGCCCTCGGCGATCGACAACCGGCCGCTGAAGTTCGCCGAGTTCCTCGAGAGGGTCCCGCAGCTGGTGATGGTCTCGGCGACGCCGGGGCTGTTCGAGAAAGCGGAGGCGAGCCGGACCGTCGAGCAGATCGTGCGCCCGACCGGGATCGTCGACCCCTACATCGAGCTGCGCGAGACCCGCAACCAGATCGACGACCTGATGAACGAGGCGCGCAAAGTCGCCGAGGCCGGCGAGCGGGTCCTGGTCACGACCCTGACCAAGAAGATGGCCGAGGACCTGACCGCCTACCTGCTCGAGTACGGGATCAAGGTCCGCTACCTGCACTCCGAGGTCGACACCCTGGAACGGATCCAGATCATTCGCGACCTGCGGCTCGGCGAGTACGACGTGCTGGTCGGCGTCAACCTTCTGCGCGAGGGTCTCGACCTGCCCGAGGTCTCGCTGGTGGCGATTCTCGACGCCGACAAGGAGGGCTTCCTGCGCGGGGAGACCAGCCTCGTGCAGACGATCGGGCGGGCGGCGCGGAACGTCAACGGCCGGGTGGTGATGTACGCCGACCGCGAAACCGACGCGATGCGGGCGGCGATGGGCGAGACGGACCGCCGCCGGGCGATCCAGCTCGCCTACAACGAGGAGCACGGGATCACCCCGGAGACGGTCCGCAAAGGGATCTCCGAGATGTCCGACTTCCTCGCGATGGAGGACCGGGCGCCGGCCAAACGGCGGCGCCGGCGCGGCGACGACTTCGAGACGCCGGAGGAGCTCGAGCGCACGATCGTCACCCTCGAGGAGGAAATGCTCGCCGCCGCCGACGACCTCCGCTTCGAGGAGGCGGGTCGCCTGCGCGACGAGCTGAAAGAGCTCCGCCGCGACCTCGATGGAATGACCGCGGGGGCCTGACCGGCGCATCTCGGCGTCCTCCCTCGTCGTCTGCGGAGCACTCTCCCTCGGTCGTCCTCGAACCGCTTGGTCGGGGCCCCGCGGCGCCGGGTATCTAATCTTCATCTATGGCCCTCGACGTAGACGAAGCCAGCTTCGACCGCGACGTCGTCGAGCTCTCCAGGCAGACGCCGGTCGTGGTCGACTTCTGGGCCGAGTGGTGCGGGCCCTGTCGCCAGCTCACGCCGGCGCTGGAAGCCGCCGAGGCGAGCCGCGGCGGCAAGGTCCTGCTGGCCAAGGTCGACGTCGACTCCAACCAGGAGCTCTCCCGCCGCTTCGGGATCCAGGGGATCCCCGCGGTCAAGGCCTTCCGCGACGGCGAGGTCGTCGACGAGTTCGTCGGCGCCGTCCCCAAAGCCCAGGTCGAGGCCTTCTTCGACTCGCTGCTGCCCTCGAAGGTGGACGACCTGCTGGCGGCCGGAGACGAGCTCTCGCTGCGCGAGGCCGCCGAACTCGAGCCCCGCCGCGCCGACGTCGCGGTGGCGTTGGGCCGGGCACGGCTCGAACGCGGGGCGGAGGACGAGGCGCTGGAGGCGGTCGAGGGGCACTCCGGCGACTTCGCCGCGGACGGCATCGCGGCTCGCGTCCGCCTCGCCAAGGCCGGGATCGGCGCCGACGCCTTCGCCGCGCTCGACCGCGGCGACCGCGACGCCGCCCTCGACGCCCTCCTCGACCAGCTTTCGAACGCCGAGGACGGCGACCGCGACCTGATCCGCCGAGCGTTCATCGGCATCCTCAACGAAGCCGACCCCGCCGCCCCCGAGGCCCGCGACTACCGGCGCAAACTCGCGGCGGCGCTGTGAGAGGGGAACATCTGTTCGCCTGGGTAGACTCGTAGGCAGTGCCTGCTTCTGATCGAATCGTCATCTCCGGCGCCCGTGAGCACAACCTCAAGGACGTCGACGTCGAGCTGCCCCGCGACGCGCTGATCGTGATCACCGGCCTCTCCGGCTCGGGCAAGTCGAGCCTCGCCTTCGACACGATCTACGCGGAGGGGCAGCGGCGCTATGTCGAGTCGCTCTCCTCCTACGCGCGCCAGTTCCTCGGCTTGATGGAGAAGCCCGACGTCGACTCGATCGAGGGGCTCTCGCCGGCGATCTCGATCGACCAGAAGACGACCTCGCGCAACCCGCGCTCGACGGTCGGCACGGTGACCGAGATCTACGACTATCTGCGCCTGCTCTGGGCCCGGATCGGGGTTCCGCACTGCCCCGAGTGCGGCGAGGAGATCACCGGCCAGACCCAAGAGCAGATCGTCGACCGGCTGATGACGCTCGAGGAGGGGACCAAATTCATGGTCATGGCCCCGATCGTCCGCGGGCGCAAAGGCGAGTACGGGAAATTGCTCGAGCAGATGCGGCTCGAGGGCTACTCGCGGGTCAAGGTCAACGGCGAGCTGCGCCGCCTCGACGAGGAGATCGTGCTCGACAAGAAGTACAAACACGACATCTCGGTCGTCGTCGACCGGCTGGTGATGAAAACGGACCTGCGCCGACGTCTCTCGGAGTCGGTCGAGGCCGCCGCCGGCCTCGCCGCCGGGCTGATCGAAGTCGAGATGCTCGACGGCGAGCAGGAGGGCGAGATCCTGCTCTTCTCGGAGCAGTTCGCCTGCCTCAACTGCGGTACCTCGATCCCCGAGCTGGAGCCCCGGATCTTCTCCTTCAACTCGCCGCACGGCGCCTGCGAGCGCTGCCACGGCCTCGGCTTCCAGCGGGTGATCGACCCGGAACTGGTCGTCCCCGACCCGACCCTGTCGCTGGCCGAGGGCGCGCTGCAGCCCTGGAACCGCGGCATCACCGCCTACTGGAAGCGGCTGATCGCCGCCGTCGCGGAGGAGTACGGCGTCGACGCCGATAAGCCCTGGTCGAAGCTGAAGAAGTCCGAGAAAGAGATCTTCCTCTACGGCACCGGCGAGGATCGACACCTCGTCACCTACACCAACCGCTTCGGCCGCCGCCGCTCCTACAAGGTCCGCTTCGAGGGGATCG
>JAWVEZ010000198.1:0-4568 GCA_033856455.1 Solirubrobacterales bacterium | reverse complement strand
GCCGGGCGATCCAGCGCTACATCGAGGACCCGCTCGCCGACGAAGTCCTGCGCCAGGGCCAGATGACCCCCGGCTCGACCGTGATGGTGTCCCGCGACGCCGCTGGCGACGAGGAGGACAAGCCGCTCAGCCTGACGATCATCGCGCCGAAGAAACCGCAGCGGAAACCGGATCCCGAGCCGGAGAAGGTCGGGGTCGGCGCCAAGCAGGGTGACGAGGGCGAGCACGGGCACGACGACGGCCCGGACGCGGCCGGCGGCGACGCCGAGTCCTGAGCCAGTCCCGCCCGTGAGCGAGCCCGGCCGCACCGCGATCGGCACCTGGAGCGGCGGCCGCTTCCTGCACTTCGGCGAGGCGATCGAGGAGGGGCGGCTGGTCGAGCGGCTGCGGCCCGGGGGCGGCATCGAGACCGTCCTCAGCGCCGACGCCTACGGCCAGGGCGAGGCCGACCGGGTGCTCGGCCAGGCGCTGGCCGGCGCCCCGCGGGACTCCTACAGCCTGGTCGGCGCGGTCGGCCACGACTTCTACGAGGGCGAGCGCAACGGCCCGAAGGGGTTCCCGCGCTTCACCGACCCCGCCCTGCGCAAGCCCGACCAGTATGCGAGCTACCTGCGGATGGCGACCGAGGCGAGCCTGGAGCGGATCGGCGCCGACTCCTTCGACCTCCTGCTGCTCCACAACCCGGATCGCACCGGCTATTCCTCGGAGGCGGTATGGGACGGGATGGCGGCGCTGCGCGAGGCCGGGCTGACGGCGCGGATCGGCGTCGCCCCGGGCCCGGCCAACGGCTTCACCCTGGACGTCATCTCCTGCTTGGAGCGGTTCGGCGACCGGATCGACTGGGCGATGGTGATCCTCAACCCGCTCGAGCCCTGGCCGGGGGAGCTCTGCCTCGACGCGGCCGCCCGCCACGAGGTCAAGGTGCTGACCCGGGTGGTCGACTACGGCGGCCTCTTCTGGGGCGACCTGAGGCCCGGCATGGAGCTGGGGCGGACCGACCACCGCTCCTTCCGGCCGGCCGGCTGGATCGAGGCCGGGCTGGAGAAGCTCGACCGCCTGCGTCCCTTCGCGGAGGCCGCGGACCTGACCACGATCCAGCTCGCCTGCCAGTGGAACCTCGCCCACCCGGCGGTCGAGTCGGTGGCGCCGACCCTGATCCAGGAGGTCGGCGAGGAGGCCCGCCCGATCGAGGAGAAGCGGGCCGAGCTGGCGGCGCTGCCGGCCGAGCAGCGGATCGGCGAGGCCGAGCGCGAGGCGATCCGGGCGATCGGCGACAACACCGGCTCGATGGCGCTGAAGGGCGCCAGCCCGCAGCACGAGGGGGCGGAGCAGCCCGACCGGTGGGCGCTCGACCGCGACCTCGCCGCGGTCGGCGAGCGCTGGGGCATCGACCCGTCCCGGGATCTGGTCGCAACGCACTGACGCCCGGCGCCGGCGGTAGGTTCGGCGCCGATGAATCGCAAATGGTGGACGCTCGCGGGCGCTTGCGCCGGCCTCTTCCTGCTGATGCTCGACTCGACCGTGGTCGCGCTGGCGCTGCCGGTCATCCACCACGACCTCGACGCCTCCTCGGAGGCGCTGCAGTGGATGATGAACGGCTACCTGCTGACGATCGCGATCCTCGTGATCAGCTTCGGCCGGCTCGGCGACATGTTCGGCCGCAAGCGCGCCTTCCTGGTCGGGATGGTGATCTTCGCCGCCGGCTCGGTGATCTCGGCGACCGCGGCGACCCCGGAGGTGCTGATCGCCGGCCGGGTCGTCCAGGGGATCGGCGCGGCGCCGATGCTGACCCTATCGCTGGCGATCATCTGCAACGTCTTCCCGGGCCGGGGCGAGCAGGCGAGCGCGCTGGGGATCTGGGCCGCGGTCTCGGCGATCGCGCTGGCGATCGGCCCGCTCGCCGGCGGCGCCCTGATCGAAGTCGACTGGCGGGCGATCTTCTGGGTCAACCTGCCGATCGCCGGGCTCGGGATCGCGATCATGGCCTTCGCCGCGCCCGAGTCGACCGACCCCGGCTCCGGGACGAAGATCGACTGGAGCGGCTTGGCCCTGCTCAGCGTCGGCCTCTTCGCGGTCGTCCTGGCGCTGGTCGAGAGCGACGCCTGGGGGGTCGGGCCGGCGCTCGCGGTCGGGGTCGCCGGAGCGTTGGCGCTGGTCGCCTTCGCCTTCGTCGAGCGCCGGGCGCGGGAGCCGCTGGTCCAGCTCTCGCTGTTCCGCAACGGGCCCTACTTCGGCGCCACCGCGGCCGCCTTCGCCCTGGTCGGCTCCTACTGGGCGGTGATGTTCTTCCAGCCGCAGTACCTGCAGGACGTGCGCGGCCACTCCGCGGTCGAGAGCGGGCTGATGATCCTCCCGATCACCGTGCCGATGATCTTGATCTCGCCCTTCTCCGGGCGGCTGATCGGGCACTTCGGGGCGCGCCGGCTGATGACCACCGGGATGGTGCTGGGGGCGCTGGGGATGCTGGTCCTGACCCAGATCGACGCCGACACCCCCTACGTCACGATGCTGGTCGGCTACCTGCTGTTCGGGATCGCGCTCGGGTTCGTCTACGCGCCGATGTCGACCGCGGCGATGGCGGCGATGCCGGCCGAGAAAGTCGGAATCGCCGCTGGGGTACTGGCGATGAACCGGCTGGTCGCCGGCGCCGTCGCCCTGGCCGCGAGCGGGGCGGTCTTCCACGCGCTGCTCGGCGACGGCGATTCCTTCGCCGACGCGGTCGCCGGCTCGACCTGGGTCGTCGTCGCCCTCTGCGCGGTCGGCGCCGGGCTCACCTGGGCCTTCGTCCGCGACCCCGATCCGCCCGGCCCGGACCCGGCCGTGGCGGGCGAACCGCCGCCCGAGCAGCTGCGCCACCACCAGCACCACCGCCGCTTCCACCTCTGAGCTTGACAAAGCCAAATCCGAGCTTTCCACTCGGGTATGGCCGCACCGCATTCCAGAGCGCTTTCTGCCATCCTAGATGGCGATGTCTTCACTGTCCGGGGATGAGCTTCAAGAGCTTTCTGAACGTCAAGATCCTCGGCTACTGAGAGCCCTCGATGTTGTCGCTCCCGGTGGCTCGCTGCGCGAGGGAATCGACAACATCGTCCACGCGCGGACCGGTGGCCTGCTGGTCGTCGGCGATCTCGACGACATCTCCCACCTGCTCTCCGGCGGGATCAAGCTCGACATCGACTACACGCCGGCGATGCTCTACCAGGTGGCGAAGATGGACGGGGCCATCGTCTTGAACGGCGAGGGGACGAAGATCGCCTGGGCCAACGTGCAGCTGATGCCGGATCCGACGATCCTCAGCTCGGAGACCGGCACCCGCCACCGCACCGCCGAGCGTGTCTCCAAACAGACCGACGCGCTGGTGATCGCGATCTCCCAGCGCCGCGACGTCGTCTCGCTCTACGTCGAGGGGACGAAGTACATCCTCCAGGACATCCCCGCGGTGCTGGCCAAAGCGAACCAGGGCCTGGCGACGCTGGAGAAGTACCGCGAGCGGCTCGACCAGGTCTCGGCCCGGCTGACCGTGCTCGAGTTCGAGGGCGGCGGCGTGCTCCACGACGCGCTCGCCGTGTTGCAGCGGGCCGAGCTGGTGACCCGGATGGCGGTCGAGGTCGAGCGCTACATCGTCGAGCTCGGGACCGAGGGCCGGCTGATCGAGATGCAGCTCGAGGAGACGATGGTCGGCGTCGCCGCCGACAAGACCGCGCTGATCCGCGACTACTCGGTCGAGGACTCCGAGGAGAACCTCTCCGCGGTCCTGCAGGCGCTCGGGCGGATGCCCCACCAGGACGTGCTCGACTTCGGGCGTCTCGGCGAGCTGCTCGGCTACGACCGCAAGCTCAACACGCTCGACTTCCCGGTCGCCCCGCGCGGTTACCGCGTGCTTGGCCGCGTGCCGCGGATCCCCAAACTTGTCGTCCAGAAGATCACCCACGAGCTGGGCGGGCTGGAGGAGGTCATTGCGGCCTCCGACGCCGACCTTGCCGCCGTCGACGGAGTCGGGCCGATTCGGGCCCGCGACATCCGTGAGGGTTTGCGGCGGCTCCAGGAGGTCGACGTGGCCGACAGGTACTTGCAGAGCTGACGGCGAGAAACGCCGTCGAATCAACGAAAGGAGCCACCCATTTCCGAGCTAGACGAGGCCACCATTGAGGCCGTCTTCGAGGAGGACGTCGTTTACGTCTGTGACTTCGAGGAGGGTGACAAGGTCGTCTACCCCCACCACGGGGCGGGACTGGTGATGACGAAAGAGAACCGTGAGCTGATGGGGGAGGAGCGTGAGTACCTCACGATCAAGATCCTCCACAACGAACTGACGGTCATGGTCCCCACCGAAAATGCCGGCAAGGCGGGCCTGCGTCGCATCATCGACGAGGAGGAAATCAAGAAGGTCACCGCGGTTCTGACCGACGACGTTTCCGAGATGCCGAAGAACTGGAATCGGCGCTTCAAGTACAACCGGGAGAAGATCAAGACGGGCGACGTCTTCGAGCTCGCGGAGGTTGTTCGCAACCTCGCCATCCGCGAGATGGAAAAGGGCCTCTCCACCGGTGAGAAGCAGATGTACACCC
>JAWVEZ010000197.1:0-15886 GCA_033856455.1 Solirubrobacterales bacterium | reverse complement strand
TCCGCCGCGAGGCGGTCGGCGCCAGGTGCATGCAGATCGTCGCCCGCGGGCTGTTCCAGCCCTCGGCCAGCAGCATCGCGTTGCAGAGCACGTCGACGCTGCCGCGCTCGAAGCCGGCGAGGATTTCCGCCAGCTCGCGCTTCGGCGTCTCGCCGGAGACCGCCTGGGCGTTGATCCCGGCGTTGCGGAAGGCTTTGGCGACGTTCTTCGCGTGCTGGACGCCGGCGGTGTAGAGGACGCCGGGGACCTTGCGGAAGCGGGTCTTGTAGAGGTCGGCGATCGCGACGTTGAACGGCTCTTGGTCGAGCAGCGCCGCCAGCTCCTCCTGGTCGAAGTCCTGGTCGACCTCGCCCTTGCGCAGCGGCACCTTGGCGATCGTCCGCACCCCCGGGCCGGGCGGGATCCGCAGGCAGCGCAGCGGCGAGATCACGCCGCGGCGGGCCGCCTGGGCGAGGTCGAAGCGCGAGGTCTGGGTCGGGAAGAGGTCGGCGACGTGGCGGGCGATCAACGCCCCGGTCGCGGTCATGCCGATGAAGACGGGACCGTCCCAGGCGCGAATGCAGGCGCTGGTTTTCTCGCCCAGCGCGGTGTGCGCCTCGTCGCAGATCACGACCGAGTAGGCGTCGGAGACTTTCTTGTAGTTGCGGACGAACCACTGGTAGGTCTCGACCGTTACCGGCCCGTCGGGGTCGTCGCGGCCGTCGAGCAGCGGCGGCCGCAGCCGCTCTTTGTAGCCGCGGTCGGAGATCTCGCCGATGAACTGGTCGACCAGGTTGCGGCGGTGGGTGAGGATCAGAACGCCGCCGGTCTTGGTCGCGTCGATGAAGCCGACGGCGGCGACGGTCTTGCCGGCCCCGGTCGCGTGCTCGAACCAGAAGCGGCGGGCCGCACCGGGGTCGTCGGGCGCCTCCTCGACGACCTCCTCGTCCTCGTCGGCCGGCACTTCCTCCCAGTCCTGGGGCTCCTCGTCGGGGGCGAGCTCCTCGTCCTCCTCCTCGTCGCCGTCCTCGCCCTCGGCGCCGGGGCCGGGTGCGGTCTCCAACTCGGTTTCGTCGGTGTCGGGCTCGGTGCTGAGAACGGGTGCCTCGCCGTCCTCGCCGGCGACACCGTCGGCGCCGCCAACCTGCTGCTGGGCCATCAGCTCGGCCAGGGTGCCGGAGAGCGCGTCGACCTGGTGCGGGTTCAGTTCGGCGCCGTCGCGCAGCTTCGGCGGTTCGTCGGCGAGCAGCCGCTCGAGCCCGAGCAGCAGTGAGAAGTCGCGGCGCCACTCGATCGAGGGGTTCTCGGCACCGTCGTCGAGCTCGCGCAGCGCCGCGTCGAGGGCGCGGCGGCGGGCGGTGCCGGGGGCCAGCGCCTCGGGGCCCTCGCCGTCGAGCAGGAAGGGCTCGCGGACGAACGCCGACGCACGCTCGATGTCGGCGCTTGAAGGAACTGCCGCTGGCGCGGCAACGTCGCTGGTGTTGGCCATGGAGGCTCTTCTGCTGTCTGCCTCCGCCGAGCAGTTGCCGTGCGGCTGGAGGCGAGTGGAACGAGGCTGCCGGGGTTCAGGATCCCGTCCCCCCGACGTACTCAGCTGTCCGCGAACTTACGGACCGAACGCTTCGTATTGTACTCACGGAACCGATGCCAAGGCGAATCCCGATCCCGCTTGTCCCGCTCATCCTGGCGCTCGCGGCCCTGTGCGCGGTCGGCTGCGGCTCCTCCGAGGGAGGCGAAGGCAGCTCCCCGCCGCCCGATTACCAGCGCCTGCTGGCCGGGTCCCCGGCACCGCTGGCCGCCCTGCACGAGCAGGAAAACGAGCTGCTCGCCGGCGGCGTCGACGCCTACGAGGAGCGGATCGCAGCTTTGCGCGGATTTCCGATCGTCGCCAACGTCTGGGGCTCCTGGTGCGGCCCCTGCCGGACCGAGTTCCCGGCCCTGCAGGAGGTCGCGGCCCGCTACGGCAAGCGCGTCGCCTTCCTCGGCGTCGACTACCAGGACGATCCCGAGCTCGCCGCGAACTTCCTCGCGGAAGCCCCCGTCCCCTATCCCAGCTACATCGACGACGACGAGAAGATCGCCGAGTCGATCGACGCCGGGGGCGGCCTGCCGAACACCGCCTACTACGACCGCGAGGGCAATCTCTGCTTCCTGAAAATCGGCCAGTACACCGACGCCGAGGCGCTGGAAGCCGACGTCCGTCGATTCGCCCTGCGCGAAGAGTGCGAAAGCGGATAATCAGAGAGTGGAAGCCTTCGCCGTCATTGCCCTGGTCGCCTTCGCCCTGCTGCTGGCGGAGCTGCTGCTGCCGACCGGCGGGCTGCTGGCGGGGGTCGGCGCGGCCGGGCTGGTCGCGGCGGGGATCGTCGCCCTCGGCTCCGACAGCAACGCCGCCGACTATGCCGGGCCGGCGCTGATCGCGCTCGGCGTGCTCTCGGCGCTCACCTTCTTCTTCGTCGCCCGCAAAGTCGTCGAGTCCCAGGTCGACAACCCGGCCCAGACCGGTCCCGAGCAGATGGTCGGCGGGCTGGCGGAGGCGCGTTCGGGGATCGATCCGGATGGCAAGGCCTGGATGGAGGGGACGCTGTGGTCGGCGCGCCTGGCCGCCGGAGCCGACCCGATCGCGCTGGGGGATAGAGTCCGGGTCGAGGCGGTGGACGGGCTGACGCTCGTCGTCCGCCCGGAGCCACAGCCAGCGGAGCAGTCCAGCCAAGGAGACAGCTGATGGAAGCGGTGCTCGGAGTCGTCGTAGTCCTCGCCTTCTTCCTGCTGATCGCGGTCGGGCTCTCGGTCAAGGTCCTGCGCGAGTACGAGCGCGGCGTGATCTTCCGCCTCGGCCGCCTGATCGCGACCAAGGGACCGGGCCTGATCCTGCTGATCCCGCTGGTCGACCGGATGGTCAAGGTCGACCTGCGGACGATCACCCTGAACGTGCCGCCGCAGGAGGTGATCACCCGCGACAACGTGCCCTCGCGGGTCAACGCGGTCGCCTACTTCCGTGTCGTCGACTCGAACAAGGCGATCGTCGAGGTCGAGAACTACCTGGTCGCGACGTCGCAGATCGCGCAGACGGCGCTGCGCTCGGTGCTCGGCAAGGCCGAGCTCGACCAGCTGCTCTCCGACCGCGAGCGGCTGAACGAAGAGCTGCAGAAAATCATCGACGAGTCGACCGAGCCCTGGGGCGTGAAGGTGACCGCGGTCGAGATCAAGGACGTCGAGATCCCCGAGCAGATGCAGCGGGCGATGGCCCGCCAGGCCGAGGCCGAGCGCGAGCGGCGGGCCAAGATCATCAACTCCGAGGGCGAGTTCCAGGCCGCCCAGAAGCTCACCGACGCGGCCGACATCATCAGCACCAACCCGGCCTCGCTGCAGCTGCGCTACCTGCAGACGCTGCTCGAAATCGGCAGCAACCAGAACACGACGATCGTCTTCCCGCTGCCGATGGACGTGCTCGAGCCATTCGTCGGCGCGGGCGCGGTCGAGCGCTCCAAGGGTGGGCGTGAGGACAAGCCCAAACCGCCGGCACCGAACCGCCCGGAAGCGGTTCCCGAGCCGCCGGCCCCAGACGATCCGCCCGAGCCCCCGTCCGACCTCCCCCCCTCGCGGTCCTGAGCGCTCCCGAGATCCGCATCGACCAGCTGAGTGGGCTGAGGACGATCCTCGCCCCGGGTCGGGCGGCGCGGCCCGACAACTTCTCGGCGCCCACGAGCGACGCGAAGAACGCCGAGAGCTGCCCCTTCTGCGAGGGCCGCGAGGACCGCACGCCGCCCGAGGTCTACGCCCTGCGGCCGGGCGGCGGCGAGCCCGACACGCCGGGCTGGAAGACGCGCGTCGTGCCGAACCTCTACCCCGCCCTGGCCAGCGAGGGGGACGAGGCCGCGGCGAGCGCCGAAGCGGCCGGGGTCGGAGCGGGCCCGGGTGCCGACGCCGGTGCCTTCGCCTCCAGCGGCGACCCACTGCTGGCGACCCGGCGGGCGGGCGAACCGGATCTCTTCTCGACCCGGCCGGCGCTCGGCGCCCACGAGGTGATCATCAACGCGCCCCAGCACGTGACCGCGATGTCGGCGCTCGACGACGCCCAGATCGCCGCCGCGGTGGCGACCTGGCGCGAGCGGATGCGGGCCCACGCGGGAGCCTCCTACGTGCAGTTGATCGTCAACGAGGGGGGCGGCGCCGGCGCCTCGCTCGAGCACAGCCACGCGCAGCTCTACGCGCTGCCCTTCGTGCCCGCCGCGGTGGCCCGCGAGCGCGAGCGAGCCGGCGCCTACAGCGAACGGACCGCCGGCAGCGGCCTGCTCGGCGACGTCCTGGTCGAGGAGGTGCGCCGCCAGGAGCGGCTGGTCGCGATCGACGACGAGGCGGCGCTGATCTGCCCCTGGGCCTCGCGCTCGCCGTTCGAGCTGCGCGTGGTGCCGCGCCGCGAGGCGGGGAGCTTCGCCGACGACGAGGCGGGGGCGGCGATGCTCGCCACCGCGCTGCGGGCGCTCGCCGCCCGCTTCGGCGGCTCGCCGGAGCTGAACTTCTGGGTGCGGACGGCGCCGCGCGGCAGCGAGCACTTCCACTGGCACGTCGACATCGCGCCGCGGCTGACAATCAAGGCCGGCTTCGAGCTCGGCACCGGCGTCGACATCAACATCTACCCGCCCGAGCAAGCGGCCGCCGACCTACGCGAAGCGCTGTGAGCCGCCTGGCCGGCGCATTTCGGCGTCCTCGGTCGCTCGCGTGCGAAGCACGCTTCGCTCCCTGCGTCCTTGAACTGCTTGGCCCGTCGACTCACAGTAGGTTGGAGTCATGACCCCCAACCCGCGGCCGGTTCCGCGCTTCATCGCCGACTCGACCCAGGAGGGGATCCCGCACGGGCGTTTCGCCGACAAGCTGCGCGACACCTTCGTCGAAGCGGTCGAGGCGGTCGAGGACCTGCCCGCCGGCGTCGAGCTCCCGGCCGAGCTCGACTGGTTCCCGGAGCGCGCCTGGGGCGGCCGCGTCTGGGTCCCGGTCTCCGCGCACAGCACCAGCGAGGAGGGCAAGCTGGAGGTCTTCGGGCATGTCTCCTACGTGCAGCAGGCGGGCGAGGAGCCGCGCGACTTCAAGGCGAAGGCCGACTTCACGGACGTGCTCGCCGAGGACAACACCGACTGGCGGATCGATCTCAACGACGAGGTGATCGGCCGCTGGCGCGGCGAGAACGGCCGGGCCGGCGCGGTCACCCTGGTCTGGGGCCGGCCGCTGGTCCGCGGCGCGGTCGCCGCCACCGCGATGCTCGACGGCGAGACCGTCGACCAGGAGGAGATCTCCAAGGAACGCTTCACGCTGATCGCCCTCGACGCGCTCGAGAACTACGGCGACCCGGTCTACCTCGAAGTGAAGCTGTGGAGCCGGCGAGCGATGGAGCTCGCCTCCGAGAGCCTCTACGCGGCCTGACCGCCCAGCTCCTCGGCTGACGCTCGGCTTAGACCGGAATTACCTCCACCTCGGCGAGCACTCCCGGCGCATTCGCCAGACGCGCGTCGAAGGTGAGCAGGGGCGCGTCGAGCGCCTCGGCGAGCGCGACGTAGAGGCCGTCGTAGAAGCTGAGGTTGTCGCGCAGCTCCCAGGACCGTTCGGCTAGAAAGCGGTGCGAGACCCGCTCCAGTCGCATCGCCATCAGGTCCTCGAGCGCTTCCTCGGCCAGGGAACGCCCGATCTCCCGACGCCGCACCCCGGCACGCAGAGCATGGCCGACCTCGGCGTCGATCACCGCCGGTGCCCAAAGCCAGCCGTCGATCTCGTCGAGGCGCCGAGACGCTTGTCGACCAAGCTCGCTGTCCGTCAGGACCTCGACCAGCACCGAGGCGTCGAGGACCATCATCTACTCGCCCCGGTGCTCGCGGATGATGTCGACGATGTCCTGCGGCGACCATTTGGCCCGTTCCCGGTTCCGAGCCCGCGACTCGATCCGCTCCAGATTCGAGCGGCTGCCGACGCCGACGAGCTCCCGCTTGATGTAGTCGGAGAGCGACATGCCTTCGCGTGCCGCCGCTTCCTTCAGGGTCCGGTGCATCTCGTCCGGCACATTTCTGATCTGGATCATCTTGGACATGTGCTCCACATTAAAACCTGCGCCGGACATGTCCAGTAGCTGTGGCTGTCTCATGCACGGGATCCTGCCGGGCGACCCGTGACCCGTGGTGCGCACAACGCAACTTTTCCCGCACCCAAATCGCAACTAAGCGAAAATCCCGGCGGCAGGCCCCGATAGCTCAGCTGGATAGAGCGATCCCCTCCTAAGGGATAGGCCGCTGGTTCGAATCCAGCTCGGGGCATTGGACGGGAGTGCAACTTTCGAGGGCTCGGCGCGGTTGTAGCGAAGACCACGGCGATGAACCGGACCCACCGCCCACAGACTGCCCTCGGCCCCATGTTCGCCGCGCTGCTCGCGTCGCTGGTGTTGCTTGCCACCGCCGCCCCTGCCGCGAGCGCCGCCGATTCGGACGCAGAAGCACCCGCTATGCGGGGACAGATGCGCACGCTCTCCTTCGACGGCAAGCGGCTCCAGGTGCCGGCCTCCTGGCCCGTCTACCGGCTGGCCCAGCATCCGGGGATGTGCGTGCGGCTCGACCGGCGCGCCGTCTACCTGGGCGAGCCGGCGGCCAACCAGCGCTGTCCGTCCAACGTGGTCGGCCGCCAGCGGGCGATCCTGGTCGAACCCGCCTCGCCGGCCAGCGGCCTCCCCCGCGCCGGAGCGTCCGCGACCGCCACCGCCTCGGCCGGCGGCGCCGTCTTCACCGGGCTCGGGTTCGACGCCTGCACGGCGCCCTCCACGGCGGCGATGAACGCCTGGCTCGCCTCCTCCCCTTACCGCGCGGTCGGCGTCTACATCGGCGGCAACAACCGTGGCTGCTCGCAGCCCAACCTGACCGCGAGCTGGGTCAGCACCCACACCGCGAAGGGCTGGAACCTGATCCCGACCTACGTCGGCCTGCAGGCGCCGACCAGCGCCTGCTCGAGCTGCGCCAAGCTGAGCGCCAGCCAGGCGACCGCGCAGGGCGCCGCCGCGGCGACCGACGCGGTCACCCAGGCGGGCGCCCTGGGGATGGGACCGGGCAGCCCGATCTACTTCGACATGGAGGCCTACACGCGCACCTCCAGCGCGACCAGCGCGACCCTCGCCTTCCTCGAGGCCTGGACCGAGAAGCTGCACGCGCTCGGCTACACCTCCGGCGTCTACAGCTCGAGCGCCTCCGGGATCGCCGACCTCGCCGACCAGGTCGGGACCGGCTACACGCTGCCCGACGACATCTGGTTCGCCAACTGGAACGGCGTCGCCGACACCGCCGACCCCTACGTCCCCGACAACGCCTGGACGCCGAACCAGCGCATCCACCAGTACCGCGGCGGCCACAACGAGACCTACGGCGGGGTGACGATCAACATCGACAACAACTACGTCGACGGGGCGACGGTCGGCGCCGGCGGGCCGGCGGCCGAGGACGACCCGATCGGCTGGCTCGACCTGACCGGGGGGCAGCCGGGCGAGGTCCGGGTCAAAGGCTGGGCCTTCGACCCCAACCGGCCCCTCCAACCGGTCGCGATCCGGCTCTTCGTCGGCGGCCGCGCCGGCTCCCCGAACGCGCTCGAATACGAACTCGGACCGGCGCTGAACCAGCGCCCGGAAATCACCGCCGAGTACCCGGAGGCCGGCGCCGCGCACGGCTTCGACGCCAGGGTGACGACGATCAAGTCGGGACCGCAGCCGGTCTGCGTCTACGCGGCCAACCTCGGCCGCGGGGCCGACCGCCTGCTGGCCTGCAAGACGACCCACATCCCGGTCGCGATCACCCTCTCCAACGTCCGCGCCACCCGCAACGGGGTCCGCGTGCGGATTTCCTGCGCCTGGCCCGAAGGCACCAACTGCCCCGGGCAGCTGGCCCTGCGCACCCGGATCAAGGTCCCGGTGTCGCGGGGCCACGGGCGGCCGCCGCGGATGAAGACGGTGAAGCGCTCACTGGCGCGGCGCAGCTTCCAGCTGACCGGCAAGCGCTCGCACGCCTACAACGTCACGCTCAGCCCCGGCGGCCGCGAGCTGCTGCGGCTGCGCGGCACGCTGCGGACCCAGCTGGTCGCGGCGATCCCCGGCGGCCGCCGGGTCACGGTCGTGCCGATCGAACACCGCTAGAGGGCCTAGCCGCCGAGCGCGTCGCGCAGCTTCGTGACCTCGTCGCGCAGAGCGAGCAGCTCCGTTTCGAGCCGGTCGAGGCGGTCCGGGTCGGCGCCTTCGATCTCGATCTCGGCCGCGCTGAGGTCAGCCGGGGGGGCGGGCTCAGCCGGGGACGCGGGCGCGGGCACTGCCTCGTCCGCCTCCTCGGCGCCGCCGAGCAGCTGCGTGTAGCGCTCCTCCTTCTGCCCCGGACGCCGCTCCTCGCGCCGCACCCAGCCGCGCTCGATCAGCCCGTCGAGCGTCTCCTCGACCGCCGCCAGGCTCTCGAACCCGTGCAGGCGCTCGCTGCGCTGCTTCAGCTCGCCGGGCGTCTGGGCGCCGCGCAGCATCAGCACCGCGAGCAGCGCGACCTCGGCATCGTCGAGCCCGAGCGCCTCGGGCAGCAGGTGCCGGTACTTGCGGGCGCGGCTGCCGGCGCCGCTGGCCAGCCGGGTCCAGCCACGCTGCGCGGTCCGGCGCAGGGCGGCGCTGACCGCCTCCTCGTCGTAGTCGACGACCGGGTCGCGGTTGGTCGACTGGTTGCAGGCGAGCCGCAGCGCGTTGAGCGAAAGCGGGTAGGCGTCCGGCGTCGTCCGCTGCTTCTCGATCAAGCAGCCGAGCACGCGGATCTCGACGGCGTCGGGCTCCACTAACCCTCGGGGTCGCGGTCGGGGCGGTCCGGGTAGATCTCGTCGATCGTGACCAGGGCCTCGTAGGGCGCCTCGGCGGCGGTTTCGATCTTCGCGGCGCCGCCGGCCAAGCGGTCGACGACGGCGACGACGCCGGCCACCTCGAGGCCCTCCTCGCGGATCCGGCCGATCGCCTTCGCGGTCGAGCCACCGGTCGTCACCGTGTCCTCGACGACCAGGCACTTCATCCCTCGCTCGACCGGTCCCTCGACCCAGCGCTGCAGGCCGTGCTCCTTGCGCTCGCCGCGCACGAAGTAGGCGACGAGGTTCGCGCCGGCGGGCACCGCGATCGCCGCGCAGGAGGGTGGGATCGCCGCCGTGGCGGGACCGCCGACCGCTTCCGCGCCGAGCTCCCGCGCCCGTGCCGCGATCAGCTCGCCGGCCGCCGCGAACCCGTCCGGGCGCATCAGCGTGCGCCGCGCGTCGACGTAGTACTGGGCGATCACGCCGCTCGCCAGCGTAACTTCGCCGAGCACCAGCGAGTGCTCTTGGAGTACGGCGAGCAGCGTCTGCTTGGCGGCGGCGAGGTCGGTCACCGCCGGCATCCTATTTAGGGGGCTGGCCGAGCGACTCCGCGAACCCGCGCCGCCAGCTCGGATGGGCTGGTTGCCAGCCGAGCTCGCGCTTGGCCTTCGCGTTGGCGGCGCCGCGCATGACCAGCGCCGAGCTCGCCAGATCGCGGCCGGCCGCAAGCCGGGCGAGCCAGGCGGGGACCCGGCGCGGGGGCTTGGCGCCGAGCGCCCGCGCGTAGACCGGCAGCCACTCGCTGAGCCGGGCGGGCTCGTCGTCGACGACGTTGTAGACGCCGTGCGCCCCCTGCCGCAGGGCGGCGACGAAGGCGGCGGCCGCGTCCTCGACGTGGACGAAGGAGAAGGTGCCGGTCCCGGCGCCGACGATCGGGTTGCGGCGGCGAAGCGTTTCCTCCGCCATCGAGCCGGCGCGCGCGTAATAGGTGCCCTCGCCATAGAGCCAGCCGAAGCGCAGCACCAGCCCATCGGTGCCCGCCGCGCCGAGCACCTGGCTCTCGAGATCCTTGAGCGCGGTCACGCCGGATCGAAAGCGGCCGGGGGGATCGACCATCAGCGGCGCTCCCTCGTCCTTGACCCAGCCGCCGGTCGGCTCGTAGAAGAAGCAGACGCTCTCCGCGACAAGCCGCTTGGCCCCCGCCGCCCGCGCCGCCGCGACCAGGTTCCGCGTGCCCTCGGTCCGCAGCCGGTTGGTCGCCGCCAGGTAGTCCTCGCGCGGCTTGAAGCGCTGCGGCAGCGCGGTCAGCGCGTGGATCACCGCGTCGGGTTCGGCGGCGACCATGGCGCCGCGCAGCGCGTCGGCGTCGAAGACGTCGCAGACCACAGCCTCGGCCCCGCTCGCCCGGATTCGCTCGGCGGCCTCCTCGCGCCGGGTCATCCCGACCACCTGGTGGCCCGCATCGAGCAGACGCGGCAGCAACGGCCGGCCGAGCGCCCCGCTGGCGCCGGCGACGAAGACCCGCATCTTCGTACCCCCGCTCATCTCCCCAACTTAGCGCGACGCCGGGGCGGCGGAGGTTGCTACCAGATGAAGATGTCTTCGCCGAAGTTGATGCGGTTGTAGATCTCCGGCTGGTCGGCGATGAAGGTCCGCAGGCAGCCGTGGCTGGCGGGATAGTTCGGCACCGACTCGTAGCCGTGGATCGCGTAGCCGCCGTAGAAGTAGAACGAGTAGTACATCCCGTGCGAGTTGTAGCCGGGTTCGGTGCGGATGAACTCGAAGTGACCGGTCACCGTCGGGGTCGACGAGGTGCCGGAGGAGACCGGGTAGATCGCGACCGGCTTGTCGCCGTCGGCGAAGACGATCACCTGCTTGGAGAGCGGCGCCTCGACGTGCTTGCCGGCCCCCGGGTAGCGCACCTGGTATCCGCCTTTGCCGGCGTAGACCGACCTGACCAGGCCGGCGCCGGACCGCATGCTGCGGCTCATCTCGTTGACTTTGCGGTAGGCGAGCACGCCGCGGGCGGTCTTGCCGCCGTAGCAGGACCCGCTGTTGGCGATGTAGCCCATCTCGCGCATCGCCTTCTTGAAGCCGACCACGGCTTTGCCACACTCGCCCTGGCTGAGGGCCGGGAAGCTGACCCGCCAGAGCTTGCGGATCGTGCTGTCGCCGCCCATTTCGTCGTTCGCCTCGTGCGTGGCGCTGACCGTGTAGCGGCCGTCCTCGCGGACGATCACGCTCGACTTGAACTTGCCGAAGTTGCCGCCGCCCTTGCTCACCTTCACCTTCTTGCTGACCAGCGGCCTGCCGTCGAGGAAGAAGTCAACCTGGACCTTCTGGCCGGGGACGAAGGGCTTCAGCGTGCCGAAGACCGGAACCTTGGAGAAGATCTCGGCGCGGCCGTTCTTCAGCTTGCCGAGCTCGATCTTCACCGTCGCGTCGGGCACGGCTTCGGGCGCCGGCTTCTTCGGCGGCGTCGCGGCGGAGGCGGTGGCGGGGATCGCCAGCAGCGTCAGCGCGGCGACGATCAGAGCGATACGACGAATCACGGGCCGGAAATCCTACTGGGCGAGCAGGGCGGCAGAGTTGTTGAGCAGGTGGAGGATGATCCCGGGCACGATCGAGCCGGTCTTCTCGTAGAGCAGGCAGAGGATCACGCCGAAGGCGATCAGCTGCGGCACCGCGCTGATTCCGGTCAGCGCGTGCAGGGCGCCGAAGATCGCCCCGGCGACCAGCGCCGCCGGCCAGCGCGGGAGCCTCTCGCGCAGCCCGCCGAACAGGTAGCCGCGGAACAGCAGCTCCTCGCTGAGCGGCGCGGCGACCGCGATCAGCAGGATCTGCACCGGCAGGGGGCCGAAGGCCTCGGCGATGTCCTTCTGCTCGGGCGGCGTGATCAGCAGCGAGTAGAGCGCGGCGAAGACGAAGTAGGCGCCGATCGAGGCCGCCCCCCACTTCAGTGCCGTTCCGAGCGGGAAGCGCCGCACCCCGAGCCGGGCGAGGATCTCGCCGAGCGTGGCGGCGCCGCGGGTGGCGACGATCGCCATCGGCACCAGGAGGAAGCCGAGCGCCACCCCGATCTGGACGACGATGTTGCCGGTGGTGCTGAGGTCGCCGTCCTCCTCGGTGGGGAAGAAGCTGCCGGGGAGCCCCAGCATCAGGCCGGCGACGATCGCGAGGATGACGCCGAGCACCGCCATCTTCGGTCCCCAGTTGGCGTAGGGAAAGCCGCGCTCGGGCGGACGCTCGACCTCTGGCGCGGTTAAGTTGGCCTCCATGTCGCCGGAAGTCTCACAGGTCTCCCGCTCGACCCGGACCCGCCTGCGCCTGCTGCGCCGCCTGATCGTGGCCTCCGTCGTCGTCGTCGTGGCGATGATCGCGCTGGCCCAGTTCACCGACCTCGAGCGGCTCGCCACCGGCGTCCTCGCCTCCTCGGCGGTGATCGCGCTGATCGTCGGCTTCGCCGCCCAGCACACGCTCGGCAACCTGGTCGCCGGACTCCAGATCGGGGTCACGCAGCCGTTCCGGATCGGCGACAAGATCAGCTTCGAAGAGAAGCAGGGCCGGGTCACCGACATCTCCCTCGCCTACACCTACATCGACCCCGGCGACGGCAGCACCTTCGTGATCCCCAACCAGCTGCTGGTCGACGGGATCGTCCACAACCTCTCGACCGGGACCGGCCAGACGTCCGAGCACGCGGCGGTCCCGCCGCCAGAGCAACCGAGCTGAGGCGAGCCGGGCGAAGTACCCTCTGAGCCGATGGCGCAGCAGCGCATCCGGCGGAGGCAGAGACGCCGCGGGGGAATCGGCGGCAAGCTGGCGCTGGTCTTCGGCGCGCTCTTCGCGGTGCTCGCGATCGCGGTGATCGCGGTCGCCTCCTGGGTGCTCGACGTCGCCGCCGACGCCCCGTCCCTCGCCAGCTGCAAGCAGGTCGACAAGCGCGGCAACACGACGATCTACGCCGCCGACGGCACCCGGCTCGGCCGCGTCTCCTCCAGCCAGACGCGGATCCCGGTCTCGATCGAGCAGGTCCCGAAGAGCCTCCAGCACGCGACCGTGGCGATCGAGGACGAGCGCTTCTACGAGCACGGCGGCTACGACGCCGAGGGGATCGCCCGCGCCCTGGTCAAGAACCTGGAAGCCGGCGAGGTGGTCGAGGGCGGCTCGACGATCACCCAGCAGCTGGTCCGCAACCTCTGCATCAAGAACCCCGAGCAGACGGTCGAGCGCAAGATCGTCGAGATCGAGCTGGCGACCGAGTACGCGAAGCGGCACTCGCGCCGCCAGATCCTCGACTCCTACCTGAACGTCGCCACCTACGGGACGGTCGAGGGCTCGACCGCGGTCGGGGTCGGCGCGGCGGCGCGGATCTATTTCTCCAAGCCGGTCTCGAAGCTGAACCTGCGCCAGGCGGCGCTGCTGGCCGGGCTGCCGCAGGCGCCCTCCGAATACAACCCGATCCTCGCGCCGGGCGCCGCGAAAGCGCGCCGCAACCAGGTGCTGCGGCAGATGGCCAAGCAGGGCTACGTGAGCGCGGACCGGGCGCGGGTGGCGCAGCGGCAGGGGCTCGGCCTCGACGTCTCCGAGAGCTACTTCGAGCACCGCGAGCCCTACTTCTTCGACTACGTCGAAAACGAGCTGATCGAGAAGTACGGGGCGCGCCTGGTCCGCCAGGGCGGGCTGCGGGTGCACACGACCGTCGACCTCGGCCTCCAGCAGGTCGGCCTGGAAGCGATCCGCCGCACCCTCCCCTACTCGACCGATCCCGCGGCGGCCTTCGTATCGATTGATCCCCGCAACGGCCAGGTGCGGGCGATGGTCTCCAGCGCCAGCTACGAGAGCACCCAGTTCAACCTCGCCGCGCAGGGCCGCCGCCAGCCGGGCTCGACCTTCAAGACCTTCGTCCTCACCACGGCGATCAAGCAGGGGATCGACCCCTACTCGACCTACTACACCTCGAAACCGCTCGACCTCGACCTCCCCTACTGGGGCCACTGGGAGGTGGCGACCGCCGACGAGGGCTACCAGGGGACGGTCAACCTGCAGCAGGCGACGGTCAGCTCCGACAACACCGTGTTCGCCCAGCTCGACCTCGACGTCGGCCCGAAGAGCGTCGCCCAGACGGCGAAGTCGATGGGGATCACGACCCAGCTCGACGGCATCCCGGCCGAGGGGATCGGCGGCCTGCGGATCGGCGTCTCGCCGCTGGAGATGGCGGACGCCTACGCGACCCTGGCGGCCGGCGGCATCCACCGCCGGCCGGTCTCGATCGAGCGCGTCGTCTTCCCCAACGGGCACGTCGACAAGCCGCAGCGGCCGCGGCCCGAGCGCGCCGTCTCGCCGGCGGTCGCCTGGGAGGTGACCCGCCTCCTGCACGACAACATCACCGAAGGGACCGGGACCGGCGCCTACACCGGCTGCGCCGGGCAGGCCGGGAAGACCGGGACCACCGACGAATACACCGACGCCTGGTTCGCCGGCTACCAGCCGAACCTGGCGACCGCGGTCTGGGTCGGCTACCCGGAGTCGAACGAGATCTCGATGTCGAGCGTGCACGGGACCACCGTCTTCGGCGGCACCTTCCCGGCCGACATCTGGCACGCCCTGTACTCCGAAGGCGGCGTCCCCTGCGAGGAATTCAGCGAACCCGAGGAGAAGATCCAGTGGGCGCCCTACTACGGGCGCTTCGCCCGGGCGGCCCCGACCAAGGGCGAGCTGAACGGCAGCGGCGGAGGCGACGGCGAGGATCCGCCGCCCGGCACCGAAGCGGTCGGCGGCTATGACCCGGACGCCTACGCGCCGGGCGCCGGCCAGGATCCGGCCCCGATCCCGAACCCCTACGTGCCGCCGCAGAGCGACGTCGAAGGCGGCGAGTCCGCCGGCTCCGACGGGTAGGCGGCGATCGACCCCGGGCTCGCCTTCGGCCTCGTCTGGGCCGGCTTCATCGCTTACCTCGGCGTGCTGGCGCTGGCGCCGCGGCTCGGGGCCCGGCTCGTCTGGGGCTTGATCGCGCTCGGCCTCGTCGCCTTCGCGGTCGCCCCGGTGCTGCTCTCCCACGACGTCTACAGCTACGTCGACTACGCCCGGCTCGGCGTCGTCCACGGCCTCGACCCCTACGTCCACGCGCCGGACGCCGTGCCGACCGACCCCGCCTACGCGGAGGTCACCTGGACCGAAGCGACCAGCGCCTACGGGCCCCTGTTCACGCTCGCCACCTACCCGCTCGCCTGGCTCCCGGTCGGCCTCGCGGTGGCGCTGCTGAAGGGTGTCGCGGCGCTCTCGGTCGGGGGCCTGGCGCTGGTCGTCGCGCGGATCGCCGCCTGGCGCGGGGTCGACCCGCTGCGCGCCGCCGCCCTCGTCGCCCTCAACCCGCTGGTCCTCGTCCACGTGGTCGGCGGCGCCCACAACGACGGTCTGACGATGCTGTTGGCGATGCTCGCCGTCGCGGCGCTGCTGAGCGGGCGCGAGCTGGCCGCCGGCGCCGCCTTCGTCGCCGCCTTCGCGATCAAGGCCTCGGCGATCGTCGTCGCCCCCTTCGCGCTCGTAGCCTCAGGCCGGTCCCAGCCGGCCTCAGGTCGCAAGCGTCGGCTGGGGCTCCTGCTGGCCGGGGCGGCCGGGGCGGCGCTGGCAATCGCAGCGGCCGCTTCGCTGGCCTTCGGCTGGGACTGGACCGGTGCCTTCGGCCTTGCCGGAGAGAACCAGGACCGGACCAGTTACATGAGCATCCCGATCACCTTCTCCCGCCTCACGGGCCTCGACCCCGACCCGGTCCGCGCCGCCGCCCTCGTCCTCTACGGGGCGGCCGTCGTCTACCTCCTGGCCCGCACCTGGCGCGGCCTCGACTGGGTCCGCGCCGCCGCCTGGGCGAGCTTCGGCCTGCTGCTCGCCACCGCCTGGCTCCTCCCCTGGTACCTGATCTGGGCCCTCCCCCTGGCAGCAATCGCCCGCGACCGCCCCCTGCAGCTATTGACGCTGGCCCTGACGGCCTATCAGCTTGGCGCCCGAAGTCCCCTATGACGGCTGAGTGGAGGGGTCGGGTGCCCCTCGAAACGTCTTGTACTTTTTGGGCGGAGCG
>JAWVEZ010000196.1:0-25187 GCA_033856455.1 Solirubrobacterales bacterium | reverse complement strand
CGCCCTTGCGGATGCTGGTACCCGGGAAGGGCTGTCCTGTTTTTCCGATCTTCATGAACCGTCACCTCCCTCGTCTGGGTGGAGGGTTCGGCTCGCGGGTGCCGCCACTCGCTTGGAGCTAGTCCAGGTGAGTTCGTCCGTCCCAGGCCGGCGACCCTTGAGCCCTTGCCTGGAACGATTAGTAAGCGGCGTTAGGGCATTCAAACCCGCCGACTCGATGGTTGCCGCAAATTGCTGACTTCCCGGGCCTGTAGCTTTTCTGGCCAACCCCCTACGGCGCGAGCACCGCTCCTTCGCGAGTCTGGGATAGTTCTCTATCTAAAGATCGCTGATTAATTTCGGAGGTAGGACCCTTGGCGATGCAAACGAAGCAACCGGCGCTGATCGATCAGCGACTGCTCAAGGCGATGGCACATCCCACGCGCCAGTTCATCCTGCACGTCCTGAGTGAGGGGCCGAGCAGCCCCGTGCGCATCCAGCGGCGGATGGACGACGACATCAGCCTCAACCTCGTCTCGCATCACATCAAAGTCCTCAGGGAGCTCGGCTGCGTCGAGCTGATCGACACCGTCCAGAGGCGGGGCGCCACCGAACACATCTACCGGGCGACGGCGCGGACGATGTTCACCGCTGAGGAATGGGAACAGCTGGAGGCGAAGGACCGGTTCCCGCTCACCGCCGACATCCTGCGGATGATCTCCGAGGACACGAGCCGCTCGATGGTCGAAGGCCGGATCGAGGAGCGGACCGACAACCACATCAGCCGCTCGCCGATCGAGCTCGACGAGGAGGGCTGGTCCGAAGTGGTCGGCAGCCTGAAGCGCACCCTCGACGAGGTGCTCGACGCCCACGCCCGCAGCGCCGAACGCTCTCAGCAGAGCGGTGAGCCGCTGATGAGCGCCCGCGTCGTGCTGATGCAGTTCCTGATCGGGCGCGGTCCCCGGGACCAGCCCGCGGGCTGAAGCGCCCTAGCGCACGCCGGCCGCGCGCAGCGCCGCCTGCACCAGCTTCGCCTTCTTGGCGATCTGCGGCGTGACCACGGCGGTGAACTTCAGCTTGCCCTTGCGGTAGCCCCAGACACGGTCGCCGCCGCGCCCTTTGAAGTCGACGAAGAGGCCTTTGCCGAGCTTGCGGGCCCGCTCCGGCTTGCCTTTGCCGGCGGTCGTGCCGACCACCATCACCGCCTTGTCCTGGTCGTCGAAGACGACGGCGGCCATCGCCCGCTTCGCGCCCTTGGCCTTCCCGCGGCCGCTCGCGCACCAGCGGAAGGACTCGCCGGTCCGCTCGCTCGGCTGCCCGGCCGCGATCAGCGTCTGCTGGGGCCCGCGGCCCAGCCGCAGCGGCCCGAAGCCGTGGTGTTTGAACTTCTTCGGCGGGGTCAGGCAGGCGGGCCCGGGGACGCCGACGGCGCGCTCCCAGGTCTGCAGGTACGCCTCGGCGCCGTTCATCAGGTCGTCGGCGATCGGTTTGCCGGCGAGCAGCCGCAGCTGCTCCATCCAGTCCGGGTGCAGGCCGTACTGGGCGACCCCGTCGACGTTGACGTCGTAGACCCGCTGCCCGGAGACCTGGCGGTCGAAGGTGACGTGGCCGTCCAGGGATTTGAACGGGTAGGCGACCGGGCTCGGCTTGTCGGCGCCGCGGGGGGCGGGCTGGGCGTGGAAGCCGTTGGAGTCGGCGCCGAAGCCCATCCCGAACTCGAAGCGCGGGTCGGCGGCGGCGCGCAGGCTGCGCCACTCCTCGACGAAGCTCTCCGCCCCCGAGGTGATCGGCTCGGCGAAGCCGCCGAGGCGGTAGATCCGCGACCACATGTGCGGGTCGCTCCAGGAATGCGAGGCGATCACGCCCGAGTAGCCGCGCGCCTCGGCCAGCTCCAGCACCCGTTTGGCGGTCTTCTCGCCCTCGTGGTCGAGCTCGATCATCAGCCCGCGGTCGATCATCTCTTCGATCAGGAACTCACCCAGCGGGGTGAGGCCGCGAGCGTTGCAGTGGGGCGGCGGTCCGTAGACCGGCAGCGTCCCTTTCGGCAGGTAGCCGAGCAGGCCGGCGCCGATGATGCCGGCGTCGCCCGGCAGCGCCGTCGCCTGCTCGTTGTCGTGCTCGGGGCCGCTGCAGGCCTCGATCTGCCAGAACTGGCCGGTCTGCTTGAAGTTGGCGACGTTGATCGCGGCGCCGAAGCTGCCGCCGTCGAAGCGGACCCCGCCGAAGGCGTTGTCGAACTTGTGGATCGGGAAGAGGGAGGCGACGCCCATCGCCTCGATTTCGTCGAGCCCGCGGACGATCTGGGCGCGGTCGCAGCGCGGTGCCGCCGCGGAGCCGCCGCAGCCGAAGATCTCCGAGGTCTCGATCCCGAGCACGACCGCGAGCTTGCCTTCGTTGATCACCACGCGCGCCTGAAAAGGGTTGGTGACGATCCGGAACCATCCTTGTCCTGGGCCGCCGAACTGGGCGTCGACGTATTCCTCGAGCTCGTGGATCCGCCGCGCCTGCAGGCGGATGCTGTCCATGTCCCGGCAGCTGTTGTGTTTGATCGGGTAGACGTCGCAGAGGGCGACGTTCTCGACCAGGTCGTTGACCATCAGCCGCACGCCGCCGAGCCAGGCGCGTTCGATCCAGCGGTAGTAGGTCTGCTCGTGGGTCAGCGAGGCCGGCGCCGGCCAGTCTTTGAAGGTCGGCCAGCCGACCGGGTCGTGGGTGCGGACGGGGTTGCCGAAGAGCACGTTCTCGAGCAGGGCGCCGGCCCCGTTCGGGTAGTGGTCGGGACAGTCGACCAGGGCCGCGGCGACCCCGTAGCGGCTCCACGGTTCGCCGCAGTGCGCGTCGCCGCCGAGGAACTCGTAGGCGGTGACGTGGTTGTGGCCGTCGATCGTGCCCTCGACCTCGGCGTAGGGGCTGGCGCCGGTCCACGGCGTGCCGGTCGCCTGCGTGCCGATCTCCGGCAGGGCCGCGCAGCCGCTGACGGCGCGGGGAACGAAGGTCGCCCCCTGTCCGTTCGACTGGATCAGCCGGCCGCCGTTGTCGACGGCGAGCGCGCGGCCGTTGCCGAGGTTGGTCAGCGTGAAGCCCGCTCCAGACTCCTGCAGCTCCCAGTCGGTCGCCGGCCCCGGCTGCGCGGCGCGGGAGATCGCGTTGCCGAGCAGCGGGGTGGAGAGGTAGCGGCGGTCGCTGTCGAACAGCAGGTAGGTCCCGAGTCCCGAGGCCTTCAGGTAGAAGGGCTCGCCGCCACCGCTGCCGACGGAGTAGCCGCCGAGGGTTGCCCGGTTGACGCTGCCGCCGCCGACTCCCAGCGCCTGGCAGCTGTCGGCGAAGGCGTAGCGGGAGGCGGCTGAAGCGGCGCTGCCCCAGAAAAACAGCGCAGTGGTGGTGACGAGAACCGCAACGAGCGCCCCAGTTCGCCACCGCATGGAGTACTTCTACCAAAAATCGATGACTTCAAACCCAAGCGGATCCTGCCGATGGGTTGTGGGTGAGCACCGCGAACGAGCACGTCCTCTCCCATGGACTCCAGGACACGCGGGAGACGCTCGACTCGTGGAGCGAGCGTCCGTGGCAGGTCCTGCGGGCCTGGATCGCGCTCAGCGTCGCGATCGCGCTGGCCCTGCTCGCCGCCACCTGGTTCGTCGCCGGCCTGCTCGAGCCCGATCACACTCCGGTCCACATCGCCGGCGTCACCTACCCGAACGAGCCCGACGACCTGCTGCCGATCCTCTGGCGCAACTCGCTGGTCCTCGCCCTGCACGGCTTCGCCTGCGTCGCCGGCTTCATCGCCGGCGCCTCGATGCCGATCGCCGCCGCGCAGCGCACCGGCTTCAGCCGCTGGGTTCACGTCAAGGCGGGCGAGTTCGCGATCCTCTTCGTCTGCGCGGTGACGCTCTTCTCGCTCGGCACCCAGGCGCTCTATCTCGGCTTCCAGGCGTCGACCATCTCCTACCAGTTCGACGTCAGCCGCTTCGAGCTGATCCTCAGCGTGCTGCCGCACGCGCTGCCCGAGCTGGCCGCGCTCTTCCTGCCGCTGGCCGCCTGGCTGATCGCCAGCCGCCGCGGCGAGTGGAACCAGCTGCTCGCGGCGACCCTGGTCACCGTCCTGCTGGCGATCCCGGTGCTGCTGCTGGCGGCGGCGGTCGAGGTCTACGTCTGGCCCCAGATCCTCGAAGCGCTGTCGCCGCTCTCCGAACCGGAGCCGTTCCGCTGAGCGCCCCCTGTCGAGTTTGTTCGGCGGGCCTGAACAAACTCGACAGTCCATAAGATCGCCGCCATGAGCGAGGAGCGGGCAAGCTACGAGCCGCGGGCGATCGAGTCCAAGTGGCAGGCGGTCTGGGCCGAGGAGAAGACCTGGGAGGTCGCGAATCCCGGCCAGCCCGGCTTCGCCGCCGACAAGCCGAAGTCCTACGTGCTCGAGATGCTCCCCTACCCCTCGGGCGAGCCCCACGTCGGCCACCTCAAGTGCTACGCGGTCGGCGACGCGATCGCCCACTTCCGCCGCCGCCACGGCTTCGAGGTGATCCACCCGATGGGCTACGACTCCTTCGGGCTGCCGGCGGAGAACAACGCGATCAAAACCGGGGAGCCGCCCCGGGTCGCGACCGAGCGCTCGATCGCCTCCTTCCAGCGCCAGTTCCGCGAGTGGGGGATCTCGATCGACTGGTCGCGTGAGCTCGCCACCCACACCCCCGAGTACTACCGCTGGACCCAGTGGATCTTCCTGCGGCTGTTCGAGCAGGGGCTCGCCTACCGGACCGAGGCGCCGGTCCAGTGGTGCCCGAAGGACGCCACCGTGCTGGCCAACGAGCAGGTCGTCGACGGGCGTTGCGAGCGCTGCGGCACCGAGGTGATCCAGCGCAAGCTCTGGCAGTGGTTCTTCAAGATCACCGACTACGCCGACCGCCTGCTCGCCGACTTCGACCTGCTCGAGTCCTGGCCGGAGAACGTGATCACGATGCAGCGCAACTGGATCGGCCGCTCCGAGGGCGCCCAGGTCGTCTTCCGCTGCGACGAAGCCGATCTCGACTTCCCGGTCTTCACCACCCGGCCCGACACCCTGTTCGGCGCCACCTTCTTCGTGCTCGCCCCCGAGCACCCGGAGCTGATGCGGCTGGTCGAGGGGACCGAGGCCGAGGAGGAGGTGCGCGAGTACGTCAACCGGATCGGCCGTGAGTCCGCGCAGGAGCGCGGCGCCGAGGACCGGGAGAAGACCGGCGTGCCGCTCGGCCGCAGCGTGGTCAATCCGGTCAACGGCGAGTCGATCCCGATGTACGTCGCCGACTACGTGCTGATGGAGTACGGGACCGGGGCGATCATGGCGGTGCCGGCGCACGACAGCCGCGACTACGAATTTGCCCGGAAGTTCGGGCTGCCGATCAAGCGGGTGATCGAGGGCACCGACCCGGAGACCGCCCGCGACGACGAGGGCCTGCCCTACCCCGGCGACGGGCCGATGGTCAACTCCGGTCGCTTCGACGGCAAGGGCAACCGCGAAGCGTACGAGGAGATCGTCGCCTGGCTGGCAGAGGAGGGGCGCGGCAAGACCGCCGTCAACTACCGCCTGCGCGACTGGCTGGTCTCGCGCCAGCGCTACTGGGGGGCGCCGATCCCGGTCGTCTACTGCGACGCCTGCGGCGAGGACGGCGCCCCGGCGATCGTCCCCGTGCCCGACGAGCAGCTGCCGGTCGAGCTGCCCGAGGTCGAGGACTACGCGCCGCAGGGCAAGAGCCCGCTGGCCGCGGCCGAGGGTTGGGTGGCGACCGAGTGCCCGCGCTGCGGCGGCCCGGCCCGGCGCGAGACCGACACGATGGACACCTTCGTCGACTCCTCCTGGTACTTCCTGCGCTACCTCGACTCACGCAACGCGGAGGCCGCCTGGGAGCGCTCGGCGGTCGACCACTGGTTCCCGGTCGACCAGTACATCGGCGGCGTCGAGCACGCGATCCTGCACCTGATGTACGCGCGCTTCTTCACCAAGGCGCTCGCCGACCTCGGCCACCTCGACGCCCAGGAGCCGTTCGCCAACCTCTTCGCGCAGGGGATGATCACCCGCGACGGGGCGAAGATGTCGAAGTCCAAGGGCAACACGGTCAGCCCCGGCGAGTACGTCGAGCGCTACGGCGCCGACACCGCCCGCACCTACGTCTGCTTCATGGGGCCGCCGGAGCGCGGCGGCGACTGGACCGACGAGGGCGTCGAGGGCGTCAACCGCTTCCTGGCGCGGCTCTGGCGGCTCTGCGCCGAGGTCGCGGAGGGGACCGAGGCGGCGGAGCCGGGCGCCGCGCCCGAGGGCGAGGCGCGCGAGCTGCTCGCCAAGGCCCACTGGGCGATCGACAAGGCGACCCGGGACTTCCAGCGCGGCTTCCAGTTCAACACGGCGATCTCGGCGGTGATGGAGCTGGTCAACGAGTGCTACCGGCTGAAGGACGGTCTCTACGGCGACGCCGAGGGCGCCGCGGCGCTGCGTTTCGCGACCGCGACGGCCGGCTCGCTGATCTTTCCCTTCGCGCCGCACCTGGGCAGCGAGGTCTACGAGCGGCTGCGCGGAGAGCGGGTCTGGGAGCAGCCCTGGCCGGCCGCCGACGAGGCGCTGCTGACCAGCGACACGATCACCCTCGTGGTTCAGGTGAACGGCAAGCTGCGTGACCGGATCGAGGCTTCGGCCGACGCCGACAAGGGCGAATTGCTGGCCCTGGCGCGGGCCAGCGAGAAGGTCGTGGGCCACCTCGAGGGCAAAGATCTGGTCAAGGAGATCGTCGTTCCCGGCAAGCTCGTCAACCTGGTGGTTCGTTGAGCGGCTCGCCCGCCGCTCGCGAGTCTGTTAGAAAGCGCCGATGCTGGTCAGAAGGTTCGACGAAGCAGCTGTGGAGGAGTGGCACCGTCTGCGCGCCCACGTTTTGATGGACGCGGGCGAACTGGGCTCGCGCAACCTCTCGGTCACCTGGGTGACCCTGCCGGCCGGCGCGAGCCAGACCCTGCGCTCCCAGGAGGAAGCCGAGCAGGCCTACGTGGTCGTCCGCGGCAGCGGCTCCATGTCGGTCGCCGGCGACACCCAGCAGGTGGCGGAGGGCGACATGATCCTCGTCCCGCCCGCGACCGAGCACTCGCTCAGCAACGACGGCGAGGCCGAGCTCGCCTGCGTCTCGATCCAGTCCCCGCCGGTGGCCGCCAGCGAGCTATATAGCGACCAATTGGCGGAGGTCGCGGGTTACGACGACGAAGACGAGTACTAGGCGCCTGAGAATTATTTGAATCTGCGCGCCATGCGTGCGCAGCGAACGGGCAGGCTCCGGGGGTGCCCGAGATCGGCCGCGCCCAGCTCTTCGTCTACGCCGCAGTCGCGGTGGCGCTGGCGCTGATCGGCGTCAGGGCGCTGCAGGCGGAGCGCGGGGAGCCAGCGTCGTTCGAGGTCGAGAGCGGGGCGGAGGGCGCGGAAGGCGGCTTCAGCCTCGGTGGTGAGGGCGGCGACGTGGTGGTCGACGTGACCGGGGCGGTGCGGCGGCCCGGGGTCTACCGGCTGCCGGCGGGAAGCCGGGTCGAGGACGCGGTGGCGCGGGCCGGTGGGGCCGAGGGGCACGCGGTGCTGGAAGCGATCAACCTGGCCGCCCGGCTGGCCGACGGTCAGCAGGTGGTGGTCCCGTCGAGCCGGCCTGGCGCCACCGTCGGCGTTGCGTCCTCCGAGGACGGCCCGATCAGCCTCGGCACGGCGACGGTCGAGCAGCTCGACACGATCGACGGGATTGGGCCGGTGACGGCGGCAGACATCGTCGAGTTCCGCGACGAACACGGCGGGCTCGCCTCGGTCGAGCAGCTCGACCAGGTCTCCGGGATCGGCCCGGCGACGATGGAGGCGCTGCGCGACCGGCTGCAGCCGTAGGGGCCACCTGTGCGGGGCACGTTTGTCGTCCTTGCCGGTGTCGTGCTCGTCGTGGCCCTGGCGCTGCCGCGGGCCGGCGAGCTGCGGGAGCGGGCGGAAGGCGGCTTGGCCAGGGGCATGCCGGCTCGCGAGGCCGAGCTGGCGAAGGGGTTCGTGCTCGGCGCAGACGAGGGGATCGACGCCGGCACGGAGGAAGACTTCCGGCGGGCGGGGCTGAGCCACCTGCTCGCGGTCAGCGGCCAGAACGTCACCCTGCTCGCCCTGCTGGCGATTCCCTTCCTGGCCGCGCTGGGCATCCCGCTGCGTCAGCGGCTGCTCTGGGTGTTGGCGCTGATCGCCGTCTACGTGCCGCTGACCGGGGCGGGGCCGACGATCCAGCGGGCCGCGGTGATGGGGGCGCTGGGGATCGTCGCGACGCTGGCGGGGCGGCGGGCGTCGCGCTTCTACGCGCTGGCGGTGGCCGCCGGCGTGACGCTGGCGGTCGATCCGACGATCGCTGCCGACGTGGGATGGCAGCTGAGCTTCGCGGCGGTGCTGGGGATCCTGTTGATGGCTCGGCCGCTGGCGGCGGGACTGGAAAAGCGGCTGGGTGAGGGCGGGTGGCAGCGGGCGCTGGCCGAGGGCGTCGCCGTGACGGTTGCGGCGACGCTGGCGACCGCGCCCTTGATCGCGTTCCATTTCGAACGGATATCGACCACGACGCTGGTCGCGAACGTGCTGGCGCTGCCGGCCGTGGCGCCGGCGATGTGGCTGGGGATGGCGAGCGCCGGGGCGGCGCAGGTCCCCGGCTTCCCGTCCGAGCTCCTCAACGCCCCGAACTCGGTCCTGCTCGCCTACATCGCCCAGGTCGCCGCCTGGTGCGCGGCGCCGGAGTGGGCCGAGCTCGAGGTCCACTTCGGCGGCACCGTCCTGGCCGCCTCTTACGGCGCGCTCGCCGCCGCCACGACCGCCTGGCGTGCCGCCATCGTCCTCTGGCGACGCCGCCCATCGCGAGTCTGCTCCAGGTGGCGGATAGCGCCACCAACTGCGGACTCACGGATTCTCGGCGCGGTTCTGCTTGGGCTGGCGCTGGTGGCTTGCCTGGTGCTCGCCTGGCCTGGCGGTGGCGCGGGGGCCGGTCCGCCAACTGCGGGCCTGCGAATCACGGTCCTCGACGTCGGCCAAGGCGACGCGATCCTCCTGCAGCCAGCTCATGCCCCGGCCGTGCTGGTCGACGGCGGGCCTCCGGGTGAGGGCCTTGCCCGAAAGCTCGACGACGCCGGCGCCGACCGCCTCGGCGCCGTCGTGGCGACTCACGACCAGTCCGACCACGTCGGCGGTCTCGAAGAGCTGCTCGGCTCCGTCCCGGTCGGCCATCTCCTCTACGGCCGGATCGGCCGAGACCTCAAGTCCGCGGCCCGCGCCGCCGCCACCCCCACCCAGCAGGTTTTTCGAGGAACGACGATCCGTTCGGGCAATCTGCGCCTCGAATTCATCTGGCCACCACCGGAGCTCCTGGCTGAACCCCAGCCCGGCGCCGATCCCAACCAGCTCGCCCTCGTCGCCGTCGCCCGCTGGCGCGGGTTCGCGATGCTGCTCAGCGCCGACGCCGAGGCGGAGGTCGTGCCGCTCGACCCCGGCCATGTCGACGTCCTCAAGGTCGCCCACCACGGCTCCGAGGACGCCGGGCTCGCCGATCTGCTCGACCGCACCCGACCCTCGCTGGCCGTGATCTCGGTCGGCGACGAGAATCCCTACGGCCACCCGACCGCGGCGACGCTGGCGACCCTCGCCCTGCGCGGAGTGCGAACCCTGCGCACGGACCGCGACGGGGAGGTCGTAATCGACGTCGGCGCCCGAAAACTCGCTATTTCCGGGGGCTGAAGGCGAGGTCGCAAGGTCGCCGAATCTTGCTCCTAGACGTATGATCGAATCGATACTGGGATTGGATTGGAATTTCCTATCGGCGGACGGTCCCAGCGCCGATTCTTGAACTGATGAGTTCTAAGCGACAACAGGGCATGGTTTGGCCAATTCTGGCGGGCACCAGCCTGGCCGCAAGGATCCGCCGCCTGACGATCGCGATCTTCGGCCTCGCCGCCCTCGCGGGCCTGGCGCTCGTGGCCTTCGTGGCGCAGACCGGCTACCCGGTCCTCTCCGTGGCACCGCTGCCGCTGCCGGGCCCGGCGCTGGTCGCGCCCGGTGCGGGCGTGGTGATCGGCGAGACCAAGGGCGGCTCCCTCGGCATCGGCTTCGGCCTGCCCGGGGCTCCCGGTCTGGGCAAGGGCGAGCCCGGCGTGCTCGGCTTGGTCGTTGGCGCCGACCAGGGGCTGCCGGCGGCGCCCGGCTCCGCTGGCTCTACCCAGTCCGACCTCGCGACCCCCACGGGCCAGTCGGGCCTCGACAACGAGCAGCACTCGGAAGTGACCGCGGTGACCCCCGCGCAGGAACCGACCGTTCCGCCCGATCCCGCGCTCTCGTCCGTACCGGTCGAAGGGTCCAGCTCCTCGAGCGCCCTTTTCGTGCGCAGCTCGGTCGCGCCGGGCATCGGCGAGTCCGGTGACCTCGCGAAAGGTGCTCCCGTGGTCCCCGACGAACCCGAAATCCCCTACGAACCGGAAGTGCCGGCCGAGCCCGAAGTCCCGGTCGAACCGCCGGTCGAAGAACCGCCCGTGGAAGTGCCGCCGGTGGAACCGCCGGTCGAAGAGCCGCCCGTGGAAGAACCGCCGCTGGACGTGCCGGTCGAAGAGCCGGCTCCCGAAGTACCGGTCGGCTGACAACTAGACTCGGCGCGTGCCCGAGATGAAGCCGCTGTACCTGATCGCCGGCACCGACGCGGCAAAGATCGACCAGACCCGTGGCCGGCTGCGGGCCCGTGCCGAGCGCGAGGGCGGGACCGCCGCGCTCGAGGTCTTCGAGCCGGGCGAGGGCAGGGGGATGCCCGACCACGAAGCGCTGCTCAACGCGATCCCGGCGATGTCGCTGATGGACTCACGCCGCTACCTGCTCGCCGACGGGGTCGAGAAATGGCGCGACAAACAGCTCGAGGCGGTCGCCGCCGCGGTCGCCGGGCTGCCTCCCGACCTCACCCTGGTCCTGATCGCCCGCGCGAAGGCGCCGACGAAGCTGCTGAAGGCCGTGAGAGCGGCCGGGGGAGAGGTGCACGAGTTCGAGGCGCCGAAGCCGCGCGAGATGCCGGGCGTTCTCGTCAGCGAAGCCAAGGGCCTCGGCTTCCGGCTGGAGCCGGCGGCGGCGCGGATGCTGGTCGACCGCATGGGCGCCAACCCGGTGCGCCTGCGCAACGAGCTGGAGCGGCTGGCGCTCTGGGCCGGCGCGGGGGGCGAGGTGGGAGCCGGAGATCTCGAGGAGATGATCGCCGACACCTCCGAGGCGGCCGTCTGGTCGCTCTCCGACGCGCTGCTCGAAAGCGATGCCGCGACGGCGCTGCGGATCGGGGAGCAGCTGATCTCCCAGGGCGAGAGCGTGACCGGGTTGATCTACGGGCTCGCCTCGCGCCTGCGCCAGGCCTGCGCCGCGGCCGCCCAGCTGGAGGAGGGCGTGGCGCCCGCCCAGGTCGAGTCCTCGCTGAAGATGCACCCCTACGCGGCCAAGCAGCTGGTCCGCCGGCTGCGTGACGCCGACCTGGGCGAGCTGCGCATGGCGACCGAGACGCTGGCCGAACTGGAGCTGTGGACCCGGGGGGAGGCGGAGTACGGCGACGAGCTGGCGTTCACGCTCGCGCTGCGGCGCGCGGCGGGCGTCGCGGTCTAGCTGGAAGCGCCGACGGCGATACGGGCGGCTTTGGACTTCTTGCGCGCGCCGGTGTTCCGGTGCATGGCGCCCTTTTGGACGGCCTTGTCGATCTTCGAGACCAGCACCCGCTGCTCCTCGGCGATCGTCGCGGCGTCGCCGCCCTCGACCGCGCTTTCGAGGCGCCGGAAGTGGGTCTTCACGGTGCTCGTAAGCAGCCGATTCTCGGTCCGCTCGCGCTCGCTGCGCAGTATCCGCTTTTTCTGTGAGGCTATGTTGGCCATGTCGAGTACCCGTGTCGGCGCCTTGCCGGCCCCGGGCGGCCGCCGACTATAGCGACTGAGACCCAGCTTGGAGATACCCGACACACCGGCCGGCAACGAGCGGGCCATAAACGCCGACGAGGAGCAGGTCGTCTCGGAGGTCGCTCTGCGCCGAGCGGAGGCTTTCGATCCCGGCGAGGAACTCTCCGCCGAGCCGGCTCCGGGCAACCAGGCCGGCCGGATCGCCCGCTCGACCGCGTTCTTCTCGATCGCCACCGCGGCGTCGCGCATCGTCGGCCTGCTGCGCGAGGTGATCGCCGCCGGCTACTACGGGATCAGCGGCCCGATGTCCGCCTTCACGATCGCCTTCCAGGTCCCCAACCTGATCCGGGCGCTGTTCGCCGACGCCGCTCTGCAGCCGGCCTTCGTCCCGGTCTTCACCGAGCAGCTGGAGAAGGGGAACTACCGCGAGGCGTTCCGGCTCGCCTCGACCCTGCTGATGATCGTGACCATGGTGCTGGGGGCGATCACCGCCCTCTTCGTGATCTTCGCGCCGATCGTGATGCCGATCTTCGCCCCCGGCTTCAGCGGCGAGGTCCTCGATCTCACCGTCGCCCTCTCCCAGGTGCTCTTCCCGATCCTCGTCCTGCTCGGGATCAGCGGCGTGGTCGTCGGCATCCTCAACAGCTACGACCGCTTCGGCGCCTTCGCGATCTCGCCCCTGTTCTGGAACCTGACGATCATCCTCGTGCTGGTCGTGGTCGAGCCGATGCTGAGCGAGGACGATCGGATCTACGCCTACGCGATCGGGATCCTCGCCGGCACCGCGGTGCAGCTGCTGATCCCCGCCTGGGACCTGCGCAACACGCCGTTCAAGTTCAACTGGAGCTTCGAGTGGCGCCATCCCGGGGTGCGGCGCGTCCTCCTGCTGATGCTGCCGGTGACGATCAGCCTCGGCCTGATCAATTTCAACCTGGTGATCAACAGCCTCTTCGGCTCCCTGGTCAGCGACGAGGCCCCGGCGGCGATCGACAAGGCCTTCCGGATCTACCAGCTGCCGCAGGGGATCTTCTCGGTGGCGATCGCCACCGTGCTGTTCCCGACCCTGGCCCGCTTCGCCAACCGCGGCGCCTTCGACGACCTGCGCGCGACCCTGGCCAACGGGATGCGCCAGATCCTCTTCGTGCTGGTGCCGGCGGCGGCCGCGGTGCTGGCCCTCTCGGAGCCGATGATCCGGCTCGTCTACGAACGCGGCGAATTCGACGTCAGCGACACGACGGTGGTGGCGACGGCGCTCTTCTGGTTCGCCTTCTCGCTGCCGACCAACGGCCTCTTCCTGCTGCTGACCCGGACCTTCTTCAGCCTGCAGCGGCCCTGGATCCCGACCGCGATCTCGCTCGGCAACCTGGTGATCACCGCGGTCGGGGCGCTGGCGCTCTACCACCTCGGGGTCGGCGGGATCGTCGCCTCGACCGGGATCGCGACCGCGGCCAGCGTGGTTGCCCAGGCGGTCGTCCTGCGGCGCCTGCTGGGCGGAATCGAGCTCGGTCGCCTGCTGAGCGTAACGATCAGGATCACCATCGCCTCGGCGCTGCTCGCCGGGGTCTCCTACGGGATCTGGGACCTGCTCGACCAGGAGCTGGGACGCGACCTGCCGGCCCAGATCATCTCGCTCGGCCTCGGCCTCGGCCTCGGCGCTGTCGCCTACCTGGTCGCGGCGCGCCTCCTGCGGATCCCCGAGCTGGAGCAGATCCTGCGCCTGCTGCGGCGGCGGCGAGCGGCGTAGATGGCGACGCTGGGAGCAGGGCGCTACCTGCTGGGTGTGCTCGAGGTGCTTCTGCTCGTCGGCTTCGCTTGGCTCGGCGCCGCGCGCGTGCGGGGGTGGGCACTGCCGCGGTTCGAAGGCGCCCCTGCCTGCCTGGCGACCGGCGTGATCGCGATCGCGTTGCTGCTCTGGACCGCGGAGCTGCTCGGCACCTTTGGAGGGCTCGACCCGTTGCCGCTGCTGCTTCTCATGGGTGTCCTTGCGGCTGTCATCTGGAGGTTCGTGCCGGGGCGGGACGGGGAGGGGGATTCTCCGCACCCATACCTGCTGGGCAGGGTGCGGAGAATCCCCCTCCTGACGCTGGTCGCGTTACTTGTTGGGGCGGTTGCGCTGGTGCACTTCGCCTTCGAGGGGCGGGACCAGATCAGCTCGGGGATGACCGGGTTTGATTCGACCTGGTACCACGGGCCGTTCGCGGCGGGGTTCTTCCAGAGCGGCGACACGCTCGACCTGCACTTCATCGCGCCGCAGTTCCTGGCCTGGTTCTACCCGGCGAACGGGGAAATCTTCCACGCGGTCGGGATGCTGGCGTTCGGGCGGGACATCCTCTCGCCGCTGCTCAACATCGGCTGGTTCGCGGGGTGTCTGCTGGCGGCGTGGTGCATCGGGCGGCCCTACAAGGTGGCCCCGTGGTCGCTGATCCTCGGGGCGGTGGCGCTCAGCGTGCCGGCGCTCTCCGACCAGGCGGGCGAGGCGCGCAACGACATCGTCGGGATCTTCTTCCTGCTGGCCGCGGTGGCGGTGGCCCTGAATGCCTGGGCGACACGAGACAGGGCGGGGGAGCAGGGCGGGCTGGGAAAGGGCGGAATGTCTGCCGGGGCGCTGGCCGTGGCCGGCCTGGCGGTCGGCCTCGCCGCCGGGACCAAGCTCAACTTCCTCCTGCCCGCGACTGTTCTCGTCATCGGGCTGGCGCTCGTGGGGCCGAGGGGAGGACGCTGGCGTGCGTTCTGGGTCTCGGGCCTGGGTGCGCTGGCCGGCGGCGGCTACTGGTACCTGCGCAACCTCGTCCACACCGGCAACCCGCTGCCCTGGGTCGACGGCTTGGGCCCGATCTCGCTGCCCGCCCCCGACCAGGCGCTGGGCGGCCGCGAAGCCCACAGCGTGCTCGGCTACCTGACCGACGGGACCGTGTGGTCGGACTGGCTCCTCCCGGGTCTCCAGGACGGCCTCTGGTTCCTCTGGCCGCTGCTCGGCGCCGCCGCCCTGGCCGGCCTGGTCCTCTGTCTCCTCCCGTCGCGTGGTTCTTCATCCGTCCCGGACGCGGATCAGGAGCCAGGCGACGCGAGGGCGCTCCGCTGGCCGGATCCCGTCCTCGCGCTCATGGGCCTCGTCGGACTGGCGACGGCACTGGCCTGGCTCGTTGCTCCCACCTCGGCTTCGGGCCCCGAGGGCATGCCCCGCGGCTTCGAGTCCGGCCTGCGCTACCTCGCCCCGGCCCTGGTCCTCGGCCTCGCCCTGCTCCCAGCCGCCCCGCTGATCCGTGACCGTCTCGCCAAAATAGGCCTCCCTTTGTCCTTTGTAGCCCAGAGGGCGACGAATGACAGGGGGACCGTTACGGAAGTGCAACGGCGTTGGCTGTTGGGGGGTTTGGCGGGGCTCGTTGGCGTCGCGGCGCTCGCCGGCTACGCCTACCAGCGCCACTACTTGGAGGAGCGCTACGAGCACGTCAGCTTCTCCGCCCCGGGGCTGAACGAGGCCTTCGACCGCGCCAGCGACCTCCGCGACGTCCGCATCGCCACCACCAGCACCCGCCAGTACCCCCTGTTCGGCGACGACCTCTCGAACGAAGTCGTCTTCATCGGCGAAGAAAAGCCCCAAGGCGGCTTCGAGCCCCCCACCACCTGCCGCCGCTGGCGGGAGCTGCTGAACGAGGGCGACTTCGACTACGCCGTAACCACCTGGGACCGCGTCGAGCCCGGCAAACCCCCCTTCCCGCCGCAAACCCGCTGGACGGAAGACCCCTCATCCCAAATCATCTTGAGAACGCCGCCGACGGTCGTGTTCGAGCTGTCCGGACCTCTGGACCCATCCGCGTGCCCGCAGTAGGGGGCTAGACGAGTCTCCGGCGGGTGGCGCCGTATGGGAGGCCGCCCCGAGGAAGCTTTAGCTACCGCAGGGGTGGCCTCCCATACGGGGACAGGACCCGCCGGCCGACCCGCCCCGTCCCTCATACTCCGGCGTCCGCCCCATGGACCAGATCCGCAACTTCTCGATCATCGCCCACATCGACCACGGCAAGTCGACCCTGGCCGACCGCATCCTCGAGATCACCGGGGCCGTCGACCCGACCAAAATGCAGGCGCAGATGCTCGACTCGATGGACCTCGAGCGCGAGCGCGGGATCACGATCAAGGCCCAGGCCGTGCGGGTCGAGTACACCGCCGCCGACGGGCAGGCCTACCACCTGCACCTGATCGACACGCCGGGCCACGTCGACTTCTCCTACGAGGTCTCGCGCAGCCTCGCCGCCTGCGAGGGCGCCCTGCTGGTCGTCGACGCCGCCCAGGGGGTCGAGGCGCAGACCGTCGCCAACACCCACCTGGCGATCGACGCCGGGCTGGAGTTGATTCCGGTGATCAACAAGGTCGACCTGCCGGGCGCCGAACCGGACCGGGTCGCGGCCGAAATCGCCGACCTGACCGGCGGCGACGCCGAGGAAGCGCTCTGGATCTCGGCCAAGACCGGGGTCGGGGTGCCGGAGGTGCTGGAGGCGATCGTCGAGCGCATCCCGGCCCCGAAGGGCGATCCCGAGGCGAGTCCCAGGGCGCTGATCTTCGACTCCGAGTTCGACCAGTACCGCGGCGTGATTGCCTACGTGCGGATGGTCGACGGGTCCTTCCGCAAGCACGAGAAGGTGCTGGCGATGCAGAACGACACCGAGGCCGAAATCGACGACATCGGCTTCTTCCGCCCGGCGATGACCGCCGTGCCCGGGATGGAGGCGGGCGACGTCGGCTACCTGATCACCGGGATCAAGGACGTAAACAAGCTCAGCGTCGGCGACACCCTCACCGCCCAGGCCAACCCCGCGACCGAGGCGCTGGAGGGCTACCGCGAGGTCCGCCCGATGGTCTTCTGCGGCGTCTTCCCGATCGACACCGACCGCTACGAAGACCTCCGCGACGCGCTCGAGAAGCTGTCGCTCAACGACGCCGCCCTCTCCTGGGAGCCGGAGACCTCGGAGGCGCTCGGGTTTGGCTTCCGCACCGGCTTCCTCGGCCTCCTGCACATGGAGATCGTGCGCGAGCGGCTGGAACGCGAGTATGGGCTGGAGCTGCTCTCGACCACCCCGAACGTGCGCTACGTGGTCCACAAGACCAACGGCGAGACCGTCGAGGTCCGCAGCCCCACCGACCTCCCCGACCCGGGTTTGATCGAGACGGTCGAAGAGCCCTACATACGCGCCACGATCATCGCCCCCTCCGAGCAGGTCGGCGCGGTGATGGAGCTCTGCCAGGGGCGGCGCGGCGAACACGTCGACATGCACTACCTGAGCCCGGTGCGGGTGCAGATCCGCTACGACATGCCGCTGGCCGAGATCGTGCTCGACTTCTTCGACCTCCTCAAGTCATCGACCCGCGGCTACGCCTCGCTCGATTACGAGCCGATCGGCAATCGCGCCTCCGACCTGGTCAAGGTCGACATCCTCCTCGCCGGCGAGAAGGTCGACGCGCTCTCGATCATCGTCCACCGCGACTTCTCCTACGACCAGGGCAAGCGCCTCGCCGAGCGGCTGAAAAAAACCATCCCGCGCCAGCTCTTCGACGTCCCGGTCCAGGCCGCGATCGGCTCCAACATCCTCGCCCGCGAGACCGTCAAGGCGCTGCGCAAGGACGTCACCGCGAAGCTCTACGGCGGCGACGTCACCCGCAAGCAGAAGCTCCTCAAGAAGCAGAAAAAAGGCAAGAAGCGGATGAAGTCGGTCGGCCGGGTCGAAGTGCCCCAGGAGGCGTTCCTGGCGGTCCTCCAGATCGACGAGTAGCTCTGCCCGCGCCTGGATCCTGCACCGATCGGTGAATGGATAGGGTTTGGCCAGCTAGCCAAACGAGGGAGCCGAGGGATGCCGATCAAGACGGACGCAGTGGGGAAGGAATGGCCTGCCGTCACCTACCAGGTGGGGCGGGAGAAGATCAAGGAGTACGCGAACGCGCTGGGGATCGACAACCCGGTGCACTTCGAGGTCGACGCCGCCCGCGAGGCCGGTTTCCGCGACGTCGTCGCGCCGCCGATGTTCGCCGTCGTCTACAGCGGCCCGGCGCTCGGCCCGATCCTCTTCGACCCCGAGGTCGAGATGAACTTCGCGGCGATGGTCCACGGCGGCCAGGTCTTCGAGTGGAGCGAGCCGGTCTGCTCGGGCGACGAGATCTCGACCGTGCCGAAGTGCCTCTCGATCGAGGAGAAAGGCGGCAAAGGCTTCTACGTCTTCGAGACCGTCTCCACCAACCAGGACGGCGCCGAGGTCGTGCGCGGCACCTGGACCAACATCGTCAGGGGGGTCTGAAAATGGCTGACTTCAACGTGGGAGACGCGGTCCCCGAGCTGCGGGAGACCCCGGACAAGTACCTGCCGCACCGCTACGCGGGCGCTTCCGGCGACTTCAACCCGATCCACATCGACGACGAGTTCGCGAAAATGGTCGGGCTGCCGCGCAACATCCTCCACGGCCTCTTCTCGATGGGCCTGGTCGCGAAGGCCAACGCGGCGCTCGCCGGCGGCGACCCGCGGGCGCTGAAACGGCTCTCGGTCCAGTTCCGCGGCATGGGCCTGCCCGAGCAGGAGATCGTCGTCTCCGGGACCGTGAAATCGGTCGACGGCGACCGCGTCGTGATCGACACCGTGGCCGCCCAGGGCGAGACCCAGATCATCAAGAACGCCGAGGCCGAACTCGAGCTTTAGCGGGCGCGCTGGGCCGATTCCTAAGATGTAGGAGTGCTTAGCCCCCGGCAAGAGCTGATTCTGCGGTTGGTCGTCGACGCGTACCTCGCGTCGGCGCGGCCGGTGCCGTCGAAGGAGATCGCCGATGCGCCGGAGGTCGAGTGGGGCCCTTCGACCGTGCGCGCCGAGCTGGCCGCGCTGGAGGCGGCCGGCTACCTGTCTCACCCGCACACCTCGGCCGGCCGCGTGCCGACCGACTCCGGCTACCGCCGCTACGTCGATCTGATGCTCGAAGCCGACGCGGTGGCGCCGGCGGCGCGAGTCGAGCTCGAGCTCTCGCGGCTGCGTCGCGAGGTCGACGAGGCGATGCGGGAGACGACCGCGGCGCTGGCCCAGGTCACCGACCTGGTCGCGATGGCGACCGCGCCCCAGCAGAGCCTTGCGGCGACGATCCACCGGGTCGAGGTGCTGCAGCTGACCCCGAACAAGGTGGTGGTGATCGCGATTGCCTCGACCGGCGACGTCGCCCGCCGCGTCTTCGAGTTCGGGGGGCCGGTCGATCCCGGCCTCGTCGCCTGGGCCTCCAGCTACATGAACGAGCAGCTCAGCGGCCTCGGCATCGGCGCCCGGATGATCGCCACCCGGCTCGCCGACCCCGGCCTCGACCGGCTCGAGGCCGAATTCATCGCCACCCTCGGCGCCGCCTTCACCGAGCTCGAGACCACTTCCGCCACCGACCTCTACATGGACGGCACCTCGCGGCTGCTCTCCGACGCCCACCTGCCGGACCTGCCCCGCGCCGACCAGCTGATGACCGCCCTGGAGCGGCGGGCCGACGTGCTGGCGATGCTGCGCTCCTCCCTCACCGAGCGCTCCGTCTTCCTCTGGATCGGGGCCGAGAACCCGCAGCCGGAGCTGCGCTCGGTCAGCGTCGTCGGCGCCAACTACGGGCTCGGGCACCGCAACCTCGGCGCGGTCGGCGTGGTCGGGCCGCTGCGAATGGACTACGCGACCGCGATCGCCTCGGTCCGGGTCGCCGCCCGCGAGCTCTCCCGTTACTTCGAGACCGTCTACGACGGCTAGCCGGACCGCCGCTCGATGCCCCGCGACTACTACGAGGTGCTCGGCGTCGCCCGCGACGCCGGCGAGACCGAGATCAAGAAAGCCTTCCGCGGTCTCGCCCGCGAACTGCACCCCGACGTCAACGGGCACGACCCCGAGGCCGAAACGAAGTTCAAAGAAGCGGCCGAGGCCTACGAGGTCCTCTCCGACGCCGAGCGGCGCCGCACCTACGACGCCTACGGCCAGGAGGGGCTGCGCTCGGGCGGCTTCGACCCGCGGGCCAGCAACTTCGGCTCGATCGACGACATCTTCCAGGCCTTCTTCGGCGGCTCTCAGGGTTTCGGCTTCGGCGGCGGTCAGCGCGGCCCGATGGGCGGCGGCGACATCGGGCTGGCGGTCGAGATCGAGCTCGCCGACGTCGCCACCGGAGTGCGTCGCGAGCTCCGCTACGACGCGGTCGGCGCCTGCGAGCACTGCCACGGCAACGGCGCCGAGCCGGGCACGCCGATCTCCACCTGCGAACGCTGCGGCGGCGCCGGCCAGCTGCGCTCGGTCTCCAGCACTCCGTTCGGCCAGATGGTCCGCGCCGTCGCCTGCGACGTCTGCCACGGCGACGGCAAAGTCGCCGAGACCCCCTGCGGGACCTGCGCCGGCAACGGCCGCACCCCCGGCGAGCGGGTGCGCGAGGTCGAGATCCCGGCCGGGATCGAAGCCGGTCAGCGGCTTCGCGTCCAGGGCGCCGGGCACGCCGGCGAACCCGGCGCCCCGGCCGGCGATCTCTACGTCGAGGTCGACGTCACCCCCGACGAGCGCTTCCAGCGCGACGGCACCGACCTGATCAGCGTCGTCTCGATTCCCGCCACCGAGGCGATGCTCGGAACCACGGTCACGGTGCCGACCCTCGACGGGGAGCAGGAGATCGAGGTCTCCGCGGGTACCCAGCCGAGCCATGAGGAGCTCCTGCGCGGCGCCGGCCTGCCGCAGCTCGGCGGCCGCCATCGCGGCAACCAGCGGGTCATCTTCGAGGTGATCGTCCCGACCAACCTCAGCGAGGAGCAGCGGGAGACGGTCGAACGGCTCGACGAGACGCTGACCGCCGAGAACCTCGAGCCCCAGCACGGCGAGGGCCTCTTCAGCCGCGTCCGCCGCGCCTTCGGGTAATGCGGGCCTGTCGTTGATTCGCCTCGCGGTCCGCTGCTCGTCGGAGCTGGCGGACCAGGTGCTCGCCGAGTTGACCGGGCTCGCCCCGAACGGGGTCGAGGAGGAGCGCGGCCCGGGCTACGTCGAGTACGCGATCTACGGCGGCGAGGGCGAGCTGCCAGATCTGGGCGACCTCGACGCGGTGGTCGGGGAGGGGAGGATCGAGGTCAGCTCGACCGAGATCCCCGACGACTGGGCCGACCGCTGGCGCGACTTCCACAAACCGCTTCTGGTCGGCGACCGGCTCTGGCTGCGCCCCTCCTGGGAGCCGCCCCGCGAGGGCGCGATCGACGTCGTCGTCGACCCCGGCCAGGCCTTCGGCACCGGCGCCCACCCGACCACCCGCCTCTGCCTCGAGTACCTGCTGGAGCTGGCGGCGGCCGGCGGGGCCACCGGCCCGCTCACCGACCTGGGCACCGGCTCCGGCGTCCTCGCGATAGCCGCCGCCAAGCTCGGCTGGAATCCCGTCAGCGCCTACGACCACGAGCCGGCCGCCATCGAGGCGTCAGCCACCAACGCTTCCATCAACGGGGTTCAGCTTTCTCTGGACCAGGTGAACCTGCGCGAATCCCTGCCTCCGCTCGCCCCCACGGTCGTCGCCAACATGACCTCCCCAATCCTCAAAGCAGTAGCCGCGCAACTGAGCGTCGACGAGGGGTCGGGGGTGTCCCGCAGGAACCTCCAATCTGTGACGAAGGGGCACCCCCGGCCCCTCACCACCCTCGTCTGCTCCGGCATCCTGCCCCCCGAGCTGGATGAGGTGGCCGGAGCGTTCGGGGACGCGGGCCTAGTCGAGGCCGACCGTCGGATCGATGGCGACTGGGCGGCTCTGTTGCTGCGTCGTCGCTGAGAGATAGGGTTTCCGCGATGCCTTTCGCGTCGATAGTTAGCGCCGACTACAAGATCGCGCTGTTCCTCCATGCCTTGGCGGTAGTGCTCGCCTTCGGCCCCACCTTCGGCTACGGGATCGCCTTCTCGGTCCTGCCGCAGTACCCGCGCGCGGCGCCGGCGATCCTCGCCGCGATCCAGAAGACCGATCGCTACCTGGTCAACCCGGGGATGATCGTCGTGCTGCTGGCGGGGGTGTTCCTGTTGATCGCCAGCGACGACGTCTGGAAGGGCGACGAGGCGTTCATCGTCGTCGGCTTCCTCGCGATCATCGCCCTCTTCGGGATGCAGCACGGCTACTTCCAGCCGAAAGTGCGCCAGGCAAGGGAGCTCGCCGAGCGGGACCTCAAAAACGGCGACACGCTCAGCGAGGAGTTCCGGGCGCTTGGCCAGCAGACCGGCCAGGTCGGCGGCATCGCCGGGCTGATCGTCGTGGTGACGATCTTCTTCATGACGTACAAGCCCTTTCTGTGAGCGGCGCATCGCCCCCCGTGGCGATGTTCGACTCCGGCGTCGGCGGCCTCACCGTCCTCCACGAGTGCCTGGTCTCGCTGCCCCAGGAGGACTTCCTCTACCTCGGCGACACCGAGTGGTTCCCCTACGGCAGCCGTGACACCGAGCGGCTGCGGGCGCGGATCGCACGGATCGCCGAGCTGTTGCTGGAGCGCGGCGCCAAGCTGCTGGTGATCGCCTGCAACACGGCGACCGCGGTCGGCGAGGAGATCGCCCGTGAGGTCGCCGCCGAGCGCGGGGTGGAGGTGGTCTCGGTCGTCTACCCACAGGCGGAGATCGCCGCCGCGATCACCGCCAACGGCCGGGTCGGCGTGCTGGCGACGCCGAACACGGTGGAGAGCGGCTCCTACCGCCGCGCGCTCGAATCCCAGGGCCGCGGCCTCGACGTGATCGAGGTCGCCGCGCCCGAGCTGGCCCCGTTCATCCAGGACGGCTCCCTTTTCGACGAGGAGACGATGGCGATGGCCCGCACCTGCTGCGCGCCGCTCAAGCAGGCCGGCGTCGACACCCTGATCCTCGGCTGCACCCACTACCCGCTGGTCTCGCCGATGCTGCAGCGGATCCTCGGCCGCGACGTCCGCCTCGTCGCCGGTGGCCACGCGGTCGCCGCCGCGGTCCAGCGGACCCTCGAGCGCGACGGCATCGCCCGCCCCGCCGACGGGCCCGAGGGGGTCTACGACTTCCTCTGCAGCGGGGATGCCGCGGCCTTCCGTGAGGTCGGCACCCGCTTCCTGCAGATGCCGCTCGGCGAGGTCGAGCGGATCGAGATCGACGCCGTCACCGATTCGCGCGCCTGATTCCGGCGAATCGGCACGTTCTGCGCGGCACACGCGCGGCCTGACCCGTCAGCCTCCGTCGCATGCCCGTCCTAGCCGCTGGCAATACCGGATATACTCGGCCTGTGGCCAAGGTGATGATCTCTGTTCCCGACGCGCTCCTGGCGCGTGTCGACGCGCGGGCCGATGAGCTCGGAAAGACCCGCAGCGGGTTCCTCCAGGACCTCGCCGAGGCCGAGTTGGATGCCGCCGACAAGGACAGGCACGAGGAGTTCGAACGCCTTTTGGACTCCCTGGACGTCGATCTCGGTGGCGCCGACATCGCGCAGCTGATCCGCGAAGACCGGGAATCCCACTGATGCTCGTCGATGCTGGGGTCTGGATCGCCTCGGCCTCCTCGTCGGAACCTCGATCGCAGGCGGCCAGGGCGCTGCTGCGCGAGCCCAAAAACAAGGTCGCCGCTCTCGACTTGACCCTTTACGAGGTGGCGAACACCCTGACCGGGAGGTTCGGCCAGCCGCGCGCCGCCGAGACGCTCACCGACGCGATCATCTCTCGTTGCTACGACGGGCGGTTCGTGCGTGTGGACGACGGCATCCTTCGCGGCGCGGTCGAGATCGCCAGGGAATTCGAGATTTCCGTCTACGACGCGGCATACGTCTCCGCGGCGCGAGCCCGTGGTTGGCGGCTGATCAGTCTCGACGTTCGCGACCTCGTCTCCAAGGGCCTCGCGGTCACTCCGGACGCCGCCCTCTACCCTTAGGCCCGTGAGCGTTCTCGAACAGGTCCAGGACGACGTCAGGACGGCGATGAAAGCGCGCGATCGCGAACGCGCCGCGGCGCTGCGCCTGGTCGTCGACGTGCTTCAGCAGGACGCCAAGTTCGGCCAGGGCGACGAGGTCGCCGTGCTGCAGCGCGAGCGCAAGAAGCGGGTCGAGGCGGCCGAGGCCTACGAGGGCGCCGGGCGCGTCGAGCAGGCCGCCGCCGAGCGCTTCGAGGCGGGGCTGATCGAGGGCTATCTGCCACAGCAGCTCTCCGACGAGGAGCTGGCGGCGCTGGTCGCGGAGGCCGTGGCCGAGACCGGGGCCAGCGAGCAGAAGCAGATGGGTCAGGTGATGTCGGCGCTGATGCCGAAGGTCGGCGGTCGCGCCGACGGCAAGCGGGTCAGCGCCGCGGTGCGGCAGAAGCTGGGTGCTTGAAGCCTTGGCCCGCAGGCAGCTGACCCTCGACAACACCGTCGCCGCCGAGCTCGCCGGTTCCGAGGACTCGGTCCTGCGCGAGCTGCGCGGCAAGCTCGACGCCGACCTGCACCTGCGCGGCAACGTGCTGACCCTGGAGGGCGACGCCGCCGACGTCGAGCAGGCCGCCCACGTGGTCGACGAGATGGTCGAGCTGATCGAGCAGGGCCATGACGTCGCGCCGGGGACGATCGAAGCGGTGACCGGCGCGCTCGAGGCCGACGAGGACCCGGCCGAGATCCTCGACGACGTCGTCTGGCGCCACCGCAATACGAAAGTCGCGCCGAAGACGCTGAACCAGAAGCGCTACGTCGACTCGATCCGCCGCAACACGATCACCTTCGGGATCGGCCCGGCCGGCACCGGCAAGACCTTCCTCGCGGTCGCGATGGCCGCCGCGGCGCTGACCGAACGCAAGGTCCAGCGGATCATCCTCACCAGGCCCGCGGTCGAGGCCGGCGAGCGGCTCGGCTTCCTGCCCGGCGACATCCAGGCCAAGGTCGACCCTTACCTGCGGCCGTTGTTCGACGCGCTCTACGACATGATCGACCCCGACCGGGTCAACGGCTACTTCGAGCGCGACGTGATCGAGGTGGCGCCGCTCGCCTTCATGCGCGGTAGAACGCTTAATGACTCCTTCGTGATCCTCGACGAGGCGCAGAACACCAGCCCCGAGCAGATGAAGATGTTCCTCACCCGGCTCGGCTTCAACTCGCGCATGGTGGTGACCGGCGACGTCACCCAGATCGACCTGCCGACCGACCAGCGCTCCGGCCTCGTCGTCGTCAAGGACATCCTCGAAGAGGTCCAGGACATCTCCTTCGTCCGCTTCGGCGGCGAGGACGTCGTCCGCCACCAGCTCGTGCAGCGGATCGTCGCCGCCTACGGCGAGTACTCCGACCGCGGCGGCGATTGACCGAGCTCGACCTCGCCGACGTTCCGCAGGGGCTGCGTCGCGCGGTC
>JAWVEZ010000195.1:0-8629 GCA_033856455.1 Solirubrobacterales bacterium | reverse complement strand
GAGAGCGAGCCGGCCATCATCACCACGCCGAGCAGCGCCAGGCCCATCGCGACCTCGTAGGAGATCAGCTGCGCGGCCGAGCGCATCGCCCCGAGCAGGCTGTATTTGGAGCCGGAGGACCAGCCGCCCAGCACCAGGCCGTAGAAAGCGATCGAGCCGACCGCGAAGAAGTAGAGGATCCCGATCGGGACGTCGATCCCGTAGAAGCCGACCCCGTCCTGGACGTCGCCCCAGGGGATGATCGCCAGGGCGAGGACGCCGGAGAGGACCGGCAGCAGCGGCCCGAGCACGAACAGGGTCTGGACCGCGTTGGCGGGCCGGAAGGACTCCTTGGAGATCAGCTTGCCGACGTCGGCGAGCGGCTGCATCAGCCCGAAGGGGCCGACCCGGTTGGGGCCGTAGCGGTGCTGGAAGCGGCCGATCAGTTTGCGCTCGACCACGGTGAGGATCGGCAGGATCGCGAAGATCACGCCGAAGATCACCAGCGACTTGACGACCATGATCCAGGTCGCTTCCGCGAACCCAACCTCTGCGATCGGCAGCATCGGTGCTAGGCCTCGACCTTGGCGATCTGGACGGTCACCGGGCCGCCGTTCAGCAGCCCGTTGGCGTTGCCCTCGGCCGTCCCCTCGGCAAGGAAGACAACGCCCTCCGAAATTCGTTCTTTGATCAGCACCGTGGCCTCGACGCTGGAGCCGTTCTGGCTGACCCGCACCTTGTCCCCCGCCTGGAAGCCCATCCGTTCGGCATCGCCGAGTGAAATCTCCAGGCGCTGCTGCGGCGACAGGAACTTCAGCGGCGGATTCAGCTCAGTGATTGGGCCCGCCCAAAGGTCGCGATAAGTGCCGAGCGTGAGCCCTTCGCCCGCTGGCGCCTTGGCCGGCTCGGGCGCCAGCTCTCCCCCAGTGGCGGCGGGGAAGGCGGATACGGACTCAGTCTCCTGCCACCGGATCCCTTGGCCGCCGATCTTCTCCTCGGTGATCGCGCCGTAGAACGGCACCGCCTCGGTCAGAGCGGCGAAGGCGAGCGGCTGCGAGTAGGGCAGCTCCAACCCGAGCGCCTCGCCAAGCTGGGAGAGGACGAGGAGGTTGGACTGGACGACTCCGGGGCGGGCGGCGCTGGGGCGGACGCGCTGGAGGCGGCCGTCGGGGTGGGTGACGGTGCCGTCTTTCTCGGCGTGGGTCTCGAGTGGGAAGACGACGTTCGCCTTGGCGGTGGTCGCGTTCTCGTGCATCGAGAAGGAGACGACGAACTGGGCGGCGGTCAGCGCTTCCTCCCAGGCCGGCGTGTCGGGGAAGTCGCGCAGCGGGTCGACGCCGAACAGGACCAGGCCCTTGAGCTCGCCGGCGATCAGCGCGGCGCGGATCTCCTCGGTCGAGCGCCCGGCGGCGCCGGCGGCCAGGCCCGGGCCGGCGTCGGGCAGGACGCCGGCCTCGCGCAGGCCGCGGCCGTTGGAGACGTCGGGGATCTCGAGCAGCCCGGCACCCTCGGTGGCGGCGATCCCGCAGGCCGTGGCCAGCTCCAGCAGCGCCGCGGCGGCGGCGTCGCCTTCGCGGGCGATCCGGCCGCTCCAAAGGACGACGACCTTGCCGGCGCCGCGCAGGCTCTCGGCCAGCGGCGCGGCGACGTTGTCGGCGCCGCCGACCGCGGCGGCCAGCTCGGAGAGGAAGTGGGCGCCCTCGCCGGGGGCGTAGCGGGCGATCGCCTCGGCGCCGCCGTCGAGCGCGGTCGGGCGCTCGGTGGCGACGACCAGGCGGGCGCCGTTGCGGCGGATCGCCTTGCGGACGCGGAGGTCGAGGATCGGCGCGGTGCCGAGCGGCTCGGTCCCGGCGACGAGGATCACCTCGGCCCCGTCGATGTCGCGGACCTTGGCGGTCAGCTCGGGCTGGGCGAGCCGCACGATCGCCTCACGCGAGAGCCCGCGCGAGGGGCGCGAGTCGACGTCGTTGGAGCCGAGCGCCTCGCGCAGCAGGCGCCCGACCAGGTAGCCCTCCTCGTTGGAGGCGTCGCCGACGATCGCCGCGACCGCGCCGCCGGCACCCTTGAGGCCGTTGGCGGCGAGCTGGATCGCGTTCGCCCACTCGGTCTCCTCGCCGCCCTTGAGCCGCGGCGCGTCGATCCGCTCGGGCGCGTCGAACATCTCGAAGCCGTAGCGGCCGCGGTCGCAGAGCCAGCCGTCGTCGACCTCGTGGTTGTCGCGGGTGATCACCCGTTTCACCTTCTCGTCGCGGACCGTGAAGCTGACGTTGCACTGGCCGGGGCAGAGGGTGCAGACCGAGCCGGCCTGCTCGATGTCCCAGGGCCGGGCGCGGAAGCGGTAGGTGTAGTTGGTCAGCGCCCCGACCGGGCAGATGTCGGTGATGTTGCCGTGGAAGGGGGCGACGTAGGGGCGGTCGTCGAAGGTGCCGACGAAGGTGCGGTCGCCGCGATCGAGCAGCTGCAGCTGGGCGTCCTCGGAGATCTCCTGGCTGAAGCGGACGCAGCGGTAGCAGAGGATGCAGCGCTCGCGGTCGATCGCGACCAGCGGCGAGAGTTCGATCGGCTTCCGGAAATGGCGCTTTTCGTCGATCACCCGCGATTTGCCGGGGCCCCAGCCCATCGTGATGTCCTGCAGCGGGCACTCGCCGCCTTTGTCGCAGACGGGGCAGTCGAGCGGGTGGTTGACGAGCAGGAACTCGACCACCGCGTTCTGGGCGTGCTTGACCTGGTCGGTGCGGGTGTGGACGACCATGCCGTCGCGGACCGGGGTCGAGCAGGAGGTCTGCAGTTTCGGGATCCCCTCGATCTCGACCAGGCACATCCGGCAGGCGCCGACCGGCTCGCCGAGTTTCGGTTCGTAACAGAAGACCGGGATCTCGACGTCGCCCTTGCGGGCGGCGTCGTGCAGCATCTCGCCCTCGCTCGCGATCACCTCGCGGCCGTCGATCGTCAGGGTTACGTCGCGCGGCTCGGGACTCACGTCGCCGCTCCCAACGTCTGCTCGATGCCGCGTACGACCATGTACTGCTCGCCTTCTTCGAGCGGCGAGCCCGCTTCCGCGATCACGCGCTCGAACTCGTCGCGGAACTTGTTGACCATCGCCGAGACCGGCATCGCCATCGAGTCGCCGAGCACGCAGAGGCAGTGGCCCATGATGTTCTGCTGGACCGAGCTGATGATGTCGAGGTCCATCGGCGTCGCCTCGCCGCGGACCACCCGCTCCAGCATCTTCACCGTCCAGTTGGTGCCCTCGCGGCAGGGGGCGCACTTGCCGCAGGACTCGTGGTGGTAGAAGCGCGCCGTGCGCAGGGCCATGTGCGGGATCGAGACGCGGTCGTCGGCGACGATGATCGAGCCGGAGCCGAGCATCGAGCCCGCCTCGGCCATCGCCTCGAAGCTGTAGGGGAGGTCGAGCTCGGCCGGGGTCAGGACCGGCGAGGAGGAGCCGCCGGGGTAGAAGGCCTTGATCTCGTGGCCGGGCTCGGGGCCGCCGGCGAGGCCGTAGATCAGTTCGCGCAGCGGCATCCCCAGGGAGATCTCGTAGTTGCCGGGGCGGCGCACGCCGCCGGAGATCGAGACCACCTTGGTGCCCGGCGACTGCTCGGTCCCGAAGCCTTTGAACCACTCGGCGCCGTTCCTGATGATGTGGGGGACGTTGGAGAGCGTCTCCACGTTGTTGATCAGGGTCGGCCCGCCGTAGAGGCCCTGGACCGCCGGGAACGGCGGCTTCAGGCGCGGGTTGCCGCGCTTGCCCTCGAGCGCGTCGAGCAGCGCCGTCTCCTCGCCGCAGATGTAGGCGCCGGCTCCGCGGTGGACGACCAGCTCGAGGTCGCGCTTGCAGCCGAGGATGTCGTTGCCGAGGTAGCCGGCCTCGTACGCTTCGGCGACCGCGGCGTCGAGGATGTCGGCCTGCTCGGCGTACTCGCCGCGGATGAAGATGAAGGCGTGGCCGGCGTCGGCGGCGAGCGCGGCGATCGCGATCCCCTCGATCAGCTGGTGCGGGTTGCGCTGCATCAGCTCGCGGTCCTTGAAGGCGCCCGGCTCGGACTCGTCGGCGTTGCAGCAGAGGTACTTGGCCATCTCGCCGCGCGGAAGGAAGGAAGCCTTTTTGCCCATCGAGAAGCCGGCGCCGCCGCGCCCGCGCAGGCCCGAGTCTTCGAGCTCCCTCAGCACCTCGTCCTGCTCCATCGAGCGGTAGGCCTGTTCCTGGATCGCGTAGCCGCCGGCCAGGCGCTTGTAGCCCTCGATCGTGCGCAGCGCCGGGTCCTCGGCGTGCTTCAGCAGCACCCTGGTCTCGAGCTCGTGCGCCATCAGGAGCCGCCTCCCGGCAGTTCGGCGGCCAGCGGCCGTTTCGCCAGCGCCTTCTCCGGCAGGACCTCCTGGCCGGCGAGCAGCTGCTCGATCGCGGTCCCCGCCTCGGCCGCGTCCAGCGGGCCGTAGTAGCGCTGGTCGATCGAGGCCATCGGGGCGATGTCGCAGGCGCCGAGGCACTCGAAGCCGGTGACGAAGAGCTGCTCGTCCTCGCCCTCGGCCGCGGCCTTGAAAGCGTCGAGCAGCTCGTCGCCGCCGCGCATCCAGCAGCTGATGTTGGTGCAGACCTCGATCCGGTGGGTCCCGACCGGGTCGGTGTGCAGGAGGTCGTAGAAGCTGGCGACCGACTCGAGGTCGGCGGGGGTGAAGCGCATCACCGCGGCGGCCTGGCGGATCCCCTCCGGGGTGCACCAGCCGTAGAGCTCCTGGACCGCCCAGAGCGCCGGGATCGAGGCCGAGCGACGGTCCGGGTAGCGGGCCATCAGCGCCTCGATCCGCTCCTTCAGCTGCGGCGGGCAGTCGACTTCGTGCAGCTCCGGGATCTCCTCCGCGGAGCGAGCCGGGGAGCGTCCCTCGGTGACCGCGGGGTCGACCGGGAGGTTCGGGTTGACGATGCCGGGACCGTCGACCGGGCTCACCTGTCCACCCCTCCGAGGATCGGGTCGAGCATGCCGAGGCTGCAGATCATGTCGGCGACGTAGGTGTCGACCGCCATGTCGCGGAAGGACTGCAGGTTGACGAACGAGGGGTCGCGGAAGTGGACGCGCGCCGGCTTCGAGGAGCCGTCGGCGAGCACGTAACAGCCGAGCTCCCCGCGCGGGGACTCGATCGCGTTGTAGTACTCGCCGGGCTCCACCCGGAAGCCCTCGGTGACGAGCTTGAAGTGGTGGATCAGCGACTCCATCGAGGTCGAGAGCTCCGAGCGCGGCGGCAGCACGTACTTGCGGTCGTCGGCGATGAACGGGCCCTCGGGGAGCAGGTCGAGGCACTGGGCGACGATCTTGCTCGACTCGACCATCTCCGCGACCCGGACCCGGTAGCGGTCGTAGTTGTCGCCGACCGTGCCGACCGGGATCTTGAAGTCGAGCTCCGGGTAGGCGAGGTAGTCGAAGGCTTTGCGCAGGTCCCAGGGGTCGCCGGCGGCGCGCAGCAGCGGGCCGCTGACGCCAAGCTCGAGCAGCCGCTCGCGGTCGACGATCCCGACCCCTTTGGTCCGCTGCAGGAAGACCTCGTTGCGGTCGAGCAGGGCCTCGTACTGGCCAACCCGGATCGGCATTTCCTCGGCGAACTCGCGGCACTTCGCCTCGAAGCCGAGCGGGATGTCCTCGATCACGCCGCCGACCTGGAAGTAGCGGGTGTGCATCCGCTGGCCGGTCGCCATTTCGAACAGGTCGAGGATCTTGTCGCGCTCGCGGAAGCAGTACCAGAGCATCGAGATCGCGCCGAGGTCGAGCGCCGTGGTGCCGAGCCAGACGAGGTGGGAGTGGATCCGGTTGAGCTCGAGGAAGAGGGTGCGCAGGTATTTCGCCCGCGGCGGGATCTCCAGCCCGATCAGCTGCTCGACGGCGCCGCAGTAGGCCTGCATCTGGAAGAAGTAGGAGACGTAGTCCATCCGCTCGACGAAGGGGATGACCTTCCAGTAGCTCTTGTCCTCGCAGGACTTTTCGATCCCGGTGTGGACGTAGCCGATCACCGGCCGGCACTCGCGCACGATCTCGCCTTCGAGGTCGACGACCAGCCGCAGCACCCCGTGGGTCGCCGGGTGGTGCGGGCCGATGTTGACGGTCATGATCTCCGTCGCGCGGTCCTCCGTGAGCAGCGTCGTCTCAGCCATAGTTGCGCTCGTTGTAGGTGAAGGTGACGGGCTCGCCGCCTACCGGGAAGTCGCGCCGCTGCGGCCAGCCGACGTAGTCGTTGGGCAGCAGGATCCGGGTCAGGTCCGGGTGGCCGCGGAACTCGATCCCGAAGAAGTCGAAGGCTTCGCGCTCCTGGAAGTTGGCGGTCGGGAAGAGCTCGGTGCAGGAGTCGATCGCGGGGAGCGAGCCGTCTTGGGTCGACGCCAACATGGCTTTCACCCGGATGCGCTCGACCCGGTCGCGGTTCAGCAGCTCGTAGTGGACGCCGAACCGCGGGTCGGCCGGGAGGTAGTCGGCGACGTGCAGGCTGGAGAGGAAGCGGTAGCCCTGGCCGGGCTCGTCGCGCAGCCAGCCGAGCACGGCGAGGACCTGCTCGGGGTCGGCGATCAGCGCCGCCTGGCCGCGGTCGAAGGAGGTGGCGAGGACCGCGCCGGGGCGGTCGCGCTCGATTTCACCCCGCAGCAGCTCCAGTCCCGGAGCGTCAGGCACGGGCGAGCTCCCGGGCTTCGAGATAGGCCGCCGCGGCCTCGGGGCTCGGCCGGCTGGCCGGGCCGCCGCGCGCCCACTCCTCGGTGCCGGCCGCGTTGTAGCGCTGGCGCCAGCCCTGGTCGGGGTTGCCCTGGATCTTGCGCTGCAGCTTGCTGAACCCGTACATGACCGCCTCCGGCCGCGGCGGGCAGCCGGGGATGTGGAGGTCGATCGGCATGAACTTGTCGGCGCCCTGGACCACGGCGTAGTTGGCGAACATGCCGCCCGAGGAGGAGCAGGCGCCCATCGAGATCGCCCACTTCGGCTCCAGCATCTGGTCGTAGAGGCGGCGGACGACCGGCGCCATTTTGATCGAGACGCGGCCCGAGAGGATGATCAGGTCGGCCTGGCGGGGCGAGGCGCGCAGCGCCTCGGCGCCGAAGCGGGCGAGGTCGTAGCGGGCGGTGACGATCGAGATCGGCGCCTCGATCGCGCAGCAGGCGAGGCCGAAGGTGAGCGGGAAGATCGAGTTCGAGCGCGCGAGGTTGATCATTTTCTCGAACGTGGTCGTGACGACTTTCTCTTCCACGTAGCGCTCGAGGTCGTCCCCCTCGAGGTTGCCGCGCAGCATGTCGCGGGCGGAGGCCTGGCGGGCCTCGAAGCTGCGGCGCTCTACCTCCAATCCAGGGCCCCCTTCCGCCAGACGTAGACGAAGGCGACCCCGAGCAGGACGACGAAGGTGACCAGCTCGCCGAGCACGAAGAGGCTGTCGGCGCTCTTCATGATCGCGCCGACGGGATAGAGGAAGACCACCTCGATGTCGAAGAGGATGAAGAGCATCGCCAGCAGGTAGAAGCTGACGCCGAATTTGACGTTCTTCAGCGGGTCGACCGGGATCCCGGACTCGTAGGGCTCGCCCTGGCGGCGGCTCGCCGCGGTCGGCTGCTTCGGCTTCTTCGGGCCGACCAGGTGGTTGACGACCATGAAGACGCTCGCCACGGCCAGGCCGAGGAAGGCAAAGACGAGAATCGGGAGATAGGTCTTGAGCACCGGGGATTTGGGGGGTTCGCGGGCAAGTCGCCGCCCGGCTACCTCAGCCGAGCCTGGACACCCGTAGACGCTGTTATACACCCAGCTTGTGACACATTGCTACATAGTGATATTCCGCATCAGCAAGCGGAATCCCGACCGTCTCGGGAGGATTTAACCGATGGTCGGCCTCCACATCGCCGTCGGCTTCTGCGTAATCGCCCTCAACCTGGCCGCGGGGGCGATCGGCGGCTACGCCTGGTTTCGCAGCCTGCCCTCGGTCCCGTTCTGGTACCTGCTCCGCCTCGCCCAGGTCTCGGTCTTCGTCCAGGCGCTGCTCGGCGGCCTGCTCGTCGTCACCGACCACGAGCAGCCGGACGGCCTCCACTACCTCTACGGGATCCTGCCGCTGGCGATCTCCTTCATCGCCGAGGGCGCCCGCGCCGGCGCCGCCCAGCGCGAGCTCGGCGAGACCGACTTCGAAGCGCTCGACTCCGAGACCCAGCAGAGGGTCGCCCTGGCGATCGTCCGCCGCGAGATGGGGATCATGGCCGTCAGCTGCGGCGTGATCTTCTTCGTCGCGATGCGCGCGGCGTTCACCAGCGGCCTCTGAATCGATGCGCCACTTTGGGGTCTATATGACCCCCAATTGACGCATCGATCAGTTCCGACACGCATAGCGTGCTCAAGTGCCGGATCGTTCTAGCTCAGCTTGAAGGCGGGGTGGTCGGGGGCGATGCGCTGGAGCTCGGAGTCGGGCGAGTCGGGGCCGACGCCGTCGAAGAAGGCGCCGGCCTCCCACTTCCACTTCTTCAGGTAGGCGCGCAGCAGCTCGGGGCGCTCGGACTCCGGGACCTCGGTCGCCTCGAACTCCTCGACGCGCTTGCCGAGCACCAGCCGGCCACCGCCGGCGACCCGCATGTTGCGGACCCACTGGGTGTGGCCGCGCGGGGCCACCAGGTCTCTCCGATCTTCCCGCGGCCGGG
>JAWVEZ010000194.1:0-40832 GCA_033856455.1 Solirubrobacterales bacterium | reverse complement strand
GTACGAGGAGTACCCCCAAAGCCGTCGCCAATAGGCAAAGCGCTCGCAGCACGCGCATTTTACGTCCCCCCTACAGTCCCTGGTTATGCCCCGCCGAGACGAAGCAGCCCGGTCCCACCGAGCCGCCCGGCACTGTAGAGAACTCCGATGACTCTGTCAAGAAACACCCGCGTACTCCCGCGCTCTAATGCGAGGGAAAACTCGATCATCAAAATGCAACTACGCAACTTACCAATACACGAAGTGTTGTTACCTGTGCGGGGTCCTCGGACCCGTTCTGTAACAGTGCTACTCCATGAGGATTCGCGTACGCCTACGCCGCCGTTGGCGCCGCTCTCTCGGCTTCGACTTTGCCGAGAGTCTGGGTGTGGCCGAGCCGCTCGCAGATCTCGGTGGCTTCGTCGAGCGCCTCGTCGACGCCCTCACTGCAGGTCGCGCGCCGCGCCTGTGCCAGTGAGAGCAGGGCGGAGGGGAGCTGCCAGTTCATTTCGCGTTCGCGGGCGACGGCGACGATTCGTTCGGCCTGGGCCAGGGCCTCCTCGTCGCGGCCGAGGCCGAGCAGGGCCCAGGTCTTGATCGTGCCGCGCCACGCCTCCTGCTCGCCGCCGGCGCCCATCGCCTCGCGGTAGACCCGCTCGGCGAGGTCGAGGGACCCCAGGGCGGCGGCGTGCGCGCCGGCCATCGTCTGGGTGTAGCCGAGCCCGGCGAGGGCGACGGAGCGGGAGAAGACGTCGCCGAGCTGGTCGGTCAGCTCGCAGTTGCGCTGGGCCTGGGCCAGCCCGGCCTCGACCATGCCGCGTTCGGCCATCATCGTCGCCCGGTTGCCGCGCGCCCAGCTTTCGGTCTCCGGGTCGCCGAAGCTGGCGGCGACGTGCAGCGCCTTGCCCGCCGTCGCTTCCGCCTCCTCCAGCCGGCCGCGCTCTTTGAGCACGATGCTGCGCGCCATCAGCGCCCAGGAGTAGGGGCAGTTGATGACGATGTTGGCGCCGGCCTCGATGTCGTCGCCGGTCAGCTCGAAGATCTCGTCGAGGATCGCGTCGACCGCGTCGAGGTCGCCGGCGCACATCTGCGCGTAGGCGCCGACCCCGCGGATCGCGATCCGCAGGTCGCGGTCGCCGGACCGGTCGGCCAGGGCGGTCGCTTCGCGCGAGCCCTGGATCCATTCGGAGGCCCGGTGGGAGACCCCCGGCCGGGCCGAGCTCATCAGCTTCAGCAGGGCCAGCGAGCGGATGTCGCCGGTGCGGTCGGCGATCGCTTTCGCCTCCGCAGCGAGCGCGCTCGCCTCCTCCTCGTCGATCCCCAGGCGCCAGGAGAAATCAAGTTGCTGCAGGCGCGAGGAGAGCGCCAGCGCCATCGTCTCCTCGTCCTCTTCGAGCGCCTCGGCCAGCCGGGTCACCTCGCGCCAGAGCCGGAAGGCATCGGCGGGGCGCCGGTGTCCAGCCCAGAACGCCGCGCGCGCCGACCAGCGCGCCGCCTCACGGATCTCCTCGCCGGCCTCCATGTGGCTGGCGATCAGCGCCGCCAGCTCGTCGTGGCGCTCCGGTTCGAGCTCGATCAGCGCCCGCGCCGCCGCCGCGTGGGTGCGGGCCCGGCCCTCGGCCAGCTGGGTCCCGTAGGCGACCTCGCGGGTCAGCGGGTGGCGGAAGGCGAGGACGCGCCGCGGGTAGAGCTCGATTTCATAGAGGAAGCCGGCGGCGACCAGTTCGCGAAGGACCGCGTCGAGCTCCCCTTCCTCGATCCCCGCGGTCAGCCCCAGCGCCTCGGCGCTGATCTCCTTGCCGACCACGGAGGCGACCTGCAGCAGCTGCTTGGCCTCCGGCTGCAGGCGGTCGATCCGCGCCGCCAGCACCGCCTGCACGGTGACCGGCACGCCGTGGTCCTCGATCGGCCGCACCAGCCGGTATCCGCCGCGCTCCCCCTCGAGGTGACCGCACTCCGCAAGCTCGCGGACCAGCTCCTCGACGAAGAACGGGTTCCCCTGGGTGCGCTCGTGGATCGGCTCGTCGAGGCCGTCGAGCGAGGGGTCGGTCCCGGCCAGGTGGCGCAGCAGCTCGCCGGTGTCGCCCCGCTCCAGCGGCGCCAACGGCAGCCGCGAAAAGACCGGGGCGTCGTCCCAGGCCGGCTCGTACTCGGGCCTGTAGTTGACGACCAGCAGCGTGTTGGTGGTCGAGATCGTCTCCAGCAGGGTCGTCATCATCGCCTCGCTGCCGGGGTCGATCCAGTGCAGGTCCTCGACCACCAGGACCAGCGTCTGGCGCCGCTTCGGCGCGTTGACGATCCCGCAGACGAGGTCGGTCAGCGCCCGCTGGCGCGCCTCGGGGCTGAGCTGGGGCAGCGGCCGCTCCGGGTCGGGAGCGCCGAGGAACTCGAAGAGCAGCGGCAGCTCGCCGGCCAGCTCGGGGTCGAGCAGCAGCGCCCGCCCGGCGACCTTCTCGCGCACCAAGCGGTCGGCGTCGCGGTCGCCGATCCCGAAGAAGGAGCGCAGCATCTGCAGGACCGGGAGGTAGGGACTGGAGGTGCCGTGCGCCTGGGCCTGCGCCTCGAAGACCTCGTGGCCGTCGGCCCGGCAGCGCTCGGCGAACTCGTGGCAGAGCCGGCTCTTGCCGACCCCCGGTTCGGCGACGATTCCGACCGCGCGCCCGGCGCCGCCCGTCGCCTTCTCCAGCGCCAAGGCGAGCTCGGCCAGCTCGGCTTCGCGGCCGACGAAGCGGGTGAGGCCGCGGCGCCGGGAGAGGTCGAGGCGCGAGCGGGCCGTGCCGACGCCCTCCAGCCGGGCGACTCCGATCGGCGCGCTGGCGCCCTTGATCTCGAACTCGCCGAGGTCGTCGAGCTCGAGGAAACCCTCGACCAGGGCCGCGGTGTGTTCGGTCAGGTAGGCGCGCCCGGGCTCGGCCAGGCTCTCCATCCGCTGCGCCAGCCCGACCGTGTGGCCGATCGCCGTGTACTCGCCGCCGACGCCCTGGCCGATCGCCCCGGCGACAACCTCGCCGGAGTTGATCCCGATCCGGGCCGAGAAGTTGAGCCCGAGGCCGCGGCGCAGCTCGGCCGCGTACTCGGCCGTGTCGTCGAGCATCCGCAGCGCCGCGTAACAAGCGCGCTGGGCGTGGTCCTCGTGGGCGACCGGAGCGCCGAAGACGGCCATGATCCCGTCGCCGGTGAACTTGTCGACGGTGCCCTCGAACTGGGTCACCGCCTCGGCCAGCAGCGAGTAGAAGCGCTGCATGATCTTCCGCCACTCCTCCGGGTCCTGCCCCTCGGAGAGGTCCATCGAGCCGTTGACGTCCGCAAACAGGACGGTGACCTGCTTGCGCTCGGCGTCGTCGGTGTGGGGCGAAGCCACGGCCCGGCAAAGACTACGCCGGGCTGGCTCGCTGGCCAAATCGCCGCTAGCCTGGCCCGATGCGAAGCGTGCTCGTCACCGGCGCCTCGACCGGTATCGGCCGGGCGACCGCGCTGCGGCTCGACCGCGCCGGCTGGAAGGTCTTCGCCGGCGTGCGGCGCGAGGAGGACGCGCAGTCACTGAGGGACGAGGGCTCGGCCAACCTCGCGCCGTTGCTGCTCGACGTCACCGATCCCGAGCGGATCGCCGCTGCCGCGGAGACCATCGGCGAGCGGCTCGACGGCCTCGTCAACAACGCCGGGGCGGCGCACCCGAGCCCGCTGGAGACGATGCCGATCGACGACTTCCGCCGCCAGGTGGAGCTCAACCTGACCGCCCAGGTCGCCGTCACCCAGGCGCTGCTGCCCGCCCTGCGCGCGGCGCGCGGCCGCGTCGTCTTCATCAGCTCGATCGGCGGCCGCGTCGCCTTCCCGCTGACCGGCGCCTACCACGCCGCCAAGTTCGGGATCGAGGCGGTCGGCGACGTCTTCCGCCAGGAGCTGCGGCCCTGGGGGATCGAGGTCGCGATCGTCGAGCCGGGCTCGATCGACACGCCGATCTGGAACCGCGGCGAAGCGACGGCGGACGAGATCGGCGCCCGCTCGCCGCAGCGCGAAGCGCTCTACGGCAAGGCGATCGCGGCTTACCGCGACGTGGTCAAAGCGACCGCCGAGCGCGGGATCCCGCCGGAGAAGGTCGCGGCGGCGATCGAGCGTGCGCTCAGCGCCAACCGCCCGAAGACCCGCTACCTGGTCGGCCTCGACGCCAAGGTCCAGGCGCGGCTGAAGATCGTCATCCCGGACCGGATCTTCGACGCGATCGTCGCCCGCATGATGAAGCTGTAGGCGGCGTCTGACCGGCCTATACTTCCCTGATTGACTCGTCAATCAACGGGGAGTTATCGCGTTGCGTGTCGCCGCCGTACAGCTCAACTCGAACGCCGACAAGGGTCGGAACCTAAGCACGGCTGAGCGCCTGGTGCGCGCCGCCGCCGCCGACGGAGCCGAGCTGGTCGGGCTGCCCGAGAAGTGGAACCTGCTGGCCGGTGGGGCGGAGTTGCGCGAGGGCGCCGAGCCGCTCGACGGCCCCAGCCTCAGCGCCGCCCGCGGCTGGGCGCGCGAGCTCGGCATCCACCTGCTCGCCGGCAGCATCAGCGAGCGCACCGGGGGCAAGGCCTTCAACACCTCGGTCCTGGTCGGGCCCCGGGGGGAGGACCTCGCGACCTACCGCAAGATCCACATGTTCGACGTCGAGGCCGGCGGCGTCTCCTACCGCGAGTCCGAGCACGAGCAGCCCGGCACCGAGCTGGTCACCGCGCCGGTCGGCGAGCTGACCGTCGGGATGACCGTCTGTTACGACCTCCGCTTCCCCGAGCTCTACCGGATCCTCGCCCTGCGCGACGCGAACCTGATCGCGGTCCCCTCCGCCTTCACGACGGCGACCGGCCGCGACCACTGGGAGGTGCTGCTGCGGGCGCGGGCGATCGAGGACCAGGTCTTCCTGCTCGCCCCCAACCAGGTCGGGGCCGCCCCACCGCACTACGACTCCTTCGGCCACTCGGCGATCGTCGACCCCTGGGGCACGGTGCTGGCGATCGCGCCCGACGAGGAGTGCTTCGTCGCCGCCGACCTCGACCTCGCCGCCCAGGCGCGCACCCGCGAGCAGCTGCCGTCGCTGGCCAATCGCCGCCCCGCCGCCTACGCCTGGCCGCAGCTGCTGGAGGCATCGGCCTGATGGCGAAAGCACCGCCCGCCGACAAGCGCCGCCAGATCCTCGACGCCGCCGTCGCGGTCTTCGCCCGCCAGGGCTTCCACCAGACCCGCGTCTCCGACATCGCCGACGAGGCGGGGGTCGCCTACGGCCTCGTCTACCACTACTTCCGCTCCAAGGACGACGTCCTCAACGAGCTCTTCGTCGAGCGCTGGTCGCTGCTGCTGACCGCGATCGACGAAGCCGACCGGACCGGCGGCCCGCACCGCGACCGGCTCGCCGCGGTCGCCAGCTTCATCATCGACTCCTACCGCTACGACCCCGAGCTGATGAAGGTGATCATCGTCGAGGTCACCCGCGCCGCCAACTCGTTCGGCCAGACCCACCTGACCGGGATCCGCCGCGCCTACGAGGGGATCGCGAAAATCGTCGCCGACGGTCAGGCGAGCGGCGCCTTCCGCGACGACATCGACCCCCTATTCGCCTCGATGAGCTTCTACGGCGCGATCGAGCAGCTGCTCTCGGGCTGGATCTTCGACGTGATTCCAACCTCCGATGCCGGGTATGACGAGGCAAGGAACTTGCTGGTGACGACGATTTGCGACGGCCTCGAGCCGCGATAGGTAAGGTCGGCACGCGTGGACAACGAGATCGTCAGAAGGCTGATCTGGAGCGGCTTGCTCGCCGCCACCGGTGCGGTTGCCAGCATTCTCGCCGCCCGGGCCTCGTCGCTGATCTACCGGCGGCTGTTCGACGAAGACCCGCCCGACTGAGGAGCGCGATGACCGAGCCCAACCAGACGCCCCCGCAGACCCCGCCCGCGGTCCCCCCGGCACCGCCGAAGGACGCCCGCGCACTCGGCGAGCTGGTCTTCGACGTCTCCGAACGCACCTCGGTGCTGATCCGCGAGGAGATCGAGCTCGCCAAGGCCGAGGTCTCCGAGAAGGTCGGCAAGATCGCCCGCGGCTCCGCGGTCGGCGTCGCCGCCGGCACCTTCGCCTTCCTGGCCCTGATCCTGATCATGCACGGGATCGCCTGGGTCCTCAACGAAGAGCTCTTCGACGGCAAGACCTGGCCCGGCTTCTTCGTCGAGGCCGCGGCCTTCCTGCTCCTCGCCGCCCTCGCCGGCACGATCGCCTACCGAGCGGTGAAGGCTGGCGCGCCGCCGGTTCCCGAGCAGGCGATCGAAGAGGCGAAGCTGACCAAGGAGATGTTCGAAGGCGAGAAGGAGAAACTGGGCAAATGAGCGTCGATCCGATTCAGCCGACCCCGTCGCAGTCGACGCCGTCCCAACCGACCCCGTCGACCGGGATGCCGGGGCGCTCCGCCGAGCAGATCCGCCGTGACATCGACCTCCAGCGCCAGCAGCTCGGAACCTCCGTCGAAGCCCTGCGGGTGCGGGTCACCGAGCTGACCGACTGGCGCCGCCAGGTCGACGAGCACAAACGCGAGATCATGATCGGCGCTGCCGCCGTCGGCTTCGTCGTGGGTGTGCGGCTGATGTTCGGCCGCCGCCGCAAGAACCGCTAGCGGGTCAGCGCGGTACGACGAGGTCGGTGGTGACGCTGCCGGCTCCGAGCAGGCCAGGGCCGACGTGGGCGCCGAGGACGGGGCCGACCTCGGAGGTGAAGACGGGGTCGCAGCCGAAGATCTCGTGGCAGTCTTCGATCAGCTGCGAGGCGGTCTCCTCGTCCTGGATGTGCTGGACGACCCAGCCGTCGAGGCCGGACTCGTGCCGCTGGCGCATGTAGGCGCGGAGCCGCTCGACCGAGCGTGCCCGGGTGCGGACGCGTTCGACCGGGGTGATCTCCTCCTCGAGGGTGAGGATCGGCTTGATCTTCAGGGCGCTGCCGATCCAGGCGCGGGCGCCGCCGATCCGGCCGCCGCGGCGCAGGTACTCCAGCGTGTCGATCGCGAACCACATCTTCAGCTCGTTGCGGACCTGCTGGGCCCGCGCTTCCGCCTCCTCGGCACCGGCCCCTTCCAGGGCGGCGGCCGAGGCGCCGAGCGCGCAGAGGCCCATGCCCCCGGCGGCCGAGCGCGAATCCATCACCCGGATCAGCTCGCCCCCCTTGCCTTCCTCGCTGAGTCGCTCGCGAGCCTGGGTGGCGGCCTCGAAGGTGCCGGAGATCCCGGCCGAGATGTGGACCGAGACGATTTCCTTGCCGGCGTCCAGCAGCGGCTCGTAGACGGCGATGAAGTCGCCGATCGACGGCTGCGAAGTCGTCGCGCCGCTTTCGGAGCCGCGTAGGCGCTCGTAGAATGCGCCGTAGTCGGTGATGTCAGCCTCGCGCTCCTGCTCGCCGTCGACCGAGACGTAGAGGCTGATCGTCTCGATCCCGCGCTCGGCCACCAGATCGGTGGGGAGGTAGGCGGTGGTGTCGCAGACGACTGCGGTGGTCTCGCTCCCGGTCAACGGGGCGATTCTTTCAGACCCGGGCCCGGCTCAGGCGAGCCGTGTGGCGGGGTCAGACCGCGGCTGATGCGGGAGCGTCGTCTTTGACCTGGAAGGACGATCCGCAGCCGCAGGCGGCGACGACGTTCGGGTTGTTCACCTGGAAGCCGGCGCCCTGCAGGCTTTCGACGTAGTCGACCTCGGAGCCGAAGACGAACTGCATGCTGACCTTGTCGACGACCACCGCGACGCCGTCGACCTCGAACACGGTGTCGTCGTCCTTGGTCTGGTCGAAGGCGAGCGCGTACTGGAAGCCGGAGCAACCGCCGCCGCGGACCGCGACGCGCAGCGCCTGCTGCTCGTTCTCGGACTGCGAGCCAAGCAGCTCGCCGATCTTCTCGGCGGCCTTGGCGGTAAGGGTGATTGCGGCCTCTGGCGTATCGCTCACTTTACAAAGTGTAGCGAGAGGCGGGGGCGGCCCGCGCTATTCGATCTGCAGCGGGGGAGACTGGGCGGGCGCGGCGGCCTGCGGGGCCGCGGCTTCAGCCGGCTGCTCGACTCCGAGCGCCTCGGCCAGCTCGCCGGACTCGAACATCTCCTCGACGATGTCGCAGCCGCCGAGCAGCTCGCCGTTCACGTAGAGCTGCGGGAAGGTCTGCCAGTCGGAGATCTCCGTCGTCACCTCGCGCAGCGGCTGCAGCGCCGGCAGCACGTCGATCGCTCCGTACTCCACGTCCAGCTGGTCGAGCACGCCGACGACCCGCATGGAGAAACCGCATTTCGGCGCGTCGGGAACCCCTTTCATGAACAACAGCACGGGGTTGGCGGCGATCAGCTCTTCGACTTTGGACTTCAACTCTGGGTCGGCCATGGCCGAAAGACTAGCTAGGTCCAATCGCCGGCTGTCACATCTGGGTGAGGATGAGGCCCGCGAGTCCGACGAAGCCGGTGAACATCGCGACCATGATCGCGATGAAGCCGTTGATCATCGTCTGCTGAAGCGCGTCGATGCGATCGTCGAGCCGGTCGACGCTGGCTTCGAGTTTGTCGAAGCGCTGCTCGACCCGTTCCTTGAAATCGTCGAGCCGCTCGTCGGTCCAGGTTGATCGCATCGACTCCATGCCCCCAGCGTAGGGATCGAATCCGCAAATGTGGCGCACGGAAGTGTAACTTTTTGTCTGCGGAAAGGCGAGTGCGCTTGCGGTGCCTAGATGCGCATGCCCCGCCGCGACTCGCGCGGCGGTGGCTTCGGCTCGAGGTGAACCGGTGCGGTCGAGAGGGCCTGGACGCGCAGGTCGCTCCAGGTGAGGCCCTCGCGAACCAGAGCCGGCAGGCCGAGCGCGACCGCGGTGGCGATCTCCACCGCCTGCAGGATCACTCCGTAGGCGAGGGCGTCCGCCGTGCTGACGTTGAAGCCGGTGTGGAGGACGCTGATCACGGCGAGCTGGAAGACGCCGATGTTGGACGGGGTGGCCGGGACCACGGCGGTGACGTTGACCGCGAAGAGGACGGCGGCGGCAGCGCCAATCCCCGCCTTGCCGTCGAGGTTGAGCGCGTAGAGCAGCGCCCAGCAGGCGGCCAGCTGGATCGCCCAGGCGCCGAGCTGCGCCGCGGCGGCCATGCTGCCGCGCTTGGGGTCGCGGAAGACGGTGAGGCCGGCGCGAACCTGGATCAGGGCCCGGTGCACCCCGCGGCCGATCCGCGCCAGCCGGCCGTTGCCGCTGCGGCGCATCACCACCGGCGCCAACAGGACCACCAGCAGAAGGATCAGCGGCACCAGGCTGAAGGCGAAGATCTTCTGGGTGCCGGAGTGGAAGAGCGGGGTGGTCGAGACGATGATCACGCCCAGCAGCGCCAGGGCGACCAGGTTGAGCATCGTCTGCGAGACCAGGGTGCCGAGCAGGACCGGGAAGGTTTCGCGCATCCGGCCGGTCCGCCGGGCCAGCGCCAGGGCGCGGGCGGGCTCGCCGAGCCGGGCCGGCAGGGTCGCCGACATCAGCACCCCGATCATCGTCGCCGAGGTGACGTCGCGGCGGCGGATCGGACGGTTGGGCAGCGCCGCGCGGGCGATCCAGTACCAGGAGGCGGCGCGGAAGAAGAGCGAGCTGGCCATCAGCGCGCAGGCGACGAGGACCAGCGTCAGGTTCGAGCGGACGATGCTTTCGACCACCTTGTCGACGCCGATCTTCTGGGCGGCGAGCACGGTCAGGCCGATGCCGAGGATGCCGGCGACACCGAGGCCGAGGCGGCGGGCCAGCTTGCGCTTGCCCTTGCCGGCCTGCGCCGGCGCCGGGTCCAGCGAAGGCAGCCGCTCGGCCGGCCGCTTCGGCAGTCCGTCGGCGGGACGGACGCCCATCCAGTGGGCGAACCTCTCGCCGCTGGTCTGGGGCCGCGGCACCGCGACCGCCCGCTCGTAGACCTCCGTCACCTGGTCGGCGACCCGCGGCCAGGCGTAGCGCTGGGCGCTGCGGCGCGCGGCCTCGCCCATCGCCCGCAGGCGCTCGGGCTCGTGGTGGATGCGCTGCAGCTCCTCGGCGAGGCGCTGCGGATCGGCCGGCGGCACCAGCACTCCGTCGACCCCGTCGGTGACGACGTCGCTGTAGCCGGCGATCGCCGAGGCGATCACCGGGGTGCCGGCGGCGAAGGCCTCGGTCAGGACCATGCCGAAGCTCTCGCCGGAGAGCGACGGCGCGCAGAGCACGTCGGCCTCGTGAAGCGCGGTCCAGAGCTGATCGCCGGAGACGCGGCCGCGCACGTCGATCGAGCCCATCAGCTCGGGATCGGTCAGGTAGCGGAGCACGTCGTCCTCGTCGGCCCCGATCACGCTGAGCCGCGAGGGCACGTGCTCGACCAGGGCGCCGAAGGCGGTGAGCAGGATCGGCAGGCCCTTGCGCTCCTCGGGGCGGCCGACGAAGAGGATCTTCAGCTCCTTCCCGGCCGGCGCCTGCACGGCGGGAGCGGCGTCGATGTCGACCCCGTTGGGGATGATCGTGTACTCACCGCCGTACCAGCGCCGGCCGGTCCAGGCGGCGGCCTCGGAGACGGCGATCCGGGCCGAGAGACGGTTGAACATCCGCCGCGCGCCGACCGCGTTGGCGATGTAGTTGGGGAGCGGCCTGGTCGAGTAGGTGTGGAAGGTGCCGACGACCGGGGTGCGCGCCCCGAGCGTCGCGTTCCAGCCAACCAGCGGGACCAGCGGCTCGTGCACGTGGATCACGTCGAACTCGCCCTTGCGGACCTGCCGGCGCGGGGCGACGACGCCCCCGGCCGGGAACGGCGCCAGGTTGGAGACCGATCCGTTGGCGCCAAAGCCGGCGGTCCGGCCCAGCGGCACTAGGTACTCGGCCAGCGGGCGATCTTCGGCTGTGGCCCGGTGCAGCACACGGCTGAGCCGACCCGGGGGGTCGACGGGAGCGAGAACGCGGACATCGTGCCCACGTCCGAGAAACTCCTCGGCCAAGGCTTCGACGTGCCGGTTCACGCCACCCTGGTAAGACCAGGAATATGGCGAGACGAGACCGATGCGCACGGACTCTTAAGGGTAGGGCATCGCCCGGGCCTCGCCGGCCGCGGCGTCACTGCTTTCGGCCCAGGCAAAACCCGTAAAAACGAGGAGGTAGGCGGTTCCCACCTCGAGCAGGAGGGCGCCGGAGTCGTTGGCGAGGGTGCCGACAACGGTCGCGGCGAGGGCGCCCAGCAGGCCGGCGCGGACCGCCGGGACGCCCCGGACCCAGGCCTGGAGCCGGTCGCGCTTGGCGATCGCGGTGACGGCGAGCGCGGCGACGACGGGGAGGAAGACGAGCAGCACCGGGCGGCCGAAGCTGTTGGCCGACAGCTGCAGCCGGCGCTGGGCGACGTCGGAGAGGTCGCCGAGCCCGCCGGCGTCGAGCACCGAGCGGGTCAGGTGGGCGTTGGCGCCGGAGACGAGGTCGATCAGGGCCAGCAGCGCCAGCACGGCGAAGGGCGCGGCGACGACCGCCAGCAAACCCCAGCGCCGCGCCCGGCCGGCGATCGCGACCGCCGCGACCGCGGCGCCGATCGGCAGGACGATCGCCGCCCCGACATCGGCGCCGAATCGGCCGGCGGCGAAGACGAAGGCGGCGAGCAGCCCGACGACGACAAAGACCGCGGCGGCGCGGCCGCCAGCGAGGCGCGGCCAGAACCCCGCCAGGGCGGCGCCGGTTCCCGCGACGACGAGCACCGCGAGCAAGGCCTCCAGCTCGTTGCCGATCCCGTAGAAGCGGACCCCGAGACCGGGGTTGGGACCGAGCAGCGAGAGCGAGGTGAGCGGCGAGCCGAGCACGAGGTCGACCGCGTAGGCGCCGACGGTCACCCCGGCGGCCACCGCCAGGGCCCGGTAGTCACGCAGCAGCGCCAAGGTCAGACCGGCGAGTAGCGGCGCCCCGAGCATCACCAAGAGCACTTCTGCCGTCTCACCCGGCTCCAGAGCCGCGCCCGCGAGCATGACCAGCGGCATGTAGATGACCGCGAGGCCGGTCATGCGCACCGCTGGCCGCGCCAGGACGCTGCGCGTCGCCGCCGCGACCAGGACCAGGCCGAGCAGCCAGGCGAGCAGGCTGAGCCCGATCACCGGCCCGCGCCGGTGCGAGATCACCCCCATCCGTTCACCGAGCGATTCGATCGCCGCCACGTCGACCGAGCCCTCGCCGTGGATCGGCTGCCCCGACATCTCCGACGGCACCGCGACGCCGAGGCGCTCGAGAATGGTCGGCGCGACGTCGGTCGAGAGGACGAAGCCGTCCATCCGGGTGCTGTCCGAGCTCAGGTTCCCGTCGAACCCCTCCCCCAGGACCCCGATCGCCAGGGGCTCGTCGGACTCGCCGGTCGGCCGGGCGACCGCCAAGACCACATCGCCAACATCTGCACGCCCCTTCAGTCTGCTGAGATCGGCGATGTTCGTCGATCGCTCCTCGAAGTCCGCGGCGCGACCCGCCTGTCGCAGCGTCGCGGCCAGCAGCCCGGGCACGATCTCCGCCGGCGCCGATTCGGCCCGTTCGACCACTTCCCGCCACCATCTGGGATTTCCCGCCTTCGCCGGCAGCGGCTCCTTATATAGAGAGTCGAAGACCCGGTTCCCCTGACCGACATCGAGATAGGTCTGCTCCGCGGGCACCTTGCCCAGTCCGGCGCTCATCAGCCCAGGCGAGAGCCCGGCGTCCGCCAGCTGCTCGACGGTGGTTCCGCTCGGGACCCAGGCGAGCGTCACCTGCGGCTCCTGAGCGGCAGCCGGTGCGGCGGCCGCCACGAACGAGGCGACCGCTATCGTCAATCCCAGAATGGCCGACCGCACGTTCGCGAAGTTCACTTTCTTCAAGATGGATCCGGCTTGGCGCCGCCGCGACCCGGAGCTGCGGGCCGCGGACAAGCGAGAGTTCCTCGCCGCCTGCGAGGACTTCGGGATTGACCGCTCGCTGCGCGCCTACTCAACCATAGGAACGCGCGGCGATGTCGACATCGTGCTGCTCAGCCAGAGCGCCAACCTGCAGAACATCCACGACTTCCACGTCGTGCTCGGCCAGAGCGGCCTCGCGCAGTGGGCCGAGACGCCCTACTCGTTCCTCTCGATGACCAAACCCTCGCCCTACTCCGAGGAGGAGGCGCGACCGGAGATCTGCACCTCCAAGCGCAAGTACCTCTTCCTCTACCCGATGGTCAAGCAGCGCCGCTGGTACGGGCTGCCGCCGGCGGAGCGCGGGCGGATCATGAAAAGCCACATCGAGGTCGGCCGCCGCTACCCGGAGATCACGATCAACACGACCTACTCCTACGGGATCGACGACCAGGAGTTCGTCGTCTGCTTCGAGGGCGACGACCCGGGCATGTTCCTCGACCTCGTCAACGAGCTGCGCCCGACCGAGTCCAGCGAGTACACGGAGCTGGAGACGCCGATCTTCACCTGTGTGGCGAAGTCGGTCGCCAAGGCGCTCGACGCGCTCGACGGCATCCCCTCCGCGGTCGCGACGCCGGCCTGAGTTCCCTATCCTTTCGCGCTCGCTGTTGCACGCGATGCAACGGCCTCCTCGCAGTCGAGCGTCGCGGACGCCTTCCCAGAACGGAATGCAATTGAGCCAGATCGGTAGTCAAGAGAACCCCCTCCGTGTCGCCATCATCGGCGCCGGCCCCTCCGGCTTCTACGCCGCCGAGCACATCCTCAAGGGCGAGGACCTGCACGCCCAGGTCGACCTCTTCGACCGCCTCCCGACCCCGTTCGGGCTGGTCCGCGGCGGCGTCGCCCCCGACCATCCGAAGATCAAGTCGGTGACCCGCGTCTACGAAAAAACCGCCGCCCGCGACGGCTTCCGCTTCTTCGGCAACGTCAAGATCGGCCACGACATCGAGGTCGAGGAGCTCGAGCGCCACTACCACGCGATCGTCTTCACGGTCGGCTGCGAGACCGACCGCGCGCTCGGCGTCCCCGGCGAGGACCTGCCCGGCAGCTACGCCGCCACCGCCTTCGTCGGCTGGTACAACGCGCACCCGGACTACGCCGACCACGACTTCGACCTCTCCAGCGAGCGCGCCGTGGTGATCGGCAACGGCAACGTCGCGATGGACGTCGCCCGGATGCTGGCGCTGACCGACCACGAGCTGCGCCAGACCGACACCGCCGACCACGCGATCGAGCTGCTCGATCAGAAGCAGATCTTGGAGATCGTCGTGCTCGGCCGCCGCGGCCCCGTGCAGGCGGCCTTCACCAACCCCGAGATCAAGGAGCTGGGGGAGATGGAGGACGCCGACGTCGTCGTCGACCCGAGTGAGATGGAGCTCGACCCGGCCAGCGCCGCCTTCCTCGAGTCCGACGAGGCCGACAAGACGACCAAAGTCAACGTCGAGACCCTGCGCGAGTTCTCCCAGCGCACGCCGGAGGGCAAAAAGCAGCGGATCGTCCTCCGCTTCCTCTCCTCGCCGGTCGAGATCAAGGGCGACGGCAAGGTCGAATCGATCGTCGTCGGTCGCAACGAGCTGGTCGAGGGAGGCGGGACGCTGCGCGCCAAGGACACCGGCGAGCGCGAAGAGCTGGAGTGCGGCCTCGTCCTGCGCTCGGTCGGTTACACCGGCATCCCGATCGAGGGCGTGCCGTTCGACGAGAAGCGCGGTCTGATCCTCAACGAGGGCGGCCGCGTGCTCGACTCCCATGACGCCGGCCACAAGGTCGGCCACTACACCGCCGGCTGGATCAAGCGCGGCCCCTCCGGAGTGATCGGCACCAACAAGAAAGACGCTCTGGAGACCGTCCAGCACCTGCTCGCCGACGTCGAGTCGCAGACCCTGCTGGCCCCCGAGACCCCCGCCGCCGAGGCAATCGAGGAGCTGCTCGCCGAGAAGAACATCCGCTTCGTCAGCTTCGAGGACTGGCAGGCGATCGACCAGGCCGAGGTCGGCCGCGGCGAGCCCCACGGCCGCCCCCGGGTCAAGTTCGTCCGGGTCGAGGAGATGCTCGGCACCCTCGGCGAGCGGGTCTAGGACCTCGCCATGCCGGTCGACCTCGGCGAGCTGAAATTGATGATCGAGACCGCCCTCCCGGGCGCCACGGTCGAGGTGATCGACGAAGACGGCGGCGGCCAGCACCTCCGCGCCGAGGTCGCCGCCCCCCAGTTCGAGGGCCTCTCCCGGATCGACCAGCACCGCCTCGTCAAGGCCGCGGTCAAACCCCGCTTCGACGACGGTACGGTCCACGCGCTCTCGGTGAAGACCAGATTAATTTCTTCAGATTACTAAAAAACTATCGTGTCATTTCCTAGGATGACCTCTGGAGGAAGCACAGTCTCGACCCGTGCCAACCGGAGGTGTCCCTCGCAGTGCCAACGCTGGAGGAAGAGGTCCGCGCTGGGAGCCGCGTTCTCTCCCTGTTCGTCAACCCCCTGAACGTCCGCGTCCTGCGGGCCTACGCCGACGGCCCGAAGCGACTCTCCGAAGTGCGCCAGGCGGTCGGCTGGTCGGCCGAGTCCACCGTCCGCACCGCAATCGCGAACCTCAGTGATCTCGGCGCGGTCGAGAGAGCCGCCCCGGCCGGCCCGAGCCGGGGAGCGATGGCCACGATCACCCCGGCGGGCGAGGAGCTCCTCCGGGTCGCTGACGCCCTCCAGGTTTGGCTCCACGGGTTCCCCGCCCGCCCGCTGCCGCTCGGCAGCGAGGAGGCGAAGAGCGCGGTCAAAGCTCTGGCGGGCGGCTGGAGCTCGGCCCTGGTCCGCGAGCTCGCCACCCGCCCGACAACCCTTGGCGAGCTCAACGCCCGCCTCCTCGGCATCAGCTACCCCTCCCTCGAGCGCCGGCTCAACTGGATGCTGGTCACCGGCCAGATCGAGCCGGTCGAGAGTGAGGGCAGGGGTGTTCCCTACCGGCCCACCGAATGGCTCCTCCGCGCGATCGGTCCTCTCACCGCCGCTGGCCGCTGCGAACGCCGCCACATGTCCGTCGAGTCACCCCTGGTCACCGACCTCGAGGTCGAGGCCGCCCTGCTCCTCTTCCTGCCCTTGGCTCCCCTGCCCCACAACGCCGAAGGCATCTGCCAGCTCGCCGTCCAAACGGACCTCAAAGCCAACCTCCTCGGCGAACCCGAGCTCGCCGGGGTCACCGTCGAGGTGCGGCGCGGCGAGATCGTCACCTCCACGCCGGGCGTCTCTCCCCATCCGCCCAGTTGGATCGTCAGCAGCGTCGACGGCTGGCTCGACGCCGTCCTCGACGGCCGCCTCGAGGGCCTGCGCGCTGGAGGTGGAAACCTCCAGCTCGCCATCGACCTCGTCGCAGGCCTCCACCTAGCGCTCTCGGTTGAGCGTTGATCTCCCTGTTCAGTTTGACCTCCCTGATTACTTGGTCTAGTTTGACCCCTTATCCGTAAATCCGGAGGAAAGGAGACATCATGAAGTTGGCAGGAGTGTTGATGGGTACGCTGCTGGCCGCAGTCGTCGTGGCCAGTTGCGGGGGAACCGATGGAAGCGACACCACTTCGTCGGTCACGAAGGCTGAGTTCGTCAAGCAGGCAAGCTCGATCTGCACGAAAACCGCAGCGAAACGGGACGCAGCCGCGCTAGCGCTCTTCAAAGAGCAGCGGAAGCGCGGTGAACCCTCAGCGAAAGAGCTGCAGAAGCGAATGGAAGAGGTCGTGAGCGAGGCTGTGCTTCCGGCACTCGACCACATGACTGACGAACTTGCCGAACTGGACGCGCCGACTGACGGCCAAGAACAGGTTGACGCGATGATCGACGCTTACCGAGAGGCGATTCAGGAAGCCGAATCCGAACTGACCGCTGTGGCTAACGGAGACTCCGACCCGCTGTCGCAGCCCAGAAAGCTGGCCATCGCGTACGGAGTCAAAGCCTGTGTGCAGGTCTGAACGTCGGCCGGTGACCGCAGACCCCGACCCCGTCCATTTGCGCCCGCGAAAGCTGGACATCCTGTGATTTGCAGGGAGTCTCTGCGGCCAAACGCCGCCGAGCGATCATCAGTGAGGAATTCCTTGACCATTCACCCCCACCTCCGCTATTGATGCTTGAGACAAGTTCGGGGCCCCGGCATGGGAGCCGAGACCCCGAAAAACCACCAGTCAGGCCACTCGGTCGAACTATGGGCGGCCCGGCTGGACGTACCTCAGGAGGGTACAAGCAATGCTCAAGAAGATCATGCTGCTGGGCGCGGCAATCGCCGCCCTCGTGGCAATCGCGGCGCCGGCGGCCCAGGCCAGCCACGTGTTCGCGACAAACAACGTGCCGATCACCGAACACGAGAACGTCGTCTTCTCAGGCGAAGCAGCTTTCGAACTCACCAGCGGTGCGGCCGGAGCGCATGCCGAAGTCGAAGCGACAATGACACTCAATGCCGGGACACTGACGGTTGGCGGACAGGTGGGGACGGTCAAAGAATTCCACGTCTTCAACTGCACAGGCACAGGACAGCTGAACAACCGGCCATGCACACCGACAACCACAGAAGTCAACTGGCCCGTGACACTCCGGGCGGATACAAATCTGGAAATCGACGTGAACCTGCATCAGATCTACTACGGTGACGCGGGCCACACGATCCCGGTCGCTACAACGAGCCTCGTGGGTCCGGTGGTCGTCGACATCAACGCTGCCGCGATCACCTCGGGCACGCTGACAGGTGGAGAAGGCCTGCTCGCCAACGGCGGTCCGGCTACTGCCAGCGGCACCCTGTTCACTGAAACGGAAGGCCTCTCGCTCGAATAGCACGACGTTGTGAAGTCACGCTCGGACTCTCGAGTGATGACTCGGACGGGGCCGCGAAGTCCTCGCGGCCCCGTCCTTACTTCAGAGGGGGATTCCAATGCTCAAGAAGCTCATGCTGTTCAGCGCGGCAATCGCCGCACTCGTGGCGATTGCCGCGCCCGCGGCCCAGGCCGGCCACGTGTTCGCGACAAACGGAGTCCCGATCGCCACGCACGAGAGCGTCGTCTTCGAAGGGGAAACAGGCTTCGAACTGACGAACGGTGCGCTTGGATGGCATGCCGAAGTCCAAGCGACAATGACACTCAATGCCGGGACACTGACGGTTGGCGGACAGGTGGGCACGGTCACCGGATACCACGTCTCCAACTGCACAGGCACAGGACAGCTGAACAACCGGCCATGCACACCGACAACCACAGAAGTCAACTGGCCCGTGACACTCCGGGCGGATACAAACCTGGAACTCGACGTGAATCTGCATCAGATCTACTACGCTGACGCGGCCCACACGATCCCGGTCTATACATCGAGCATGTACGGTCCGGCGGTTCTCGACATCAACGCTGCCGCGATCACCTCGGCCACCCTGACAGGTGGAGAAGGCCTCATATTCAACGGGAGCCCCGCGACTTTCTACGGCACCCTGTTCACCGAAACGGAAGGCCTCTCGCTCGAATAGCACGTTCGAACCCTCGAGCGATGACTCGGGCGGGGCCGCGAAGTCTTTTGCGGCCCCGCCCTTTCCCAGCTGGGCCGGGCCGCTCACTAGACGCGGCGCGCTCGAAGTGGCTGAAGACAAAGTGGGCATATACGGGGTCGAATAAGCCTCAGCCTCACGGCGCCTCAGGTCCGCGACCGGCACCTTCATGTGTAGGGCGGCGATCAGATCGCGGAGGGACTGGGCGCCGGATTCGAGCATCTCGATCTCGGAGAGGCGGTCGAGGACCTCGAACGCTCGCAGTTCCTTCCGCCGTCCGCTCCTCGCGCATGTCAGCCGCGCGACCGTGCTCGACAGGGTTAGGCAAGCACTCGACGATACGCCGAGATCTGCACGCGTTTGGATCGAACCCGATCGCGCGGCATCGATCAACCCAACGTCCTTGCCTAGCTAGGTCACCGACACGCAGGTATGCGTGCATTGTTTTGCTTTGCCTGAGCGCTCGCGCGACATTGAGGGCATGAATCGCGGTGTCGCGCTATTCGTCGAATCCTGATATCGGCCGCTATGGGTCTGCCCGGGATTGCCCACGGGGAGGAAGCCCTCTGCGCGCCCGAAACCGAAGGCGAAGGACCTGTCACCTGGATTCACGAAGGGGAACCGCTAGAAGAACCCGCCTGCATAAACCTGAGCGGCCTACTCGCTGTCGATATTGCATACCTGACGCCAATCGGGCTCGAAGGGACGGCAGAACTCGAACTGCAGCTCCAGCCGGGAGGCCTCGTCTCCGTCGCCTCGTTCAGTTGGCCGGGGTGCGAAGGAACCGGATTCTTCGCTGGGCTGTCATGCACAGCGATCACCACTGAAGCCCCGAGCGCGTCCGTTGAAACAGGAGGCACCTTCAGCTTCGGCGCCGTCCTCGGCACCGCAATGACAATTCCCATGTACACCAACCCGACTCATACGGTGCTCGTTGCGCTGCCGACACTGTCATTCTCAATGGCTGGAGCGTTCGAACAGTTCGAAGCCTTTAGCGAAATCTCAGTCCAGGGAACCGGCACATTTAAGTTCTCAGAAAATGCCGAATACGGGTACAATGCGACCGTCGACGGCCTGTTCGAAGTATCCCCTGCCGGAACATACGGAATCGCGGAATAGGCGTTCAGCCGCGCCGGCGCCAACTCCGCGACCAAGAGCTTCGTGTGCAACGCAGCGATCAGGCCGGGGAGGCGCCAGATTCGAGCATCTCGATCACGCGCTCGGGAGACGAGGTCGAGCATCGAAACACGCGAGTATGCATGGATTGGTTTGACATCCCTGACTATTTGCTTAATTGTCTCCTGAAAGGCCGGCGCGCAAGCGACCGCACCAGTCTCTAGAGGGAGAACGCCATGCTTAAGAACTCAGTGTTGCTGATGAGTATCGCCGCACTTCTCGCACTCGCGATCCCAGCTGCTTCTCACGCCGAAGCGAACTGGACACACGAAGGTGGATCCCTGACTGGAGAACCAGAATTCGAAATGACAGGATCCCTTAGCGGAACCGTGGCTGGCACCTCTTTGGGCTGGCATTCAGTAGTCCACCTCAAGCTCAAACTGCAGGGGGGAGGCGACGGAACACTGACGGCTTTCCACACAACAGCTTGCACAGGGACAGGTGCCTTAAACGGTTTGCCGTGCACAGCATCGCCATCATCGCCAACATTGCCGAGCTGGCCCGCTACAGCTACCAAAGACGGAACGGTCCTAGTCAACATCGAAGGTCTGCACCAGATCGCGTATGCCAACCCTGCACACACCATCCCGGTGGTGACAATTCTCACCTCGGGAAGGCTCGTCTTGACCCCAGACGACAGCAGCGGCATATATACGGCGGACTTGTCCGGTGAAGATCTGACAGCAAACGGCAACCTCCTATCGGTGGAAGGTGAACTCGAAGTGATTGGCGATGATGCCGGCACATACGGGATCGAATAGGCGATCACCGGTCACGTGCTAACCGTCGCCGCCGCCATCTCTTGGACTCGAGACCGAAGCTGGTCCCGGCGGTTACCGGGCAACCGGCCATGGCCTTGCGACTTTCTATGGAAATTTCGAAGTCAGTCCTGCGGGGGCATTCGGGCTCTGAGCCTGGCCCAAAGCCTCAGCCGCGCCGCCGCCCCAACTCCGCGACCAGCAGCTTCGTGTGCAGCGCGGCGATCAGGTCGCGGAGGGGCTGGGCGCCGGATTCGAGCATTTCGATGACGCGCTCGGGTGGGACCTCGGCGGCTAGGCGGTTCATCACCATGTCGACCTCTTGGGAGACCAGGGCTTCCAGGGCCTCCTTGTAGCGGAGGGTGTCGTAGACGGTGAAGCCGATCTGCTCGTCGTAGCCGCCGGCGCGGAAGCGGCTGATCGCCTCGATGATCTGGACGTCGGAGGGGGAGTAGCCGCGGGTGTTGGGGGTAAGGACCTCCAGCTCGGCCATGCGGTCGAGGACCTCGGCGGGGACGTTGTAGCGCTCGCGGACCTCGGCGGCGCTGGTCCGGGCGCGCTCGCCGGCCAGGGCGCGGTCGAGGATCTGGTCCTCGAGCTCGAGCATCGCGTTGGCCCGGTCGGGGTCCTCGTCGAGCACCGCTTTGATCGCCTTCAGGGGCATGAAGCGGGCCTCTTGGAGGCGCTTGATCAGCTGGATCCGCTCGACGAACTCGGGCGGGTAGTAAGCCATGTTGCGGCTGGTCTTGACCGGCTCGGGCAGCAGGCCCTCGCGCAGGTAGTGCTTGATCGTCGGCACCGGCACGCCCGAGGCCTTGGCCAGCTCGCCCATCCTCAGCAGCTCTTCGGTGCCCTTGGCGGCGCTCACGCTCTGAAGTCCCCGGCCGGCCCGCCGGCCCCGTTGCCGGCGGCGGCGCCGGACTCGATCATCGCCGCGATCTCCTCCTCGGAGTAGCCGACCTCGCGCAGCGCCTCGGCGGTGTGCTCGCCGAAGGCGGGGGCCGGGCGGCTCGGGTCGCCGGGGGTCCGGCTGAACTTCACCGGCACGCCGAGCTGGCGCACCTTCCCGAGCCGCGGCTGGTCGAGCTCGACGACCATCTCGCGGGCCCGGACCAGCTCCGAGTCGAGCGCCTCGTCGAGGTCGAGGACCGGCTCGACGCAGCAGTCGTGCTCGTCGTTGAAGGCGCGCCACTCCTCGCGGGTCTTCGCCCGGAAGATCGCGGCGGTCTGCTCCCAGGCCTCCGAGCCCGGCCCCTCGAACTGCTTCTCGATCAGGTCGGGGCGGCCGGCGCCGTTGCAGAAGGCGGCCCAGAACTTCGGCTCCAGGGCGCCGCAGGTGACCCAGCCGTCGGCGGCCTCGTAGGGCAGGTAACAGATCAGCGCCCCGGCAAGCTGCTGGTTGCCGCGCTCGGGGACCTCGCCGTCGCAGAAGTAGCGGCCGGCGACCATCGCCAGCCAGGAGAGGGCGCCGTCGGTCATCGAGACGTCGACCAGCTGGCCCTCGCCCGTGCGCCGGGCGTGGTGCAGCGCCGTCATCGTCCCGAAGGCGGCCATCAGGGCGCCGCCGCCGAGGTCGGCGATCTGGCCGGCCGACTGGACCGGCGGGCCGTCCTTCGTCCCGGTCATCCCGAGCAGGCCGTTCAGCGCCAGGTAGTTCATGTCGTGGCCGGCCCGCTGGGTGTTCGGCCCCGTCTGGCCGTAGCCGGTGATCGCGCAGCAGACGACCGCCGGGTTGGCTTCTCGCTGGCGCTCGTAGCCAACCCCGAGCCGGTCGAGGACGCCGGGGCGGAAGCCGTCGAGGACGACGTCGTGGGCGGCGACCAGGCGCAGGAAGGCCACCCGGCCGGCCTCGCTCTTGAGGTCGAGGCGGACCGATCGCTTGCCGCGGTTGAGCGAGAGGTAGAGCGAGGAGCGGGTGCCGAGCGCCTGCTCCTCGTCGGTCCCGTAGTAGGGCGGCGCCCAGCGGATGTAGTCGCCCATCCCGGTGTCCTCGACCTTCAGCACCTCGGCGCCGAGGTCGGCGAGGAGCAGCGAGCAGAAGCCGCCGGGCAGCAGCCGGGTCAGGTCGAGGACCTTGACGTCGGCCAGCGGCAGCGTGCTCACGAGGGCTCCACGCTGACCGGGAAGTTGACCGAGTTGGCGATAAAGCAGAGCTCGTGGGCGCGATGGTGGAGCGCTTCGATCGCCTCCTCGGGCGGCGGGTCGTCGGCCCAGCGCACGCGCGGTCGCAGGGTCGCGGAGGTGAAGCGCTTGCCTTCGAGCACGCCTTCGGCGTCGTCTTCGTAGGAGGCGATCTCGAAGCCTTTTTTCCGCACCAGCGAGAGGAACCAGAGCATGTGGCAGCTGGAGAGGGCGCCGACCAGCAGGACCTCGGGGTTCGACTTGCGATCGTCGCCGCCGAGCTCGAGCGCCGAGGAGCTGGGCAGCGTCTGGGCGCCGAGCAGGACGTCGTGGGCCTGGATGTCCTCGGGCTCGCCGCCCTCCCAGAGGAGCCCGGCGCGGTGGATCGTCGTCTCCATGACCTACGCCTCGGCGCGGCGCGGGACCCCGAGCAGCTCGCGGGCCTCGGCCACGCTGGCCGGGCGGCGGCCGATGTCTTCGGCCATCTGCCGGGCCTTGGCGATCAGCTCGCCGTTCGACTTGCACATCTCGCCGTTGGGCAGGTAGAGATTGTCCTCGACCCCGGCGCGGACGTTGCCGCCGAGGACCAGCGAGGCGGCGAGCAGCTTCCACTGGTCGCGCGAGATCCCGATCACCTGCCACTGGTTCTGCCCCTCGGGGCCGCCGGGGATCTGGTCGGACATCAGGGTGACGTTGCGCGGGGTCGGGCGGATGCCGCCGGTCACCCCCATCACCAGCGAGATCTGCAGCGGTTCTTCGAGCAGGCCCATGTCGAGCAGCGGATCGAGGTTGGCGACGTGGCCGGAGTCGAAGCACTCGTGCTCGGGCTTGATCCCCAGCTCGTTCATCGCGGTGAGGAACTCGATGATCGTGTCGAAGCTGTTTTCGAAGACGGTGTTGAAGACGAAGTCCTTGCGCCGCTTCGAGTACTTGGCGTAGTTCATCGAGCTCATGTTCAAGGCGGCGACGTCGGGGCGGCAGGCGCGCAGGTACTCGATCCGCTGCTCGATCGAGATCCCGATCGCGCCGGTCGAGTAGTTGACGATCACGTCGCCGACCTCGGCCAGGATCGCCTCGGTGATCGCCTTGAAGTCCTCGACCTCGTAGGAGGGCGTGCCGTCCGGCTTGCGGGCGTGGATGTGGATCTGCGAGGCGCCCTCGTCGACCGCGCGCCGCGCCTCCGCCGCGTACTCCTCCGGCGTGTAGGGGATTGCCGGGCACTGGTCGCGGTTGGCGATCACGCCGCTGATCGAGCAGCTGATGATCACCGCGTCGCCGAACTTGCTCATACCGGCATCACCCCGTGGCGTTTCCTCGGCTTCTGAACGTCCTTGTTGCGGGCCATCCGCAGCGCTTTGATGATCGTCGGGCGGGTCTCGCGCGGGTCGATGATGTCGTCGATCACCGCGTTGCCGGCGGCGATGTAGGGGTCGATCCGCTCGCGCACCGCGTTCAGCATCGCCTCGCGAGCCGCCTCGGGGTCCTCGGCCGCCTCGATCGCCGAGCGGCCGATGATTTCGACCGCGCCCTCGGCCCCCATCACCGAGATCTCGGCCCCCGGCCAGGCGACGATCAGGTCCGGCTCGTATGCCTTGCCGCACATCACGTAGTAGCCGGCACCGTAGGCCTTGCGGACGACGACGGTCACCTTCGGCACGGTCGCGCGGCTGACCGCGTAGAGCATCTTCGCCCCGTGGCGGATGATCCCGGCGTGCTCGACCTTCTGGCCGACCATGAAGCCGGGGATGTCCTGGAGGAAGACGAGCGGGACGTTGAAGGCGTCGCAGAGGTTGATGAAGCGGGCGGCCTTGTCGGCCGAGTCGTTGTCCAGCACGCCGGCCATCTGCTTCGGCTGGTTGGCGACGATCCCGACCGGCTGGCCGCCGAAGCGGGCGAAGCAGGTGATGACGCTGCGGGCGAAGCGCGGCTTCAGGTCGAACCACTCGCCGTCGTCGACGATCTCCGCGATCACCTCGTACATGTCGTAGGGCTTGCGGTTGGAGTCGGGGACGATCTCCATCAGCTTCTCCGACATCCGCTCGTCGAGGTCGGAGGCGTCCCGCACCGGCGGCTTCTGTTCCCAGTTCGAGGGGAAAAAGGAGAGGTAGGTCTTGATCGCGGCGATGCACTCTTCGTCGTCGGCGACCTCGAGGTCCCCCACCCCCGATTTGCGGCAGTGGACCTTGGCCCCGCCGAGCTCCTCCATCGTGATGTCCTCGCCGGTGACCGCCTTGGTCAGGTGCGGGCCGGCAAGCGCCATCGCGCCCTGGCCGGAGACCATCGGGACGAAGTCGGCGAGCGCCGGGATGTAGGCGGTGCCGGCCGCGCAGGGCCCCATCATCGCCGCGACCATCGGGACGACGCCCGACATTTCGACCTCCTCGCGGAAGAGGAAGCCGGAGCCGGCGAACAGCGAGCCGGTCGCCTCCTGGATCCGCGCGCCGGCCGAGTCGAGCAGCCAGATGAACGGCATCTTCTTGGTCAGCGCCATCTCGCGCAGGCGGGTGACCTTGAGCTCCCCGGTCATCCCCATTGAGCCGGCCATGACCGTGAAGTCATAGGCGGCGATGCAGCAGGCGCGGCCGTCGACGTCGCCCCAGCCGGTTATGACGCCGTCGGCCGGCGCCTCCACCCCGTCCATCGCCCGCTGGGAGAAGTGCGGCTGGCCGTGCAGGCCGAGCTCGACGAAGGTGCCCTCGTCGACCAGGAGGTCGAGCCGCTCGCGGGCGGTCAGCTTGCCGCGCTCGTGCTGCTTGGCGATCTTCTCTTCGCCGCCGCCGAGCTTCGCCGCGGCGCGGCGCTCGTGCAGCTGCTCGGTCAGCTCGCCGAGGGGAGAAGCGCCGGGCAGCAGGTGCTTCTTGTCGTCGTTCTCGTTCTCGGTGGTCGCCATCAGCGCCCTTTCCACTCCGGGTCGCGTTTCTCGAAGAATGCGGTGACGCCCTCGACGATGTCCTCGGTGGCGAAGGTGAGGGAGAGCTGGGAGCGCAGGAACTCGAGCGCGTCGTCGAGCGCCATGTCCTGCTGGCGGTAGATCGCGTCGTGGCCGAGGCGCATCAGCACCGGGCTCTTGGAGGCGAGCTTGGCCGCCCAGTCGGCGACCGCGGCGTCGAACTCCTCCGCCGGGACGACCTTGTTGGCGAGGCCGAACTCGACAGCTTCCTCCGCGCTGAGGCGCTCGCCCAGCAGCATCATCTCGTTGACCTTCTTGCGCGGGACGTTGCGGTAGATGATCGACATGATCATGTAGGGGAAGGCGCCGATGTTGATCTCCGGCGTGCCGAAGGTGGCCCCCTCTTTGGCGATCAGCAGGTCACAGGAGAGGGCGACGCCGAGGCCGCCGGCCAGCACGTGCCCGTTGGCCGCGCAGAGCGAGGGCTTGCCGAGGCTCGGCATCAGCTTGAAGTATTCGACGAAGAGGTCGGAGGCGAAGTGTTTCTCGATCAGCGAGACCTCGGCCGCGAACCCGCCGAGGTCGGCGCCGGCGCAGAAGGCCTTGTCCCCCGCCCCGGTGAGGACGACCGCGCGGACCTCGCCGTCGGCCTTGGCCCGCTTCATCGCGTCGACCAGGTCGGCGAGCATCTGCCCGCTCAGCATGTTGCGCTTGTCCGGGTTGTTGAGGGTGACCGTGGCGACGCCGTCGGCGACCTCGTAGAGGACCTGCTCGTAGCTTCGCTCGCTCATCGGCGCGGAACCATAACGCAACAAGTTGAAAGTGGGAAGTGCTACTGTCTACTCCGCTTTGGGACCTGAACTTCCGAGGGAGGAATAGACCAGTGGAGAGCGCGACCAGCTCGAGCGTGATCAAACCCGACTACGAGTCGGGCCGAAAGCACTTCATCTTCAGCCAGGAGCACGAAGACCTGCGCGAGTCGATGCGCTCCTGGGTCGAAAAGGAGCTCTGGCCCCACCGCAACGAGTGGGAGGACACCTACTGGCCGACCTCGGCGATGGAACGGGCGGGCGAGCTCGGCTACCTCGGCCTCTGCTTCCCGGAGGAGTACGGCGGCCAGGGCGGCGACTACTTCTACTCGCTGGTCCGCGCCGAGTGCATGAGCTACTCGGGCTCGGGCGGCACCAACATGGGCTTCGCGGTGCAGAGCGACATGGTCCTGCCCCCGATCCACCTGCTCGGGACCGAGGAGCAGAAGCGCAGGTACCTCGAACCGGGGCTGAAGGGCGAAAAGGTCGGCAGCCTTGGGATCACCGAGCCGGGCGCCGGCTCCGACGTCGCCGGGATCCGCACCACGGCGATCCGCGACGGCGACGAATACGTGATCAACGGCTCGAAGACGTTCATCACCAACGGGCCGCGGGCCGACTTCATCGTCCTCGTCTGCAAGACCGACCCGAACGAGCGCCACGCCGGCATCACCCTCTTCGTCGTCGACCTGCGGGACGAGAACGGCGAGAAGGTGCCGGGCTTCAGCGTCTCCGGCGAGCTGGAGAAGATGGGCATGCACGCCTCCGACACCGGCGAACTCGCCTTCGAAGACGTCCGCGTCCCGGCCGACGCGGTGCTCGGCGAGGTCGGCAAGGGCTTCTACCACATCGCCTGGGAGCTCCAGGGCGAGCGCCTGGTCGCCGCCGCCGGCTGCCACGCGGGGGCCGAGCGGATGATCGAGAAAACCCTCGTCTACGCCAAGGAGCGCGAAGCCTTCGGCCGGCCGATCGGCAAGTTCCAGGCGATCCGCCACAAGTTCGCCGAGATGGCGACCAAAACCGAGGCCGCCAAGCAGTTCACCTACTCGACCGCCTGGCGCTTCGCCAACGGCGAGTACCCGGTGCGCGAGATCACGATGGCGAAGCTCTTCGCCTCGCGGATCGCCTGCGAGGTCGCCGACGAGTGCGTGCAGATCCTCGGCGGCTACGGCTACATGAAGGAGTACGAGATCGAGCGCGCCTACCGCGACGTCCGCCTCAACCGGATCGGTGCCGGCACCGACGAGGTGATGCTCGACGTGATCGGGCGCAGCTACGGGCTGTAAGGCGGCGGTCAGGTCCTGGTCACGATCACCGCGACGAGCGTGACCAGGATCGCGACCATGTTCGTGCCCCAGAGCTGGAACATGAGCGTGCGCAGGTCGCGGAGATCAGTCTCGATCCGATCCAGCCTGCGATCGATGCCGTCGAATCGGTCGGTCAGCCGCTCGTCAGTCCACACGGTTCGCTCCGTACCTCGACGTTACAAGGAATCAACGCACATGAAACGCGTTGTCTGCAACATTAGCGCACCAACTTCGTGAAATGACCGGGACGGAGCGGGTCCGCGCTTACTACGAGTCACTCAACACGGGCGACGCGGGAGCCGTGTCCTCGCACTTCACCGAGGATGCCGTCCACTACTACACGCGGCTCAGGCCGCACGAGGGCGCTGAGACGATCGGCGGCTTCGCGGCGCTTGGGGTCTCGGCGATCGACGCCCAGTGGTACGTCGAGAACGCGATCGAGCAGGGCGGCCAGGTGGTGATCGAGTGGACGATGACCTGGCGCGACCCGAAGAGCGGCGAGAAGCGCCTGGACCGCGGCACCGAGTGGTTTCAGATCCGCGACGGCAAGATCGCCGAGGTCCGCGCCTACCACCACGGCGGCAAGAAGAACCCGCAGGGAGACCTGCTGGGCTTCGACCACGATGGGCGCGGCTACACGATGATGGAGGACTGGAAGGGGCCGACGGGATCGAGCGAGGGGGCCGAGTGAACGTCATCAGGGACAGCGGGACCCGGGCGACCCTGCCACCGTTTGGCGAGGAGCACGAGGAGCTGCGGCAGTCGGTGGCGCGGTTCGTCGCCAAGGAGATCGCGCCCAACGTCGACGAGTGGGAGGCGGCGCGGGAATTCCCGCGCGAGCTCTACGCCCGCTGCGCCGAGCTCGGCTTCCTCGGGCTGAAGTTCCCCGAGGTGTACGGCGGCCAGGGCGGCGACCACCTGCACGACGCGGTCTGGGTCGAGGAGCTGGCCCGCTCCGGCGGCTCGGGCGGCGTCGCCGCCGGGCTCAACGCCCACGCCTCGATCGCGCTGCCGCCGGTCTTCAACTTCGGCACCGAGGAGCAGCGCCAGCGCTGGGTGGTGCCGGGGATCGCCGGCGAGAAGATCGGCGCGCTGGGGATCACCGAGCCGGGCGCCGGCTCCGATGTCGCGGGCATCCGCACCACGGCGGTGCGGATCGACGGCGGCTACCTGGTCAACGGCGCGAAGACGTTCATCACCAACGGCGTGCGCGCCGACTTCCTCGTCTGCGCCTGCAAGACGACCGAGGAGGGGGGCCACGGCGGCATCTCCTTCCTCGTGCTCGAGCGCGAGATGCCTGGCTACGAGGTGGCGGCGAAGCTGGAGAAGATGGGCTGGCACTCCTCCGACACGGGCGAGCTCGCCTTCACCGACGTCGAGGTCCCGGCCGCGAACCTCCTCGGCGAGGAGAACGGCGGCTTCAAACTGATCATGGCCAACTTCGCCTGGGAGCGCCTACTCATGGCGATCGGCGCCGTCGGCGCGATGCAGCGCCTGATCGACGTCACCGTCGCCTACGCCCTCGAGCGCCAGGCCTTCGGCCGCCCGATCGGCAAGTTCCAGGCGATCCGCCACCACATCGCCGAGATGGCGACCAAGGCCGAAGCCTCCCGCGCCCTCACCTACAACGCCCTCCGCCTCTTCCACGACGGACAGGACTGCATCCAGGACGTCAGCATGGCCAAGCTGGTCACCCAGCGCGCCGTCCTCGAGATCGCCGACCAGTCCCTCCAGATCCACGGCGGCTACGGCTACATGCGCGAGTACGGCATCGAGCGCGCCGTCCGCGACGCCCGCCTCGGCCCAATCGGCGGCGGCACCGACGAGATCATGAAGGAGATAGTCGGCAAGACGATGGGATTGTGAGTGTCGAGTTATGCACCCATAGGGTGCATAACTCGACAGGGACCCTCAGGCGCGAGGACGAGGTCGAGCTCGGCGGGGACGGGTGGCTGGGTGAGCCCGGCGCGGGAGCGGGCGACGATCGCCTCGGTCGCTCATCGCGCTCTCGCGGGAATCAGCTCGCCGGCACAACAGCCGAGGTGCAGTTGGGGCAGCGTTTGGCGGCGACCGAGATCGAGCTGGTGCACTCGGGGCAGGGGCGGGTCTCGGCGGGGGCGCCGCGGCGATCTTGGTAGTGCTTGTAGGGGACGACGACCAGGAAGTAGACGACGGCGGCAGTTCCGAGGAAGGTGATCGCGGCGTTGAGGACGGGGCCGTAGGCGAATACTGCCTCGCCAATCGTGAAGTAGAGCTCAAAAAAGCCCGGCTCGCCGACGATCGCGGCGATCACCGGGGTGAGCAGCCCTTCGACTATCGCCTGGATCAGCTCGAAGGTGGCCAGCGCCATGACCAGGCCGACCGCGGCCGTGATCAGGTCGTCTTTGAAGGCGAAGCTGCGGAAGCCCTTGAGCAGGGACGCCATGCGCCGCTATTCGACGGTGGTGGGTGGAACCCTGGCTATCTTCGCGGGCCGGCGTCGCAGCTGCGGGATTTGCCCCAGCCCCGCTGGCCGTCGCAGTAGTCCCAGCCGCGGCCGCCGTAGAGGCGGTCGGGCGCGCGGCCGCCGTAGAGGCGGTCGTTGCCGCCTTCGCCGTGGCAGCCGTCCTGGCCCGGGCCCATGATGCAGACGTCGTTGCCGGGGCCGCCCCAGCAGCCGTCGCTGCCGAAGCGGTGGCGGCAGTAGTCGTTGCCGCGGCCGCCGACGCAGTCGCTGTTGCGCAACCCGGTGATGCAGACGTCGTTGCCGCCCTTGCCGATGCAGCGGTTGCGCCTGGCGCCCTGGGAGAAGCAGGTGTCGCGCTCGCCGTTGCCGATGAACTTGTCCGAGCCGCCGCCGAGGTAGACGGTGAGGCGCACCGGCAGCCGCTCGAGGACCTCGACGAAATCGCCGGAGTTGCCCATCACGATTTCGATCGACTTGGCCTTGCGGACCGGGCAGACCGCCTTCATCCGGTTCGGCGCCAGCCAGCATCCCCGCGGGTGGGCACCCGACTGGAAACCCTTGACGACGATCTTCTTGCCGTGCGCCTTCATCGAGAGCTTCAGGTGGGAGCCGGACTCGGCGCCGAAGATGACGATCTTGTCAGCGGTCGTCGCCACGGTCGGGGCCACGAGGAGGGCCAGGACCGCGAGCGGGAACACGAGGAAACGTCGGCCAAGAAAGGTCGGCATTCGCAGCGATGCTAGCGGTCCGACATGATGAACAAACCTTTCCCTCATGATTTACCTGCTCAGACACGGGGACGCGGAGGACGGGAACGGCGACGATACAGCCCGTCGCCTCACTTCCAAGGGCGCGCGCCAGGCGCGCGACGCGGGCCGGGCACTTGCTGCTCTCGACGTCTCTATCGACAGCTGCCTTGCCAGTCCTAAGCGACGCGCCTCCGAAACCGCGAGCCTCGCCTGCGCGGCGCTCGGGCTCGAGCCCGAGACCGCCCCCGAGCTGCGCGGCGGCGGCTTCGACGCACTGGCACTCGCCGCCGGCCGCGGCGACGTCCTCATGGTCGGCCACGAGCCCGACTTCTCCGACGAGGTCGCCCGGCTGACCGGTGCCAAGGCGAAGCTGCGCAAGGGAGGGCTGGCGATCGTCGATGGCTCCACCCTGCAGGCCCTGCTCCGCCCCGCCGACCTGCGTCGGATCGCCAGCTAGCCCCTCCCCCTTAGCCTTCACCCACCAACGACCGGAGGGGGCACCAATGCTGTCGTGGCTGGCCAAGAGGATGATCGCCCGCAACATGGAGCGGGCCAGCGCCGGGGACATCGAGCCGACGCTGAAAATGGACCACAAGGACGTTCGCTTCAGCTTTCCCGGGGACAGCTCCTGGGCGGGAGAGATCGTGGGCAAGGAGCAGCTGCGGCCCTGGCTGCGGCGCTTCGCCGACGCCGGCATCGAGATCTACCCCGACGAGGTGGTCCTCAAGGGCTTTCCCTGGCGGCAGACGATCTGCATCCGCGGGCGCGACCACCTCGACACCCCCGCGGGCGAGCGGATCTACGAGAACCGCTACGTGATCTGGGGGCACCTGCGCTGGGGCCTGCTGCGCGACTACGAGGTCTACGAGGACACCCAGCGGGCGAAGGAGCTGGACGCGTACCTGGCCAGCGTCGGCAAGCTCTGAGCCGGCTCAGGCGGCCAGGCGCAGGCGCGGGCCCTGGGAGACGACCTGGTGCAGGCCGGCCAGGGTCAGCGACCCGACGAGGCCGCGGTAGGGCTCGTAGGGCGCGTAGAACTCTTCGACCTCGGGCACCGTGGCGCGGCGGCCGAGCCCGGCGAGGTGGCCGACCAGCTTGATGTAGCCGAGGTCGCCGGCGGGCAGCGAGTCCATCTCGCCGCGGCCGTAGAGGCCGAGGCACTGGACCGTCCAGGGCCCGATCTGGGAGATCGAGAGCAGACGGCGGTCGGCGGCGGGGTCCTCGACACGGCAGCGGCCGCGTGCGACCTCGTGGGCGACCCGGCGCAGCGCCTCGGCGCGAACCGGCGCCAGGTCCATCGCGGCGAGTTCGGCCGGCGCCCGGCCGGCGATCGTCGCCGCCCCGGGGACGTCGCGCAGCGCCGTCCTCCCCTCCCCCATCCGCGGGCCCCAGCGGCCGACGATGCGGCGCTCGATCAGCGCCGCGCGGTCGGCCTCGATCAGCTGCCCGACCACGGCCGTGGCGAGCGCTTCCCAGGGCCACGGCTTGCGCAGCGGCCGGTAGGCGGGCCGGCGCCGGATCAGCGGCCCGACCAGGGGGTCGCGGCGGAAGCGCTGGTGGAACTCGCCGAGATCGTGATCGACGCCGAGCGCGAAGCGCATGCGCTCGATCGCGATCCCCAGCTGCTCGCGGCCGGCCGGTCGCGACTCCTCAGCGGCGACGGGCCGCTCGACCGCCCGCGGATCGAGCCCCTCGGCGCGCAGCTTCAGCCGTCCCGGCCCGGGTTCCCAGGCCCGGACCAGCACCGGGCTGGCGTCGACGTGCAGAAGCCGGGTGGCGATCCGGTCGCGGATTCGCAGCGTGCGGTCGGAGCTGCCCCGCCCCAGCCGGAAGGGCGAGGACGGCCGCACTTCCGCTTCCATTAGCGCCCCAGCAGGTGGACGTCGACGAGGAAGGAGCGGCTGGCGACGATGTTGGGACGGTCGGCGCGGCGGCGGACGACCCGGCGCGAGGAGCGCGGCTTCGACCCGACAGCGGCGACGGCACGCACGGCGGCGACGGTCGCGGCGCCGGCCAGCACCCCACCGGCAGCGGCGATCGCGGCGGTCCGCACCTCGGGGCGCAGCACCGGCAGCGCGGAACGCCCGGGCTCCTCGTAGGTCGTCGGCAGGGGCCGAACCGGCTGGGTGGCATCCCCCGCCGGGGCGTCTTCCTCGGCGAGGATCTCGCCGTCCATCTCGAAATCGCTCACCGCTTCGACTCTAGCGAGACCCCAGGTCGCCGCCTCAGCTTTTACCGCAAAGTGCGCTCGTAGAGCCGGTAGCGCTTTACGACTCTGCCGCCCATGCCTTCCATGGCGCGGTTCATCGGTTTGTTGGTCTCGAGAATCCAGCCCATCTCGCCACCCCCGATCCCGCCCGGTTTGGCCGCCTCCTCGAGGTGCCTGAGGTAGAGGCCGGCGGCGACGCCGGTGTGGCGGTAGTCGTGTTTGACGCCGAGCGCGAAGACGCGCAGCTGGTCGATCTTCGGCTTGCCGAGCAGGAACTTCAGCCAGCCGAAGGGCAGCAGGCGGCCGTTCAGCTTCGCCGTCACCTGGTTGATGTCCGGCAGGGTCAGGGCGGCGCCGACCGCCTCGCCGTCTTTCTCGGCGATGTAGGTCCAGTTCTCGTCCAGCACCTGCTTGAGGTGCTTGGCCTGGTACTCGACCTCGGCGTCGGTGATCGGGACGAAGCCCCAGTTGTTGCCCCAGGCCTCGTTGTAGACGTCCATGAAGCGCTTGACCTCGGCCGCCATGTCACGCTTGCGCATGTTGCGGATCGTGATCCCTTCGTCCTCCAGCGCCTTCTTCGCGGCGACGTGGATCGAGGGGTCGAAGGCCTCGCCCTCTTTGAGCTCGCCGAACTGCAGTTCCCACATCAGCAGGTCCATCGTCTTGGCGAACCCCTCGGCCTCGATCAGCCGCTGGTAGAAGGGCGGGTGCCAGGGCTCGAGGATCATCGGCCGCCGCTCGAAGCCCTCGATCAGGATCCCGAGCTCGTCGTTGGTGGTGAAGTCCATCGGGCCCAGCAGCCGCGCCTTGCCCTGCGCCGCCACCCACTCGCCGGCCGCGTCGAGCAGCGCCCGCGCCACCTCCGGGTCCTCGGTCGTCTCGAAGAAGCCGAACATCCCGTCGTCGCCGCCCTGGAACTCGTCCCAGCGGCTGTCGATCTGGGCGCTGATCCGGCCGACCGGCTCGCCGTCGCGCTCGGCCACGAACAGCTCCGCCTCGCCGTGCTCGAACCAGGGGTTCTTGCGCCGATCGAGGAATTCCATCCGCTCGAAGACCAGCGGCGGCACCCACTGCGGGTGCTCGCGGTGCAGAAGGAAGGGGACCTTGACGAAGCGCTTGAGCTCGCGGCGGCTCCCAACCGGGCGGATCGTCACGCTTCCCATCGAGGGGGGAACCTACACTTAACCGCAGATGAGCGAGACCGCGAAGGCGCCCGTCGACGTGTTCGAGAAGGCGCGCAACCACGACCGGCTCGAGCAGCTCGAAGCGGCCAAAGAGAACGACGTCCTCCCCTATTTCCGCCTGCTGACCTCACAGGCCGGCCCGGTGGTCGAGATGGAGGGCCGCGAGACGATCATGCTCGGCTCCAACAACTACCTCGGCCTGACCGGCGACGAGCGGGTCAAGGGAGCGGCCCGCGAGGCGCTCGAGACCTACGGCACCGGCGTCACCGGCTCGCGCCTGCTGAACGGGACCACCCCGCTGCACGTCGAGCTCGAGCGCGAGCTGGCCGAGTGGATGCGGACCGAGGACGCGATTGTCTACACCACCGGCTACCAATCGAACGTCGGCTGCATCGGCACGATCCTCGGCCCCGGCGACACCGTCGTCTGCGACTCCGGCGACCACGCCTCGATCCTCGACGGCTGCCGCCTCTCCGGCGCCAAGCTGCGCCCCTTCCGCCACAACCGCATGGACAAGCTGGAGAAGATGCTGCAGCGCGCGGCCGGGGACGGCGGCGGGGTCATGGTGATCGTCGACGGCGTCTTCTCGATGGAGGGCGACGTCTGCGACCTGCCGCGGATCGTCGAGCTCTGCCAGGGCTACGGCGCGCGGCTGATGGTCGACGAGGCGCACGGGGCCGGCGTGCTCGGCGCCCGCGGGGCCGGCGCCTGCGAGCTTTTCGGCCTCGAGGACCAGGTCGACCTGCGGATGGGGACCTTCTCCAAGAGCCTCGCGTCCTGCGGCGGCTTCATCGCCGGCCCGGCCGACGTGATCGAGTACCTGCGGATCAGCTCCCGCTCCTTCGTCTTCAGCGCCTCGGCCGTGCCGGCCGCGGTCGGCGCGGCGCTGGCGGCGCTGCGGGTGATCCGCGAGGACGGACCGGAGCTGTTCGAGCGGCTGCTGGCCAACGCCGAGTACCTGCGCGAGGGCCTGCGCCACCTCGGCCTGAAAGTGATCGAGCCGGGCACCCTGCCCGACGGCAGCGTCGCGACCACCCCGGTGGTGCCGGTGATCTGCGGCGACGACTGGCAGGCGGTGATGCTCTGGAAAGCCCTTTTCGACGCCGGCGTCTACACCAACGTCGCGATCCACCCCGCGGTCCCGCCGGGCGGAGCGCTGCTGCGGACCAGCCTGATGGCGACCCACGAGCGCGAGCACCTCGACGCGGCGCTGGGGACGATCGCCCGGACGATCGCCGACTTCCCGGAGCTACCGCGGGCCTGAAACGGCTTACTCCGCGGTTCACGACCTTTTGACATCCCCCCCTGGGGGGAGTTTCAGGCTTCGGTGATTCGGAACCGATTTCGGCCATGACGAAATTGTTGCTCTTAGCGACCGAGTCGGCGGCCGTTTCGGTTAGCTCGGGTTGACGGCGCACACCCCAGCGACGTAGCTTGGCCTCCTCGCCCGAAGCAACGGCCGGGGGTTCGGAAATCACCCTTCCGATTCCGGTCAGGCCAGGGGCCCCCCAGCCACATTCGTGGCGAGATACCCAGTTGATCGATTCCTTATTGAAGGGAGGAGTCCAGTGGACGCTGCCGCAACGGCACCCGCAACGACGACCGCAATTTCGGTGGAGGCACCGCAACACATGAGAGCGCTGGAACGAGCCAATACGGTTCGCCTCGCTCGGGCCGAGCTGAAGCGGGCGATCGGGCGAGGTGACCTGGAAGCGGCGGACGTGGTCCGCGAGTGCCCTTGGGAGACCGAGAGCATGACGATCTCCGAGCTGCTGACCAGTCAGCGGCGCTGGGGCCGGACCCGCGCTCGCAAGTTCCTGTTGCCGCTTGCTCTGAACGAGAACAAGCAGCTCGGCACGCTGACCTCGCGCCAGCGACGCCTGCTCTCGACCGAGCTCGCCTCGCGCACGCCCGGCCCTCGGGCCACCGCCGCCGCCTAGCGGTCAGCCGCGCATTCCACCGATCCTGAAGCTGAGTCCGCCTGAGGCTCGCTGGAATGCGCGGCGCGCCAGGTAGAAGGCGACCGCGAAGATGGCGGCGCCGGCTGCCAGGCAGACGGCGATGATCTGATCGCCGGCGTAGAAGAGGGCGACCGCGACCACCACCGCGGGGAAGCCCGCGAGCAGCGTCGTGTGCGAGCGGTAGCCGGCGAAGTGCTCGCGGACCGCCACCTCGAGCCCACCCAGGCCGGCGAGGACCACGCCGACCCCGATCAGCATCTGGTTGCTGCCGACGACGCCGACGACCAAGGCGACGATCCCGGCGAGGATGACCAGCTCGGCGAGCGGGAATTTGCCCCAGGGCGCCGGCGGGCGCTCGTCCGCAGCGGTGACGCGTTTCGGCTGTTTAGCGCTCAACGGCCGCAAGCCGCCCGGCTGTCGGGCATCCGGAGGAGACCTTGACCCGCCACCAGCCCATCAGCATCCCGAGCGGGCCGAGCCGCGGTTTCGAGTGCCACTCGCCGCAGCCGGGTTCGCCGATCTCGGCGCGGGAGACCTTCACCCACTTGAAGTCAGCGGGGCTGGCCAGCATCGCCCGCAGCAGCTCACGCTTCCCGGTCTCCTCGCGAGCCCGTTCGTGCAGGGCCCGGCGGGCCGCCCCGATCCGGGTTACGAGGGCGTCGCGGGTGCGCTCCAGCTCGCCGAGGCCGAGGACCCGCGGCTCGAAGGCCAGCGCGGCGACACGGTGCTCGACCGTGACCCGGCCGAATCCCTCCGCCAGCAGTCCCGCCAGCTCGCGCTCGAGGGCGCCGATCTGGCGCCGCAGCTGGGCGCGGGCCGGCCGCTCGTCGACCGCGTCGTCAAGCGTCGCGAAACCGTCTCTTACGAGGAGTTCCTCCATCGCCTCGCCCCGAGTCTAAAACAAGCCCCGGGGATGCAAGCGAGGTCTCGGTTAAGGCGGGAGCCTAGGCGTGCTCAAGGGTGGCGGCGGCCATCCAGAGCGCCTCGTCGACCGACATCTGGGGAACCGAGCCGACCTGGATCGCGACGATCGCGATCCGCCGGCTGCTCTTGGTGACCCTGACCGGCTCGGCCGTCTCGCCGAACAGGAGGCCGAGCGGGATCGCCTCGTCGGCGACCACCAGGGCGCCCGGCGCCAGCTCGCCGTGGCCGGCCGGGTGCGGCTCGCCGAGGGCGGCCTCGCGGACGCAGAGGCGGCCCTCGCAGCGGTCGGCGTCGAAGGCGCGCAGGGCGACGCCGGTCTCGACGATCGCGATCGTCAGCGCGTCGGCGACGAGGCCCCGGCTGACGAAGCCGCCGTCGCGGATGCGGTCGAAGATCCGCTCCTCGACCGGCGTCCGGGTGCGGTCGGGGTCGAGCCCGATCTGGCGGAAGAAGACGCGGTAGGACCAGGGCACCGAGCGTTCGCGCAGGCGGATCGCCTCGGCCCCGTAGACGCGGTCGGCGAGGACCCGCAGGCGGCGGCGCACCGGCTCGGGGCTCCTGCCCGGCTTGGCGTCGACCTCGACCGAGGAGATGCCGAGGCCGGGGAACTCGGCGCTCAGCCGCGGCGCGACCCAGCCCTGGACCGGGGTCGGGTCCCACTCCGGCCTCGCCCCGTGCCCCTGCGAGCCCGCCACGTCACTCGCCCTCCGCTGCCGTCCTCGTCGCGACCAGCAGCGCCTCGATCCGCTGGCTCAGCTCCCCCTCGGTGAACTCGCCGATGCTGGCGTCCTGCAGCGTGCCGCCGGGATAGACGTAGGCGAGGGTCGGGCAGCCGCCGACCCGGTAGAGGCTGCCGACGGCGCCGTCGCGGTCGTAGCCGACCGGCATCGTCCAGCCGTGCTCGCGGACCAGCTCGCGAACCTCGTCGCGGTCGTCGTGGATGTCGAGCGAGAGGAAATTCACCCTGTCACGGTAGCGCCGGTAGGCGTCCTCGACGACGTCCTGCTGGGCGACGCAGTTGCCGCCTTTGGTGAACCAGAACGAGATCACCAGCGGCCGGTCGAAGAGGTCGCAGACGCGGATCGCGCCGGGGGCCGAGATCTCGCAGGCGGGGGTGCGGCGGGCATCGACGGGACAGGGCACGGCGGCCAGCGCGCAGTCGTCCTGCGCGACGTTGGCGTCGCCTTCGAGCTCGGCGGCGGCGTCGGGCACGGCGAACTCCGGCAGCGGCCAGCGCGGCTCCTGCTGGTCGAGCCCGAGCGTGCCGCCGTCTTCGCCGCCGCCCAGGGTCTGGATCGAGACGAAGACGACGAGGACGACGAAGACGAGGCCGACGGCGATCGAGTAGCGGTCTTTCACCGCCGCTCCTCGAGCCAGACGAGCAGCGCCGGCAGCACGACCATCACCCCGAGCAGGGCGACGCCGAGGTCGATCACGGTGACGGCTCCGAAGTCGCGCAGCAGGCGGATGTCGCTGGCGATCAGGACCGCGAAGCCGGCGATCGCGGTGACGCCGGAGGCGAGCACGGCGGCGCCGGTGCGCGCGTAGGCGCGGCGCAGCGCCGGCTCGGCCGCACCGGTCCCTCCCCCCTCCTCGTGGAAGCGGCCGCTGAGGATGACCCCGAACTCGGTGGCGATCGCGATCGTCAGCGCCCCGAGCGCCGCCGACATCGGGTTGAGCGGGATCCCGGTCGCCCAGAGCAGCAGCGAGGCCCAGCCGGTCGCCAGCACGGTCGGCACCAGCGGGACCAGGGCGCGGCGCGGCGAGCGGTAGACGGCGAGGAGGACGAGGGCGACGGCGAGCAGCCCCGCCAGGGTCAGCCAGTAGCGGCTGGCCGAGAGGTCGGAGGCCGATTCGGCGGCGATCACCGGCAGCCCGGCGAGGCGGACCGCGACCCCGGGGGGCGGGCCGCCGGGCGCGCCCGGCGCGCCGATCTCGGCCCGTACACGGTCGATCAGCGCCTGCTGGTCCTCGAGCGACTGGGCGCGGATCCCGAAGGTGATCAGCGCCTTCTCGCCGAGCTCGCCGGTCCGCGGGTCGAGCGGCGCGACCTGGCGCAGCGCGTAGGGCGAGAGCGCCGCCAGGGTCGCCTCGATCCCCGGCCGGGTGACCGTGCGGCCTTCGCGCACGAGGAAGTCCGAGAGCGCCGGGCCGGGGCAGATATCGGCCTGGAGGCAGCTTGGGTTTTCGCCGGAGAAGCCGTTGGCGCGCAGCACCCGCCGCTTGAAGTCGGCCATCCATTCGATCGTCGCCGGGTCGGCGAGGTCGTCGCTTTCGATCTCCACGTCGAGCTCGCCGGAGACGCCGGTCGCCTCCTGCAGCTCGTTCAGCTCTTCGATCGCCTCGATGCTCTGCGGGGCGAGCTCACGGACGTCGGAGACGGTCTCGATCTGCGTCCCGACGCCCCATCCCACGAATGCGAGCACCACCCCGGTGACGAGCACCGCTACCCGCCGCTCGATCGCGAAGCTCAGCACCCTCTCCCCCACCCGAGCGGGCCGTGTCGACTTCCTCTCGCTATCCGAGAGCAACTCGACCCGGCGCAGGGAGAGCGCGGCGGAGCCGACGATGAGCGCGAGCGCGAAGGCGATCGCGACGCCGGCGATCAGGAGCAGGCCGAAGCCGCGGACCATCGGGGTCGGCGAGAGCAGGAGCGCCAGGAAGCCCGCACCCGTGGCCAGGCACGCGGTGGCGAGCAGCGGGGCGCCGCGGGCCGCCGCGGCGCGAGCGGTGTCCGCTCCCCCAAGCCCCTCCTCCGCGGCCTCGTCGTAGCGCGCCTGGAACTGGATCGCGTAGTCGACGGCGAGGCCGATCAGGATCGGCAGGACGGCGATCGAGGCCATCGTCAGCTCGCCGCCGACCAGGGCCAGCAGGCCGAAGGTGAGGGCGGCCGCGCTGAGCGCGATCGCCAGCGGCAGCAGGCGCATACGGGAGCGGAAGACGAGCCAGAGGACCGCCGCCATGACCAGGACCGCGACGCCGAAGAGGATGAGCAGAGCGTCCTTCAGCGCCCTGGTGACGCCGTCGACCACGATCGGCGCCCCGGAGACGACGTAGCTCCCTTTCTCCAGCTCGAAGCAGGGGGCTGGTTGGCCGTTCTCGGCGCAGGCGGCACGCGGGGTCGTTTCCTCGACCGCTTCCTCGATCAGCGCCAGCGCCCGCTGGCGTTCGCCCTCGCTCAGGTCCGGCCTCAGCCGGACGACGATCTGCGCCGTGCGGCTGTTCGGGAAGAGGTAGGCGAGGCGGGCCTTCGGGGTGCCGCGCGCGCGGGCGAGGTCGAAGACGACGGTGGCGACGAAGTCTTCGTTGTCGAGGGTGGGGATGCTGGTGATCCCGTACTTGGTCGCGACCGCGAGGAGGAATTCCTGGAACTGGGCGGGCGGCACCCGCTGGGCGAGGTTGCGCAGCTGGGTCTCGATCTGGACCACCGCCTCGTTGAGGAAGGTCGCCGGGCCGGCGACGAACTCGACCGGTTCCATCTCGGCCAGCTCGGTGCAAGGCCCCGGCAGCGGCTTGCCGCCTTTCGGGACTTTCGCCGCCAGGCAGCCCTCCAGCCGCAGCAGCCGGAAGATGTTCTCGGTGAGGATCAGTTCCGGCAGGTCGCCGCGGGCCAGCACGACCACCGGTTCTTCGCCGAAGCTCTGCTTGACGTCCTCGGTCGCTTCGTAGGGCTCGGTGTCGGTGTCGACCAGGGTCGAGACCCCGGCGTCGGTCGAGATCTGCGTCGCTCCGGCCGCCGCCCCGATCGCCAACACCAAGGCCACGAGCAACACCAATCTCGCGTGGGAGGCCGCCCAACCCGCCACCGCCCCAAGCCAGCTCCCGATCATCAGCGGGCCGCTGTCGATTCTTTGGAGTGGATGGTCACGGGGCGTCTGGGGTGCCTGCCGGCGGCTTGTACTTTTTCGG
>JAWVEZ010000193.1:0-4765 GCA_033856455.1 Solirubrobacterales bacterium | reverse complement strand
TTGAGGTCGGTCGCGCGCAGGCCCCAGGTGCGGCAGGCGAAGTGGATGTTGGTCGAGTCGTGGACCTTCGAGCAGTGGTAGAGCGAGCCGGGCAGCTTCGGGAACGGCAGAGTGTCCTTGCGGCCCTTGTGCTCGATCTCGATGTAGCCCTCCTCGATATCGATGTTGGGCTGGCCGTACTCGCCCATCGTCCCGAGCTTGACCAGGTGCGCGTCGGGCACGTGGTCGCGCATGCTGAACAGCAGGTTGAGGTTGCCGACCACGTTGGCCTGCTGGGTCTCGACCGCGGTCTGGCGGGAGATCATCGAGTAGGGCGCCGAGGGCTGCTCGCCGTAGTGGACGACCGCGTCGGGCTTGGTCTCGGCGACCACCTCGTCGAGGAACTCGCCGTCCTCGACGCTGCCGACGAAGCTGCGAATCCGGTCGCCGTTCAGCTCCTCCCAGGCGCCGATCCGGGCCTCGAGCTCGGCGATCGGGGTCAGCGAATCCGAGCCGGCGTTACCGACCCAGCGGCGGCGGGCGAAGTTGTCGACGACGGAAACCTCGTGGCCACGGGCGGAGAACCGCAGAGCCGTCGGCCACCCCAGGTAGCCGTCGCCCCCGAGGATCAGAACACGCATAGGCGGGGCAGCTTAGTTGAATCAGGTGGATGCCAAGCGGACTCGGGGAGCGCAACGGTGGTCGGGTCGGGCTCGCCCTGCTGGTCGCGATCCTCCTGCTGGGGCTCGGTTTACGCCTGGGATACGCCTGGGACGGACGGGCGCCGGTCTACGACGCGCAGGCCTACGCGGCGATCGCTGCCAACCTCGAGGACGGCGAGGGGTTCACCGTGGGGCCGGCGGCGACGCAGCCGTCGAGCAACTACTCGCCGGGCCTGCCGCTGTTCGTGGCGGGGCTCTACGTGGTGACGGGCGGGGAGCACGAACAGCTGGCGCGGGTGGTGCTGGCGCTGGTCGGTTCGCTGGCGGTGTTGTTCACGTACTTGATCGGGCGGAGGCTGGCGGGCCCCCCCGATCGCCCACCCCGGGCTGGCGCCGCAGGCCTCGTCGGGGCCCTGGCCGTGGCGGTGTATCCGGCGTTCCTCGAGTACGGGGGGATGCTGATGAGCGAGCCGCTGGCGGCGACGCTGTTGTCGGGCGGGGTGCTGGCGATGTTCTGGGCCTGGGACGCCGTCCGCGAATCGGGTGCGGTGGCCTGGAAGCGCTGGCTCCTTGCCGGCCTCGCGCTCGGCGCCCTCACCCTGGTCCGCCCCGAGTACCTCGGCGTCGGCGTCCTGCTGGCGATCGTCGTCTTTGCCTCGGGCGCCTACCGCCTTGCCTTTGTCAACCAGAGGGTTACAGACGTCACCGGGGTTGGGGGTTGGCGGCGCTGGCTGGGGGCGGCGGCGCTGGTTCTGGCCGGGATGGCGGTGGTGATCGTGCCCTGGACCGTGCGGAACGCGGTGGCGATGGACCGCTTCGTGCCGATCTCCACCGGCGGCGGGCAGGTGCTCTACGCCGGCACCTACCTGCCTTCGGACGGGGACCCGGAGAAGGTCGGGGCCGGGGTGGTCGCCGAAAACCCGGAGCTGTTCGGGCCGAACGCCGTCCAGCGGCTGCGCCTGGAGCAGATCCTCGCGCGGCTCGCCGCGGCGACCTACCCGGAGCTGGAATCCGACCAGGCGCTGTCGCGGATCGGGCGCGAACAGCTCTGGGACGACGTCAGCGAGGAGCCGCTCGAATACGCCGGCTTCGTCGCCACCAAGATCGGGCGGGTCTGGTCGCACGGGCCGCGCGAGGTAATGCGCGAGCCAGCCTGGGAGGCACTGCACTGGGCGCTGCTCGCGCTCGGCCTGGCCGGCCTGGGCATCCTCACCTGGCGTCGGCGCTGGGAGGCGCTGGTGATCGCCACCGTCTTCCTCTCGATCACCGCGATCAGCGCCCTGCTCGTCGCCTCCCCGCGCCGCGTCCTGGTGATGCTGCCGCTGCTCGCCGCCTGCGCCGGCTTCGGAGTGACCTGGCTCTGGACGGAGGGGCGGCGACGCTTGCGACCTGAGGCCGGCCATGGGCGGCCTGATGCAGCGACCGTCGGCGGCCCGGGTAGCCTGAGCCGGCCTTGAGCGCTGTCGCCGACTGGATCCGCGGGTTGCCCGAGCGCCATGGGCGCAGGACGCTGATCGCGCTCGGGGCGATCCTGCTGGTCGGGTTCGTGGCCCGCGCCTACGTGGTCGTCAACCCGGTCGAGCATCCCGCCGACGACTCGCGCGCCTACTACGCGCTGGCCAAGGCGCTCTACACCGAAGGCAGCTTCGGGGGGCCGGAATTCGAGGACTCCAGCGACTGGTCGCCGGGGGCGCCGCTGCTCTACGCGGCGGCCTTCTACCTGACCGCCGGCGCCCGCGAAGGGACGGCGCGGATCGTCGAGGCGCTCTGCGGGCTGGCCGCGATCCTCGTCGTCTACGCGCTGGGACGGCGCCTCGGCCGGAGCGTCCGGCGCCGCGAGGGGCCGGAGGGCGACGACGACGGCCCGTCCGCGGGAGTCGGCCTCTTCGCCGCCGCCGCGGTCGCCGTCTACCCGCCGTTCATCCACTCGACCGGAGAGCTGATGAGCGAGCCGCCGGCGATCCTCACCCTGCCCGCGGCGATCCTCGCCTTCCTCTGGGCGAGCGAGCGCGAGCGCGCCTGGTACGCCTGGCTCGCCCCCGGTGCCCTGTTCGGGCTGACCGCGATGTTCCGGCCCGAATATCTCCTGGTCGGCATCGCCTTCGCGATCATCGCCGCCTTCCGGCCAACCGGGGCCGGCTGGGAACGGCGCGCGACGACCGCGCTGGTGATGGCCGCCGGGGTGATCGTCGTGATCCTGCCCTGGACGATCCGCAACCAGGTCGTGCTCGACCGCACGGTGCCGATCTCGACCGGCGGCGGCAAGGCCCTCTACGTCGGCACCTACCTGCCCGCCGACGGCGAATACCAGCGGGTCAAGGCGATCCTGGCGGAGCGCTACGACGGGCTCGAGCTCGACCCCCACTCCCAGGAGCTCGAGGAAGTCGACCCGACGCCGCTGTTCAACAGGGTCGCGGCGCGGTACCCCGACCTGCCGCGCGACGAGGCGCTCGGCAAGATCGGCAAAGAAAACCTCTCCGACTACTTCTCGGAAGACCCGCTCGAATACGCGGCGATGACCGTGCGCAAGGTCGGCCGGATGTGGTCGAGCGGGGTCGGGGAAGCGATGAGCAGCACGCCCGGACGGGTCGTGCAGATCGCCCTGGTGGCGCTCGGGATCGCCGGCTTCCTGCTGCTCGGACTGCGCCGGCGCTGGTGGGAGCTGGTCGCGCTGGCGACCCCGGTCGTCCTCGTCACCGCGGTCGGAGCGGTCTCGCTGGCGGCCCCGCGGCGCAACGAGGTGCTGATGACGCTGGTCTTCCCACTTGCCGGTTTGGCGCTGTTCTGGGTGCTCGCGGCCATATCCTCTGGCCGCTCATGGCGCTCACCGCAAGCATCTTCCCCGCCGAGCTGACGGCCCTCCGCGGCGTCGGCCTGGCGATCGCTGCGATCCTGATCGCCTACGCGGTCGGCCGTCGCCGCTCCCTGCGCAACGCCGACGTCCTGCTGCTGCTCGGCTCCGGCATCGCCCTGGCGCTCGTCTCCGGAACCGAAATCGTCGACGGCCTGCTCTCCGCCTTCTCCTTCGAAAAAGGCAACGGCGGGCGCATCCTCGGCCTCGCCGTCTTCGCGATCTTCATCCTCTTCCTGCTCTGCCTGCGGGCGCTCTCGGTCGCGGCGCGCAACTCGCGCCAGCTCTCGGCCGCGCTCGAGGGGCTGGCCTGGGAGGAGTTCCGCCAGGCCGGTCTGCCGGAGCGCTTCCGCGCCAAGGTCGCGATCCTGATCCCCGCCTACAACGAGGCCGAGAACATCGGCACCGTGCTGGAGCAGATGCCGGCCGCGGTCTGCGGCGTCGGCACCGAGGTGCTGGTGGTCGACGACGGCTCCCGCGACGGGACCGGCGACGTCGCCGCCGAGCACGGCGCCAGCGTCGCCCGCCACGTCACCAACCGCGGCGGCGGCGCGGCGCTCCGCACCGGCTACCGGCTGATGGTCGAATCCGGCGCCGAGGTCGTCGTCACCCTCGACGCCGACGGCCAGCACCGCCCCGACGAGATGGAGCGCCTGGTCAAACCGGTGCTCGACGGCGAAGTCGACGTCGCCCACGGCTCACGGGTGCTCGGCCACGCCGACCGCAACCACTTCGCGCGGGAGCTCGGGATCGTCTTCTTCAACCGGGTCGTCTCGTTCATCACCCGCACCCACGTCACCGACTGCTCGAACGGCTACCGCGCCGTACGCACCACGGTGCTGCCGCAGCTGGTCCTGCGCCAGGAGCAGTTCCACACCTCCGAGTTCATGATCGAGGCGATCAAGCGCGGGATCCCCGCCAGGGAGATCCCGATCACGGTCGAACAGCGCCTGCACGGCCACTCGAAGAAGCCGGCGGTCTTCCGCTACGGCGTCGGCTTCGCCAACGCGATCGTCCGCACCTGGCTGCGCTAGCCGGCGGCGCGATGCTGCGGCACCACCGTGAGCCGCTGCGAGCGGATCTCTTCGCTTCCGACCAGCAGTGCCCTGAAGGTCGCCGGGCCCTTGACGCGGAGGAAGAAGCGGGCAAGGCAGCGGTCGTCGAGGAGCTTGGAGCTGACTCGCTTGCCACCGCGGTTGAGCTGCACCCGGTCGCCCGCCTGCCCGGCGCATGGATCCGCCTCGACGACGATCTTCAGCCGGGCGCCGGCCGG
>JAWVEZ010000192.1:0-22872 GCA_033856455.1 Solirubrobacterales bacterium | reverse complement strand
AGACCGAGCGCCAGCATCACGTCGTGGACGTTGCGGATCGCGGCGGAGCGCAGGACAATCCCGCAGCGCCGGCGCAGGTTCTCTTCGCCGCGCTCGACCTTGAACTGCTTCAGCGCCTGGTCGACCGAGGAGGTCGCCAGGTGCGGGTCGAGGTAGCGGCGCTCGCCGTCGTAGACGGTGCGGTCGGTGAGGATCAGCAGCTCGGCCCCGTTGCGGACCTTCTTCACCGCTTCCTGCTTGATCCGCTCGATCGCGCCCTGGGTCGTCTCCGACTCCAGCAGCGAGATGTCGACCGCGGCGGCGCGGCCGCGGAACTCCTCCCAGAGGTCCTCCAGCAGGTAGGTGTGATGGTCGCGGGCGATCTTGCGGTAGGTCTTGTCGGAGAGCGGCGCCAGCCCGTGGTGGCCGCCGAGCAGGATCGGGAACTCGGTTTCGACCGTGCCGGTGTCCTCGCCGGCGTTGTCGAGCGAGGGCCGGCGCCCGAACAGGGCGCGGGTCGAGAAGTGCTCGAGCTCCCGTTCGCGGTCGAGCGCCGGGTTGGTGACGACGGCGACCGTCTCCTTGAAGTAGTCGGCGAGGTTCTGGCGCTCCGGCGAGAGCGCCGCCAGCGGGCCGTCGTAGCCGAGCGAGCCGACCGGCTCGGCCCCGTTGGAGGCCATCTGCTGGACCAGTTTGACGTCGTCGCGCTGCCAGCCGAACCCGGCCAGCACGCGGTCTTCGACCTTGACCGGCTCCTCGGGGCCGGCTTCGGAGTAGCCGGGGACGTCGTCGCCCTCCAGCGGCCCGCCGGTCTCCAGCGCCCGGTCGTAGCCGGCGACCGCGTCGATCCCGTTGCGGTCCAGCCAGCGGTCGCGGACGATCCGCAGCATCTCGTCGTGCGGGTGCAGGGTCGAGCGGCGGGCGGCCGGGTCGATCAGGACCAGCGCCTTCTCGCCGGGGGCGAGCGGCTTCGGCTCGGAGACCATGTCGTGGACGGAGACGACGCCGGGCTCGGAGCTGAAGACGAAGTCGGCTTCGGTCTCGACCTGCCAGAGCGGCCGCAGGCCCATCGCGTCGGCTGAGAACACGCACTCGTCGGCGTGGCGGGAGATCAGCGCCACCGGGCCCTGCGCGAACGGCCCCATCGCCTGGTGCAGGTACATGTAGAAGCCGTGCAGGTCCTCGGGGAGGCGCTTGATCTCCTCGACGATCGGCGGCACCAGCATCTCCATCGCCTCGGCCAGGGTGAGGTCCTCGCGGCTGACCATCGTTTCGATCGTGCGGTTGAGGTCCTGGGAGTCGGAGGCGCCGGGGCGGATCGGCACCGCCAGCATCTTCGCCTCCTGGCGCAGCTGTTCGATCGTGTTGATCTCGCCGTTGTGGCCGATCACCGAGAACGGCTGCACGCGCTTGAAGGAGGGCCAGGTGTTGGTCGAGTAGCGGTTGTGGCCGAGCGCCGCGACCGTCTCGAAGCGCGGGTCGCGCAGGTCGGGGTAGTAGGAGGCGAGCACGACCGGCGCGCCCATCACCTTGTAGACGCAGGTGGTCGCCGAGAACGAGGGCACGTGGACGTCGAGCCCCTGCTCGAGCTCGTTCATCAGCTCGAACAGCAGCGGGTCGCGGCGGTCGGCCTCGGGGACGAGCCCGGCGAGCTGCCAGAAGATCGGCTCCTCCTCGCGCGCGGTCGGGCCGAGGGCGGTCGAGTCGACGACGCCTTCGCGCTCGGCGAGGATCCGGAAGCCGCCCTGGTTGAGCAGTTCGCGGGCGTCGTGCTGGATCTTCTCGCGGTCCTGCGAGCGCTCGATGAAGATGTGGGCGACCGCGAAGGCGTCGTCGAGGGCGAGTGAGGGATCGTGGCCGCCGCTGCGCACCTCCTCCGACCAGATCTTCCGCGGGATGTCGAGCATCAGGCCGCAGCCGTCGCCCTCGCCGTCGACGTTGCCGGCCCGGTGGAGCATCTTCTGCAGCGCCGGCAGCGCCAGCTCGATCGGCTCGTGACTCGGCGTCCCGTCTTTGCGGACCGACGCGTAGATGCCGCAGGCGTCGTTGTCTTCGACGCTCGGCGGGGAGACCAAGGGCCTATAGGGGCGCTCCGGCGAGTACCGCTCGACTTCGGAGCCGCGGCGCGACTGGGACTTCGACATGGAGTTCCTCCCGGTTTCCACACCTTCTTCGAGCGGGTGCGCGACGGGTTGACGGGTCCGGGAATTATAGGCGCCGGGTCCAAATCCGCCCAGACCACTCGGGTTTGTTGCGCTTTGCAGGGAGAAACGCTGAGCGGGAGCGCCTATTTCCCCCGTACCGGGAACTTCCGCGTTCGGACCTAGGCCCAGGACATCGGCTCGTAGCTGCCGCTCGGATCCACACCGATCAGCATCGCCGTCACCGGCGCCTCCGAGCGGTTGAGGATCTTGCGGGTCGAGGCCGCCTCGATCGAGGCGAAGGTGCCGGCCGGCGCCACGGCCTCCTCGCCGTCGATCACCAGAACCGCCTCGCCCTCGAGGATCACGTAGAGCTCGACCTGGCCGCTCGCGGCCTCGTCGTGCTCGGGGATCCCGCCGCCCGGGCCGATCTCGACCAGGTTGTAGCCGAAGCAGCCGGTGCCGAGCGCCTTGCGGGCGAGCAGCCAGGTGCAGTCGCCGGAGCCCTCCATGCGCTCGAACTCGTCCCGGTGCTTGATCGTCGACCCGTTCGCCATCTAGGCTCGACACTATCGCCACGAACGACTCAGATCCAGGGCCTGATTCGGCACCCGCCCTCCAGGAGGCGATCGACCGCTACAACGCGGCCTGGAACGCCCACGACCTCGACGCGATCATGGCGATGCACGCAGCGGACATGGTCTTCGAGAACCACACCGCCGGCGAGTCGGCGGTCGGCGAGGAGGCGCGCGCCCACATCGGCTCGATCTTCGAGACCTGGCCCGACATCGCCTTCACCACCCGGCGCCTCTACGTGCGCGAGGGCCTGGTCGTCCAGGAATGGACCGCGAGCGCGACCCACGCCAGGACGATGCGCCGCGGCGACCTCGTCGCCGAGCCGACCGGCCGCCGGGTCGAGTGGGACGGGATCGACGCGATCCCCTTCGAGGGCGGCCTGGTCAAGCGCAAGGACGTCTGGTCCGACAGCGTCTCGATCCTGCGCCAGGTCGGGCTGCTGGACTGACCTGTCGAGTTTGTTCCCTACGTCGGAACGAACTCGACATGCCGGCTAGAAGCTCCAGTCGGGTTCGGAGGCGTTGTTGACCAAAGTCTTCGCTTTGCCGCCGTTGAAGGGGCGGGTGACGACGGTGTGTTTGTTGCCGGGGTCGAAGCCGCCTTCGAAGCCGAGCACGGTCTTGCCGTTGCTGGAGAGCGCGGTGCCGACGAAGCCCGACTCCCCCGCCGGGCCGATCGGCTTCTGGGCGCCGGTGACGGCGTTGACGCCGACGGCGTAGCTGGTGTCCTGGCCCTGGAACTCGGTCAGCAGGCGCTTGCCGTCGCCGGACCAGGCGGTCGGGAAGAGGCCCTGGAGCAGCTGGTCGACGTTCGTGTGGGTGAGCCGTTTGACGCCCTTGCCGTTTTCGTCCATCAGGTAGATCTCGTTCTTCGGCCCGTACTTGCGCTTGTTCGCGTCGAGCTGCTTGACGAAGGCGATCTTCCCGCTCGGGCCCCAGAGCGGATCCTGCGAACGGCGGTCCTTGGTCAGCGCCACCGCTTTGCCGCCGGCGGCGGAGACGCGGTAGACGTCGCTGCGCGGCGGGTAGCTTTCGCTGTTCGATTTCGCGTAGACGACCTGGTTGCCTTCGGGATCGAAGCTGAAGCCGTTGAAGTAGCCGCTCGCCAGCACCTTCTGGGCGCCGGTCGCGATCGTGATCAGGACCAGCTTGCGCTTCCCGAGTTCGGCCCCGCGCAGAGCGAGGATCTGTTCGCCGTCGGGGGAGAACTCGAGGTAGAAGGGTTCGCGCCAGCCGACCATCAGCGTCTTGCCGGGGCCGCCGGAAACCGGCGCCAGCTTCAACTCGGTGCCGTGGCCGGGGCCTTCGTGGAAGTAGGCGACGGAGGCGCCGTCGGGCGCCATGTGGGGGCTGTTGCCGGGGCCGATCTTGCGGATCCCGCTGCCGTCGTCCTTGGCCACGTAGACGGCGCGGTTGAGCTGCCCGCGCACGAAGGTCAGCGAGGCCTGGGCGGCGGCTGGGAGCACCAGCAGCAGCGCGGCGGCGGCGAGGATGGCGAGCAGTGGGAACTTCCGCGAGGTCGGCATGGCGCGATCCTAAGCCCGCCGGCCGGCGGATCGGACGGATTTCCCATTCCCTTCTGGACGGGGTGGCTCAGGCGGGACCGACGATCGCCGCCGCGACCAGGCCGCCGCTGACGGCGAGGAAGGAGACGACCGCGAGCGCCCGGTACCAGCCGCGTTTGTCGATCTGGGGGTCGAAGGCGAGCGGGACGAAGAGGAAGGGGTTGACGAAGGTCCCGAAGACCAGCGCGACCGCGATCGCCGTCGGCAGGTCGGGGACCGCGAGGCCGACCGCGATCAGGATCAGGCCCATCATCACGTAGTCGAGATGGACCTGGCGAATCCGGTGCGGCGCGACCACGCCGATCCGGGTCAGCCACTCCGGCTTCTCGTCCCGCATCACCATCGCCCAGCCGAGCAACCCTCCCAAGGCGAGCTCGACCAGGCCCACCTGCACGACCCAGTCCATGGACGGACCCTAGATCAAAGCTCGGGCACGTCGGCGCCGAGCAACTCGAACGGCAGCCGCATCACCTCGGCCCAGCCGGTGCAGCGCTCCTCCAGCGCGGCGGCGACGTTGCCGGCCTCCTGCCAGGTGGTCCAGACCAGCACGGTCGGGCCGGCCCCTGAGATCGTGGCGCCGAGCGCGCCGAGCTCACCGGCCGCGTCGACGATCTCCATCGAGCGCGGGTAGAGGTCGCGGCGGCGCGGCTGGTGGATGTGATCGGCGACCCCGCGCGAGACCAGGTCGAGGTCGCCGCTCTGCAGCCCCAATACGAGCAGCGCGGCAGCGGAGACGTTGGCGACCGCGTCGGCGAGCGGCACCACGTCCGGGATCGCCTCGCGGGCCAGCCTGGTCGAGACCTCTTCGGCGGGGATCACGACGACCCCCTCGAGCCCGCCGGGCGGATCGAAGCGGCTGGCCAGCGGCTGCCCCTCGGCGCCCGGGCCGCAGACGACGAAGCCGCCGTAAATTGCCGCGGCGACGTTGTCCGGATGGCCCTCGATCTCGCTCGCCCGGACCAGCAGCTCCTCTTTCGTCAGCGCCAGCTCGAAGAGGTGGTCGGCGGCGACCAGCCCGGCGACGATCGCCGCTGCGCTGGAGCCAAGGCCGCGGGCCAGCGGGATCTCGCTGTTCAGCCGGAAGGCGATCCCGTCGGCCGGTTTCAGGCTCTCGAAGGCCCGCACGATCAGGTTGTCGCGCCCGGTCGAGACGTCGAGCCCGCCAGGGTCGAGCGAGAACTCCCCCGTCTCTTCGACCTCCAGCTCCAGGTGCAGCGAGACCGCCGCCGCCATCGCGTCGTAGCCCGGCCCGAGATTCGCCGAGGAGGCGGGAACGCGGACAAGCCTGTGGCGCGCGGTCATCGGGCTGACTTCTACCGGGCGCGCCGGTCAGGCGACGAGCGACTTGCCGATCGAGACCTCGACCAGGTGGTCAGGGGCGGCAAGGGCCGCCTGCGCGGTGGCGAGCAGCTCCTCGGCGTCGAGTTCGTAGCGCTCGGCGACGACAGACAGGAGGTCGAGGTGCTTCCGCGGAGTGAGCAGAGAGATGTTCACCGCTTCGTCGCCGACCATATGAACATGGCAGCAACTCTTATCGACGATCTCAGCGTAGTCCGCGTGCTCGCTGCGTACCAGGTCGATTTCCAGAGCATTTGCCTCGGTGTCGAAGTCGCCTCGCATCATTTCCTTTTCGGGTAGATAGTGACGATCAGATCCGGCTCGTCAAGCGCGACGATCACCCACATCGTCCTGCCCCGAACCGGCGCCTCGTAGATCGGCTGCCACCCTCGTCCCGGAGAATCCGGTGGGGGCGAGCGATAACCGCTTCAGCATCGGCCAAATCGACCTTGTAGAGGCGGCATTCGTTCTTCGCGTGCCGGGTCATTCGCACGCCGGACCAAGGCCCGGCAGCGGTCGACTCTCCCCCCAGTGGTCAGTCGCTCAGTCGAAAACAGCCCGCTCGACGGCGCTGAGCTCGTTCTCGCAGTTGATCACCGCGGGCGCTTTGCCGAAGGCGGTGTCGGGGTCCTTGAGGCCGTGGCCGGTGAGCACGCAGACGACCGATTCCGGCGGCTCGGTGCCCTCGACCACAGGCAGGCCATGGGCGAGCAGGCCGGCGACCGAGGCGGCGGATGCCGGCTCGCAGAAGACGCCTTCGGTGTCGGCCAGCCAGCGGTAGGCGTTGAGGATCTGCTCGTCGGAGACGGCGGCGACGCGGCCGCGCGAGCCGGTGAAGGCGGCCATCGCCTCCTCCCAGCGGGCGGGGTTGCCGATCCGGATCGCCGAGGCGACGGTCTCGGGGTTGGCGACCGGCTCGCCGACGACCAGGGGCGCCGCGCCTTCGGCCTGGAAGCCGTAGAGGACCGGGGCCGTCTCCAGCTCCTGGAAGCCGCGCCAGTAGGCGGTCACGTTGCCGGCGTTGCCGACCGGGATCGCCAATGCCCCGGGTGCCTCGCCGAGCTCCTCGACGATCTCGAAGGCGCCCGTCTTCTGGCCTTCGATCCGGTGCGGGTTGACCGAGTTGACGAGCTCGACCGGGTGCTTCTGGGCGATCTCGCGGACGATCGTCAGAGCGTCGTCGAAGTTGCCCTGGAGGGCGACGACGCGGGCACCGTGCATCAGCGCCTGGGCGAGCTTGCCGATCGCGATCTTGCCCTCGGGCACGATCACCGCCCCGGTCAGCCCGGCCCGCGCCGCGTAGGCGGCGGCGCTGGCGGCGGTGTTGCCGGTCGAGGCGCAGATCACCGCCTCCGCCCCGCGCCCCTTGGCGCGGGAGACCGCCACGGTCATCCCGCGGTCCTTGAAGGAGCCGGTCGGGTTGGCGCCCTCGAACTTGAGATAGGCGCGGGCGCCGATCCGCTCGGAGAGCTGGTGCGCCTCGATCAGCGGCGTCGAGCCCTCGTTCAGCGTCACGACCGGATCGCCGGGCTCCAGCGAGAGCCGGTCGCGGTAGCGCTCGATCAGGCCCGCCGCCATTTAGAACTGCTCCTCGATCACGTGGATCGAGCGAGCCGGCGCCCGCAGCTCGTCGAGCTCGCCAAGCGCCGCCATCGCCGCCGTGAAGCGCGACTCCAGGCACTCGTGGACGACCATCACCAGCCGCGCCTCCTCGCCGGCGCCGCGCTGGACGACGCTCTTGACGGAGACCTCGTGGTCGCCGAGCACGGTCGCGACCCCGGCCAGCACGCCGGGCTGGTCGGCGACCTCGAGGTAGAGGTAGAAGGAGGAGCTGACGTCGGCGACGATCGGCAGCTCGGTCCGGGTCTCGTGGACCGGCGCCTCCCCGGCGAGGATCGAGACGACGTCGCCGAGCACCGCCGAGGCGGTCTGCAATCCGCCGGCCCCGGGCCCCGACATCGTCACCTCGGTGATCGCCGGCGCCTCGACCATGACCGCGTTGAAGGGCCCCTCGATCGGCGCCAGCGGGTGGCCGCGGTAAAGGAAGCAGGGGAAGACACGGACGTTGATCCCGCCGTCGCGGCGCTCGGCGACGCCGAGCAGCTTCAGCGAGAGGCCGAGCTCCTTCGCGTAGGCGAGGTCGTCGGGCTGGATCGCCTCGATCCCCTCGTAGGGGACCTCCGCGAGGTTGACCGGCGTGTGGAAGGCGAGCCGCGCGAGGATCGCCATCTTCGCCGCCGCGTCGGCACCGCTGACGTCGTCGGAGGGGTCGGCCTCGGCGTAGCCGAGCTCCTGGGCCTGGGCCAGGACCTCGTCGTACCCGGCGCCGGTCGCGGCCATCTCGCTGAGGATGAAGTTGGTGGTGCCGTTGACGATCCCGAAGACCTTCTCGATCCGGGTCACCCCGAAGCTCTCCTGGATCGTGCGGACGATCGGGATCACCCCGGCGACCGCCGCCTCGAAGCGCAGCTGCACCCCGGCCTCGCGGGCGATCCCGAACAGCTCGTCGCCGTGCTGGGCGAGCAGCTGCTTGTTGGCGGTGACCACCGGTTTGCCGGCGCGCAGCGCGTCGACCACGTAGTCGCGGGCGGCGTCGGTGCCGCCCATCAGCTCGACGACCAGGTCCGAGCCGGCGAGGATCTCGCCGAAGTCGCCCTCGCTGCGGGTCAGGACCCCGGCCAGCTCCGGCTGCCGCCCGGTCGCCGCCTCGACCGCCGCGGCGCGCTCGCCGAGCAGCGCGGCGAAAGCGCCGCCGACGTTGCCGCGGCCGAGCAGGCCGATGCGGACCGGTTTGGGACCGTCAGACATCGCGAACGGTCAAATCGTCGTAGGTCTCGCGCCGGACCACGACGCGGGCCTCGCCGTCGCGGCAGAAGACGACCGGGGGCCGGGTGACGCCGTTGTAGTTGCTCGCCATCGCGTGGCCGTAGGCGCCGGTCGCGGGGGTGACGAGGACGTCGCCGACGGCGGGCTCGGCGAGCATCGTGTCGCGGACAAGGATGTCGCCGGACTCGCAGTGCATCCCGGCGACGGTGACCAGGGTGTCGGGAGTGGCGGCGGCGCGGTCGGCGACCAGCGCTTCGTAGCGCGAGCCGTAGAGCATCGGCCGCAGGTTGTCGGACATGCCGCCGTCGACCGCGACGTAGGTGCGAATGCCGGGGATCTCCTTGACGGTGCCGACCCGGTAGGCGGTGAGGCCGGCGTTGGCGACCAGCGAGCGGCCGGGCTCGATCAGGATCCGCACGCCCTCGCCGAAGACCGCGGCGATCCCCTCGACCTTGACGTCGACGTAGGAGTCGATCGAGGGCGGCTCGTCCTCGGCGGTGTAGGCGACCCCGAGCCCGCCGCCGACGTTGACCACCTCGCACCACTCCCCGGCGAGGCTGCCGAGCGCCTGGATCGCCAGCTTGTAGGGCTCGAGCTCGAAGATCTGGGAGCCGATGTGGGCGTGCAGCCCGACCAGTTGCAGCTTGTCGGAGGCGAGCACGCGCTCGATCGCCTTCGCCGCCAGGCCGTCCTCGAGCCCGAAGCCGAACTTCGAGTCGAGCTGGCCGGTGGTGATGTAGTCGTGGGTCGAGGGCTTGATCCCCGGCGTCACCCGGATCAGCACCCGCTGCGGCCCGTCGAGCAGGCGCTCGCAGCGCTCGATCTCGTCGAAGGAGTCGAGGATCAGGTGGCGGATCCCGGACCGCGCCGCGAAGAGAATCTCCTCGTCGGTCTTGTTGTTGCCGTGCATGTGGATCCGGTCGGGGTCGAAGCCGGCGCGCAGCGCCATGTGCAGCTCGCCGCCGGAGGCGACGTCGGCCGAGAGCCCCTCCTCCGCGAACAGCCGGTAGGCGGCGGTGCAGGGGAAGGACTTGCTGGCGAAGACCACCTCGGCGTCGGCGCCGCGGCGTTCGAACGCCTCGCGGTAGGCGCGGGCGCGGGCGCGCAGGTCGTCCTCGGCGTAGATGTAGGCGGGGGTGCCGAACTCTTCGGCCAGCTCGACCACGTCGCAGCCGGCGACCTCGAGGTGGCCGCGCTCGTTGACCCGGCTGCCCACCGGGTAGACCGCCGACCCCTCGATCGGATCGCCGCTGGCGACCGACCCCGCCTGTTCTCGCTTCGCCATCAGGGCGGCATTCTGACGGTTCCTGACATCGCCGGGCCGCACATGGCGGCGTCCTCGGTCGCTCGCGTGCGAAGCACGCCACGCTCCCTGCGTCCTTGCCCTGCGCGGCCCGGCGAAATGCCAGCGTCTTATTTGCCGGGCGTCAGGAGGCCGTTGACCGTGTCGGCGACGCCGTCGACGGATTTGCCGACCACCGATTCGGGCCCGACGACGCCGTTGACGACGCCTTCGGTGACCGGGGTGACACCGGTCGCTTCGAGCGCTCCGCCGGTCGCCGTCTGGTCGACTTGCGTCACCGTGTCGTTGACCGTGCCGGTGACGGTCTGCGAGGGCGAGGAGGCCGGGCTCGAACCGCCGCTGCCGCTCGGTCCAGCGCCGGAACCGCCGCCAGAGCCGGTGCTCGGCGAAGACGGGCCGCCCCCGGGGTTGGTCGTCCCTGGACTCGAGGGAGCGCCGCCGGAGCCGCCCTGGCCCCCGCCGCCGACCGCGTCGCCCGCGGCCTGGCTTTCGGTGGTGGAGCCGCCGCGGAAGTCGCCGGCGGCACCGCTTGCGCCGTCATTGCCGCCCGCTTTCGCATTGGCGCCCCCGGCCGCGGTCGTCGCGCCGGCGGCAGCAGCCGCGGCGGTGTCGGCGCCACCCCCGGAGCCGCTCACCGGTTGGCCCTCGTGGACCGCCGTCTCCTTGGCGCCGCCAAGCCCGGCGATCGGCCAGTCGCCGAAGACCTGCGCGGACACGAGCACGACGAACAGCGCGATGGCGATGGCGATCAGCACCGCCCCCGACACCGCGCCCACTAGGTAGGTGTGCGCCTGACGAACCATCTCCGATTGCTAAAGGTAACCCATCGGGTTGCTCCAATGGCCATATATCCGGCTTTGCGATGCGGTAAACGCAGTTCTCCCCGGATGCCGGGGACAACTGCGCCCGAATTAGGGCTCGGGGGCGTTCTCGACGTGGAGCAGCGCCTGGTCGGCCTCCTCCTCCATCTGCAGGGTCGTGTGCTCGATTCCGAACTCCTCACCCAGGGCGAGCTCGAGGCGGCGGCGGATCAGGTCGCGGTCAGAGCCGGTGGCGACGACTACGTGGGCGGCGATCGCGCCGAAGCCGGCGGTCACGGTCCAGACGTGGAGGTCGTGGACCGAGCGCACCCCTGGCTCGGCGCAGATCGCGGCGCCGAGCCGGTCGACGTCGAGGTTGGCCGGGGCCGACTCCATCAGCACGTCGAGCGGTTCCTTGATCAGCCGCCAGGAGGACGCGAGGACGAGCACGGCGATCAGCAGGCCGACGATCGGGTCGACGATCGGCGAGCCGCCGAACAGGACCCAGGCACCCGCGATCAATACGCCGACCGAGCCGAGCGCGTCGGCGGCCGAGTGGCGCAGGGCGGCCTCGAGGTTGATGTCCTCGCGCTGGCCACGCGCCAGGACCCAGGTCGCGGCGAGGTTGCCGAGCAGGCCGACGACGCCGATCGCGAGCACGCCCCAGCCCTCGATCTCCGGCGGATCGGAGAAGCGGCCGAAGGCGGCGATCGCGATCGCGATGCTGATCGCGACCAGGGTGAGGCCGTTGACCAGGGCGACCAGGACCTCCGAGCGCTGGTAGCCGAAGGTGCGGCGACCGGCCGCCGGCAGCGCCGCCAGCTGCGCCGCGAACAGCGCCAGGGCGATCGCGCCGGCGTCCGAGAGCACGTGCCCGGCGTCGGCGAGCACCGCCAGCGAACCGGTGATCAGGCCGCCGACGACCCCGAAGACGAGCAGGCCGAGATTGATCCCCAGCGCGATCCAGAGCCGCCGGCGACTGTCCTCGCGCCGCGCTTCCAGCGCGTGCGCGCCGTAGCCGTGCGAGTGCCCGTGGTCGTGGTCGTGCGAGTGCACGACCGGAGCTTAGGCCGGGACCGGCTCCTTCTTCTGCTCGGTTGCCGCGGCCGCAACTTCAAGCCCGTAGCCGAGGCGCTCGGCGTATTCGCGCGCCTGCATCCGCGAGATGACCATCCGCTGGATCTCCGCCGTGCCCTCGAACAGCTGGTAGATCTTGGCGTCGCGGAACCACTTCTCCAGCGGGCACTCGGTGCTCCAGGCGTAGGGGCCGACCAGGTCCATCAGCGTGGTCGTCGCCCACATCGTCACGTCGCCGGCCTTGAGCTTCGACATCGAGCCCTGGCCGCCGGTCATCGGCACCCCGTTGCGGCCCATCCAGGAGGCGCGCTGGACCAGCAGGCGCGCCGCTTCGATCTCGGTCGCGACGTCGGCCAGCGTCTGCTGGATGCGCTGGATCTTCAGCATCGGGACGCCGCCTTCGGACTGGCTGTCGAGGTATTCGAGGGTCCACTCGTAGGCGGCCTGGGCGATGCCCAGGGCCGAGGCGCCGACGATCGGCCGGGTGATCTCGAAGGTCGCCAGGGCGTCGGCCGAGCGCGACTTCTGGCCGGAGCGCGCCCGCTCGAGCTTCTTCGCCAGCTTCTCCTCGCCGCCCAGCAGGTTCTCGGCCGGGATCCGGCAGTCCTCGAGCACGACCTCGGCGGTGTGCGAGGCGCGGATCCCGAGCTTGGTCTCCTTTTTCCCCTGGCTGAGGCCGGGGGTGCCCTTGCCGACGACGAAGGTCGCCTGGCCGCGGGTCCCGAGCTCGGGGTCGACAGCGGCGACGACGACGTGGACGTCGGCGATCCCGCCGTTGGTGATGAAGACCTTGGTCCCGTTGAGGACCCACTCGTCGCCGTCGCGCACCGCGGTCGTCTTCAGGCTCTTCACGTCGGAGCCGGCCTGCGGCTCGGTCACCGCGTAGGCGCCCATTTTGATCTCGTCGCCGGTGCCGAAGCACTCGGGCACCCAGTAGCCGATCTGCTCCGGGGTGCCGGTCGCCGCGATCCCGGCCGCGGCAAGGCCGGAGCCGGCGATCGCCAGCGCCGTGCCGGCACAGCCCCAGTGCATCTCTTCGGCGGCGATCGCGCCCATCTGGCCGTCGCCGTCGGCGGCGGTCATCTGCAGGTAGTCGATCCCCTGCAGGCCCTGGCGGCGGGCCTCCTTGACGACCTCCCAGGGGGTGCTCTCCTCTTCGTCGTGCTTGCGCGCGGCCGGGCGGATGACGTCCTTCGCGAAGGCGCGGCACTTGGCTTTGAAGGCGAGCTGCTCGTCGTTCAGTTCGAAGTTCATGTCCCTACCTTGGTCGTCGCTGATCGCGGGCCGGCGGCTGATTGACTGGTCAGTCAGCCAGTTTTCGGACACTTTAGCTGAAGCGGCGGGGGTCCCGGGCCGCCGCGGCCCACCTCGACAGGGGTCGGTGTAGCGTTCGGCGGGTGAGCGCCGACCGCCCGATCAACGCCGACGTTCCACCGCCGCAGGAGCCGGAGCCGGCGCCAAAAGAGGAGCCGAAAGAGAGCCCGGCGCCGCCCAAGCCGGAGGCGGCGAAGACGGAGCGGGAGCCCGAGAAGCCGAAGCCCGAGCCTGTGCCCCCAGCCAAGCAGCCCCGTCCCCCCCGCGCCCGCAAGCCGAAGCCGCTGACGCCGAAGCTGCTGGCGCTGCTGGTCGTCGTCGCCGTCCTCTTCATCGTCGTCGCGATCATCGGCGGAACCGGCGGCGGCAAGGAGGAGACGACCTCGGGAGACGGCGCGGCGACCACCCAGCCCAGTGGCGAGGAGGGCACCGCCGCGACCGCGGCCGAGCTCGGCTTCCCCGGCTTCGCGACCAACAACCCGACCCGGGTCGGCGGCGCCGACCCCGCCGCCAACGCCGCCGCGGTGGCGCTCGCCGTCTATCCCTCGACCAGCCCCTCGCAACGCCCGGACTCGGTCACCCTGGTCGACGAAGACAACTGGGCCGCGGCGATCGCCGCGGCGAGTCTGATGGCGCCGCCGGTGCGCGCTCCGATCCTGTTCGGCACCAGGAGCTCGATGCCGACGGCGACGGAGGAAGCGCTGGCCGCCCTCGACCCGAAGCGGACGAACGAGGTCACGGCCACCTCCCCGGCCGCCGCCGCGGCCGAGCTCGCGACCCTGCGCGACAAGCTGCTGCCCAAGCCCCCCGCCCACATCGTGATCGCCCCCGAAGACGCGCCGGAGTTCGCGATGCCGGCCGCGGCCTGGGCGGCGCGCTCCGGCGATCCCGTCCTCTTCGCCGGCGGCGACGACCTGCCGCCGGCCACCGTCGAATACCTCGAAAAGCACACCAGGGCGCCGATCTACGTGCTCGGCCCCGCCGCGGTCGTCTCCTCGGAGATCCTCCGCGAAGCCGAGCAGATCGGCGGCACGGCGACCCGGGTCGGCGGCGAGGACCCGGTCGCCAACGCGATCGCCTTCGCCCGCTACGGCGACGACGGCTTCGGCTGGAACATCAACGACCCCGGCCACGGCTTCGTCCTCGTCCGCGAGGACGCAACGCTGAACGCGGCCGCCGCGGCGCCGCTCTCGGGCTCGGGGACCTGGGGGCCGTTGCTGCTCACCGACAGCGCCGATACGCTGCCGAACGAGGTACGCGACTACTTTCTCGACGTGAAGCCCGGATACACGGACAACCCGACCCGCGCCTTCTACAACCATGTGTGGGTGATCGGCGACCAGGAGGCGATCGACTTGAACCAGCAGGCGGAAGTCAACGAGCTGGCCGAGCTCGAAAAGATCGGCGGCGGCGAATGAGCGAGGCGGAGAACCCCCAGCTGCTCTCCCGCGGCGAGGTCACGCCCGAGGACATCCGCGCCCTCGCCGGCCCCTCCACCCCGCACTTCGCGCTCCAGGTCCGCAATCGGATCCGCCGCCTGATCGAGCCGCTGCCCGCAGAGCACCCGGCGCGGATCGAAGGCGAGCGCCAGATCGCCCGGCTCGAGGAGCTCGCCGACCACAGCGGCGACCCGCGCGGCACCCTCGGCATCAGCCACTGACGTGAAGTACCTGGCTCCCGGCGTCTGGCGGCTGAAGGAGGTCCCGGCGCCGACGATCAACGTCTACCTGGCCGAGGACGTGCTGATCGACGCCGGCCGCCGCTGGGACAAGCGGCGGATCTTCGCCGAGCTCGAGGGGCGGGAGATCTCGCTGCTTGCCCTCACCCACGCCCACCCCGACCACCAGGGCGTCGCCAAGGACGTCTGCGAGGCGCGCGGCGTCCCGCTCGCCTGCCACGCCGACGACGTCGAAGCGATGGAAGGCAAGCGGCCGATGCAGGAAGCGGCGGCGAGCAACCCGATCAACCAGGTGATCCGGGCGATCTGGCAGGGGCCGCCCTACAAGGTCGACCGCGTGCTCGAGGAGGGCGACGAGGTCGCCGGCTTCCGGGTCGTGCACGCGCCCGGCCACGCCCGCGGCGAGGTGATCTTCTTCCGCGAGGACGACCGGGTGGCGATCTGCGGCGACGTGATCCGCAACATGAGCTATGCCACCGCCCTGCCGGGGATCAAGGAGCCGCCGGCGATCTTCACCTACGACCCGGCCGAGAACCGCCGCTCGATCCGCAGGCTGGCCGAGCTCAACCCGAGTCTGATCCTCCCCGGCCACGGCCCCGAGGTCACCGATATGCAGGCTTTCGACCGCTTCGTTTCAGCCCTCCCGGGTTAGGGCAGGTATCGGGCACGGTCCCGATAAAGCCCCACTGGAGAAAGGGAGTCCAGATGAGCACGCCCAAGAAGCGGCGTCCGTCCCCGGCGATGGTCGTCGCGATCATTGCCCTGATAGCCGCCCTCGGCGGCACCGCCTACGCCGCCCAGCAGATCAACGGCGGCGCGATCATGAAGCAGACGATCGGCGGCGGCAAGCTGAAGAAAAAGACCCTCACCGGGTTCCAGATCAACACCAACAAGCTCGGCGTCGTGCCGTCCGCGAAGCGCGCCGCGCACACCTACTGGGCGGTCGTCAACAACCCCGCCGGCCCGACCAACGCGGTACTCGCCCGGGCCAGCGACAGCACGATCACCGCGGTCGAGGGCGGGGGCGGCGTCTCCGTCGTCTTCCCGGCCAACATCTCGGGTTGCGCCAACGTCGCCGCCCGCAACAACGCCGGCACCACCGTGCCCGGCTCCGGCTACGCCCAGACCAACACCGCCGCGGCCAACGCCAACGCGATCGAAGTCCACACCAAGGACAAAGACGGCGCCAACGAGGACGCCGACTTCCACCTGGTGGTCATCTGCCCCTAGCCAGGGATGAAGCGGGCGGCGCTCATCTCGACCCGCTCGCCGCGAAAGGGAACGCCCTCAGCGACCAGTTGTCGTCGCTGACGGGCGCCCTTGGCGAGCGAGCCGTCGGCGCGGACGACGCGCCACCAGGGCAGGTCGGGCTCGGCGGTGCCGAAGAGGACGGTGCCGGCGAAGCGCGGGGCGCCGGGCGAGACGTCGCCGTAGGTCGCGACCTGGCCGGGCGGGATCGCGCGCACGCGCTCCAGCACTTCGAGTTCGCGCGATCCGTCGGCGGGAGTCAGCGCGCGGCGGGCCCGAAGGCGTCGATCAGCCGGTTCTGGAACTCGCTCAGTTCCTCCGGCGAGATGAAGTAGGTCGGCGGGGTCAGGAAGAGGCCGTCGGCGCGTTCGGCCGTCGCCTCGACCCGGGCCCGGACCTTGTCGAGCGGGCCGGCGGCGCAGTAGGTCTCGACCATCTCGTCGCTGATCGCGGCCGGGACCGCGGCGAGGTCCCCGCGCCGGAAGGCGTCGCCGGCGGCGACCGCGTTGTCGGCGAAGCCGTGCAGCTCCCAGAGCGGCATGTAGGTCTTCACCGTCGCGTAGAAGGAGATCGTACGGCGGGCCATCTCGATCGCCCGCTCTTCGTCGTCGTCGATCGCGCAGCAGACGGTCGGCAGGTAGTCGAAGTCCAGGCGCTCGCGATCGGAACGCTTGAGCCCCGTTTCGAAGGCGTCGACGACCACCTCGTCGATCCAGCGCAGGCTCTGGATCGGGTGGCCGATCAGCCCGTCGGCGACGTCGCCGGCCATCCGCGCCATCCCGGCCTGGACCGCGGCGGTGTAGATCGGCACCGCCTCACGCGCCGCCGGGTGCGGGCGCACCCAGCCCTTGATGTCGATGTCGTAGTACTCGCCCTCGTAGCGGATCGGCTCGCCGGCGCTGGCCTGGCGCATGATCAGCCGGGTCGCCTCGATCGCCTCGCGTAAGTGCGGGGCGGGTTTGCCGTAGTCGGCGTTGTGCCAGGTCTCGTTCAGCCGTTTGACCCCGGCCCCCATTCCCAGCCGGAAGCGGCCGCCCGACATCTCGTCGATGTCGAGGGCGCTGATCGCGTTGATGAAGGGGCTGCGGGTGAAGGCCCAGACGATCCCGGTGGCGACCCCGATCCGCTCGGTCTTCGCCGCCAGGTAGGCGGCCTGGGTGACGGCGCTGCGGAACAGCTCGGGCGCCCAGACGCACTCGACGCCGGCGGCCTCCGCGCGCAGGGTCTCGGCCTCGAGGTCGGCGACCGAGGTGCCGATCGCCGCGACCGAGATGCGATCGAGCGCGCTCACAGAACACCTCGTTCGGGACCCGACTGCCACGGATTCGAACCACCGGAGATCACCGTGTCGGTCGGGCCGCTCACTGAGCAAGAACGGCGTCGGCGACCCGCTCGCGATGCCACTTGGCGTCGCCCCAGAAGCCGGCGTTGGCGCGGCCGCGCTTGAGGAAGAAGTGGAGGTCGTGCTCCCAGGTGAAGCCGATCCCGCCGTGGACCTGGATCGAGGCGTCGGGGACGCGCCAGCCGGCGTCGGAGGCGTAGGCCTTCGCCATCGACGCGGCCAGTCGCAGAGACTCCGGCTCGGCGTCGGCGGCCCAGGCGGCGCCGTAGACGGCGGAGCGCGAGTTCTCGGTCTCCAGCAGCATCTGCGCACAGCGGTGGGAGACCGCCTGGTAGGCGCCGATCGGGCGGCCGAACTGCTGGCGGTCTTTGGCGTACTCGACCGCCATCTCCAGCGCGCGCTGGGCGACCCCGGTCGACTCGGCGGCGATCGCCACGCACATCCGGTCGAGCACCGCCTCGTACTCGTGGCCCTCGCCGGGCAGGGTGTCGGCGGGGTCGACGCGGACCCCCTCGAAGCGCACGCTCGAGAGGCGGCGGGTGGGGTCGATCGAGACCTCCTCGGTGACCGTGACCCCCTCGGCATCACTGGGAACCAGGTGGCGGCGGCCGTCGCTGGTCGCGACCAGGAAGAAGTCGGCGCTGGCGGCGTCCATCACCAGGACCTTCTCGCCGTCGAGCACGACCGCGTCGCCGTCGGCACCAGCCGCCATCGTGAAGGCGCCCGGGGTCGCGGTCGAGCCGGCGTCCCAGAGGGCGGGCGCGCCCCGCATCTCACCCGCGGCCAGTGGCGCGAGATATTGCTCGCGCTGGTCGTCGGAGCCGCAGTGGGTCAGCGCCAGGCCGACGACCGTGTTCGAGAGCAGCGGCGAGGGGGCGAGCGCGTAGCCCATCTCCTCGAAGAGGATCGCGAGGTCGACGATGCCGAGCCCCTGGCCGCCCCACTCCTCGGGCAGCGCCAGTCCCGGCCAGCCGAGCTCGGAGATCTCGCGCCAGCCGTCGGCGTCGAAGCCGTCCTCGCCGGCGGCGAGCTCACGGATCCGCTCGGATTTGTAGCGCGAGGCGAGGAACTGCTTGGCGGTCGCCTTGATCGCCTGCTGCTCGTCGGTGAGGTCGAAGTACATCCGTAAACGCTCCCGCTTCCTATCTCAGCCTCGGCAGGCCGAGCACCCGCTCGGCGATGATGTTCTTGAGAATGTCGGTGGTCCCGCCCTCGATCGAGTTGGCCCGCGAGCGCAGGAAGCCGTACTGCCAGGCGCCGCCGTCAAGAGCGTGCTCGGAGCCGCGGCCGAGCGCCGCGTAGGCGCCCTCGATCTCCAGGGCCAGCTCGTTCAGGCCCTGGTTGATGTCGGCCCACTGCCACTTGCCGAGCGAGCCCTCGGGCCCGGGGATCCCCGACTGCATCGTCTTGGTCAGGCCGCGGTAGGCGTTGAGGCGCATCGTCTCGGCCTCGATGAAGAGCTGGGCGATCCGCTGTCGGTAGTAGACGTCCTCGGCGGCCGTGCCGCCCCCCTCGACCCGAATCTCGCGGGCCAGCTTGGCGAGCCGGCCGAGGCTGTTCTGGACCTGGGAGATCGCGCCGAAGGCGAGCCCGGCGCGCTCGTTCATCAGCGTCGTGATCGCCACGCCCCAGCCACCCCCGACCTCACCGACGACGTTCTCGTCCGGGATCCGCGCCTCGTTGATGAAGACCTCGTTGAACTCGCCCTCACCGGTGATCTGAACCAGCGGTTTCGCTTCCACCCCGTCCTGCTCCATGTCCATCAGGAAGTAGGTGAGCCCCTGGTGTTTGGGCGCGTCGGGGTCGGTGCGGGCGACCAGCATGCACCACTTCGCGTACTGGGCGAAGGTGGTCCAGACCTTCTGGCCGCTGACCACCCATTCGTCGCCGTCCTTGACCGCGCGGGTCTTCAGCGAGGCGAGGTCGGAACCGGACTCGGGCTCGGAAAAGCCCTGGCACCAGATCTCCTCGCCGGTCAGGATCGGCTCCAGGTAGCGCTGCTTCTGGGCGTCGGTGCCGTGGGCGATGACCACCGGGCCACCCATCGCGAGGCCGAGCACGTTGGCCGGGCTCGGCGCTTCCTGGCGAGCCGCCTCGCCGACGAAGATCGCCTGCTCGATCATCGTCGCGCCGCGGCCGCCGTACTCCTTCGGCCAGGAGATCCCGGCCCATCCCGCGCCGTGCAGCTTCAGCTGCCACTCGCCGCGGAAGGCCATCAACTCGTCGAGGCCGCCGTCGGGCTCCGGACCTGGGTTGTTCTCCTGCAGCCAGGTGCGAACCTCGTCGCGGAACTCCTCCTCCGATGGCGACAGCGTCAGGTCCATCGGTGGCGCAGCATATCGGGCCTGGCTGGATAGCCAGCCCCAGCACCCGCGGGTCGCTGGAGCCGGCTACAAGCCGCCGCCTATTCGGCGCCGCAGACTTTGAGGCCGTAGTCCTCGGCGAGTTCACTCGGTTCGGTGAGAGCCTCGCCGTTGATGACGATGCCCGGATCGTCTTCGATCTCCCCCGCGACGTCTTCCAGCGAGGCCGTGAGCGCTTCGATCTGCTCCTCGTCGCCCTCCGGGGCCCCGAGGGCCGAGATTTCCTCGGCCTGCTGGTTGAGGCTGGGAACGAGGATCGCGGAGATCGCTTCTTCAAGCTGCTCGTCGGTGGGTTTCTCGAGCGAGAAGTCGTTTTCTTTCGCGAACTCTTCGGCTTCCTCCTGACCCTGCTGGTCGGCGTCGGCGCAGATCGCGTCGGCCTCTTTGATGAAGTCGGCCTTGCTCAGGGTCGCCGTCGACGAATCGTTCGTGTCGTCTCCGCCACCGCAGCCGACGACGATCGCCGCGGTCACAATCGCCATCGAAACCGCCAGGAATGCCTTGCTCACAAAATCTCCTTCTGCGCCTGTGCGCTGATTGGGGAAACCGCAAGCTATCGGCGCGGGTGGACACCCGGCACGCGACACAATCTGATGACAGCGTGATAGGAACCCGCCCCAATGAGCGCTAACCAGGGGTACGAGAGTCCGGGGATCGCGGGGAGCGGGGCTATAGCCACGGGCCTCGCCGCGATCTCAACCACGACCGCGGACACGATCCTGCTCGCCCGCAGCGAGGCTTCGGCCTGGCGCGCGGAGGAGAAAGTCGTCGCCGCCTGCGCGAAGATCGAGGGGGCCGAGCCCTCGCGGCTGCGGGTGACGACCGATCCCACCCACCTGGCCGAGTGCGACGTCGTCGTCGAGGCCGTGGTCGAGGAGGTCGGACCGAAGGGGGAGGTGCTGGCGGCCGTCGCCGCCGCCTGCCCGAACGCCGACCTGGCGACCACCACCTCTTCCCTGAGCATCGCCGAGATCGCCGCCGCGGCCGGCACCGACAAGCTCTACGGCCTGCACGTCTTCAACCCGGTCCCGCGCATGGCCCTGGTCGAGGTCTGCGTGCCCAACCGCGACGCCGGCACCCGTGAGCGCGCCCTCGCCTGGTGCGCGGCGCTCGGCAAGACCGCGGTCGAGGTTCCCGACCAGGCCGGTTTCGTGGTCAACCGCCTGCTCTTCCCCTACCTGTTCGAAGCGGTGCGGCTGATCGAGCGGACCGGGATGGAGCCGGGCGAGGTCGACACCTGCATGAAGCTCGGCGCCGGGCATCCGATGGGGCCGCTGGCGCTGCTCGACTTCGTCGGGCTCGACGTCTCGAAGGCGATCGGCGACGCGCTCTACGCCGACAACGGCGAGGCGGCCAGCCAGCCGCCCGGCCTGGTCGTCGAGAAGGTCGGCAAGGGCGAGCTCGGCCGCAAGAGCGGCGCGGGTTTCTACACGTACGACTGACCTACTCGGCGGGGGCGGCCTTCCGTTTCCCCGTTCTGTCCCAGATCACGTCGGCCTCGGATATTCCCTGGCGGCGGGCCAGCAGCTCGATTTCCTCCCAGGGGAGCTCGGCCTCCGGCAGGTCGTCCCAGCGGGCGAGGTCAAGTGCCTCGATCGAGCCTTTGAGCGCCGGGCCGAGATGTTCCTCGGAGCGCAGAAGCGCCCTCAGAACCTCGAGTTGCTTGTCGGTCAGGCGTACAACCCACATGCGGTACCTCCAACTGTTGGCGAGTCGCGGGTTGCCCGGAGAAGCTAAGCGGCGGGACGGACGGAACGGCTGATCCGCACCGCCTCGATCCGGTTCTCGCGAACCGCCTCGACCCGGATCGTGTACCCGTCGGCGCTGATCGAGTCGCCCCGTTTGGGCAGCCGGCCGAGCTCGCCGAAGACGTAGCCGCCGACCGAGTTGTAGGCGTCGGTGTCGACCGGCAGCTCGATCCCGGCGTCGGCGAGGTCGCCGAGCGAGACGTGGCCGCGCACGAACCAGTCGCCGTTGGTGAGCTGGCGCAGGGCGGCGGCGCGGGGGTCGGTCTCGTCCTCGATCTCCCCCACCACCTCCTCGAGGATGTCCTCGACGGTGACGATCCCGACCGTGCGGCCGTACTCGTCGACGACCACCGCCAGCGAGGTGCGCTGGACCTGCAGGTCGTGCAGGAGGTCGTCGAGCGGCCGCGTCTCCGGGACGATCAGCGCTTCGCGGATCAGCACGTCGATCGAGGCCTCGGGGCCGTCGCTCATGTAGAGGCGGGCGAGGCTGTTGTTGTGGACGATCCCCTTGACCCGGTCGGGGTTGTCGTCCTCGATCACGACCAGGCGGGTGTGGCCGGAGGTGACGCAGCGCCGCAGCGCCGCCTCGACCGTCTCGGAGGCGTCGACGGTGACCACCGCCGGGATCGGCGTCATCACCTCACGCGCCTCCTGCTCGTGCAGGTGGAAGACGCCGGCCAGGTGCCCGGCCTCGCCGGGGTCGAGGCGACCGCGCTGGGCACCGCGCGAGATCAGCAGCCGCAGCTCCTCCGGCGAGGTCTCCTCGGCGTTGACGTCGGGGGCGACCCGGAACACATGGTGGACCAACCAGTTGGCCGGCACATTGGTGGCGACGATCAGCGGGTGCAGGGCCTTGCTGAAGAAGTCGAGCGTCGTCGCGATCGAGATCAGCACCGACTCGGCCTTCGCGATCGCCAGCATCTTCGGCGCCTGCTCGCCGAGGATCACGTGCAGGAAGGTGACGATCGTGAAGGCGAAGGCGATCGAGACGGCAACCGACGCCGCGTGGGCGAAGAAGTTTCCGAACAGGGGCTCGAACAACTCCGCCAGCGCCGGCTCGCCGAGGAACCCGATACCCAGCGAGGCGAGCGTGATCCCGACCTGGCAGGTGGCGACGTAGCGATCGACGTGGTCGATCTGGAAGAGCGCCTTGCGCGCTCCCCCGACACCTTCGTCGCGCAGCTGCTCGAGTCGCGCCCGACGCGAGCGCACGATCGCGAACTCGGCCGCGACGAAGAAGCCGTTGATCGCGACCAACAGCAGGAGGATGACCAGGAGAACGATGGTCATCGCTTATGCGGCCCTGGTACTTCGGGCTGGGACGTCGTCGGCCACTGAGCGAACGCAATATAGCTGGCTGCTCCCGCGGCACCAGCGAATCGGTGGGATATTGGGAGAGTCATGCGGGTCGCGACCCTCAGCGAGATGCTCGAAGAGATCGTCCGTCTGGGCGAGGCCACGGGGATGGAAGACCACGCCCACGAGCTGCGCGGCGAACTCGAGGGGCGCCTGGCGACGGTGCGGGCGGCGGTCGCCGGCGCACCGAGCCCGCGGGTGATCGCCCTGGAGCGCTTC
>JAWVEZ010000191.1:0-2676 GCA_033856455.1 Solirubrobacterales bacterium | reverse complement strand
AGCCCTGCATCTCGCCTACCTCGCGGCCGGGATCGGTCCCGGCGACGAGGTGATCGTGCCCGGCATCACCTTCATCGCCTCGGCCGCGGCGGTCCGCTACTGCGGCGGCACCCCGGTCCTGGCCGAGGTCGCCGGCCAGCACGACATCGGCCTCGACCCCGAGGACGTCGCGGCGCGGATCACGCCGCGCACGAAGGCGATCTGCGCGGTCCACTACGGCGGCTACGCGGCGCCGCTCGGGCCCCTGCAGGAGCTCTGCGCCGAGCACGGCCTCGCCCTGATCGAGGACGCCGCCCACAGCCCCGAGGCGGTGCTGCCCGGTTCCGAGCGCAAGCTCGGCACGATTGGCCTCGCCGGCACCTTCAGCTTCTTCTCCAACAAGATCCTCTCCTGCGGCGAGGGCGGCCTGCTGGCGACCGCCGACGCGGGCGTCGCCGAGCTGGCCCGCAGCCGCCGCTCGCACGCGATGACCTCCGGCACCTGGGACCGCCACCGCGGCCACTCGATGGGCTACGACGTGCTCGAGGTCGGCTACAACTACCGCCTCGACGAGCCGCGCGCGGCGCTGCTCTCGGCGCGGTTGCCGCGCCTGGCCGAGGACATCGCCGCCCGCCGCCGGCTGACCCACCGCTACCGCGAGCTGCTGGCCGGGATCGAGGGCCTGACCCTGCCCTACGGCGACGCGGAGGTCGACTCCAGCTCGTGCTACACGATGCCGGTGATGGTCGAGGGCGAGGGCCTGCGCGACACCGTCCGCAAGCGCCTGACCGAGGAGCACGCGGTCCAGACCAGCGTCCTCTATCCCTCGATCAACGAATTCACCGCCTACGGCCGGGCCGAGCAGGAGCTGCCGCGCTGCGAACGGGTGGCGCGCACGCAGCTGACCCTGCCGCTCTACCCGCATCTCGGCGAGGAGCGCCTGGAGCGCGTCGTCGAGGCCCTGCGCGAGTCCCTGGCCAGCGTCCGCGCCGCTTAGCTGGTCCCTTCAGGCTTCAGGCAAGCTCTCGGGTGGCGCCGACGGCGTCGAGGAACTCGACCCAGGGGGTGGTGCAGCCGGCCAACGCGGCCGCCAGCTCGGTCAGGGCCGCGAAGGAGTCCTCCAGCTCCCAACCCCAGTGCAGGGTCGCCGGGGCCCAGATGCCGGCTTCGCGGCGGCGCAGCCGCTCCAGCTCGGCGAGTACCCGCCCGGCGCGCTCGTAGAGCGGGGGGTAGGAGGGAAGGTAGACCGCCTCGCCGCGCCAGGCCGGGGTCGGCGAGAAGCCCAGCAGCCTGATGCTCTCGGGGCCGCCGCAGACGACCTCGAAGCGGTCCGCCAGGAGGTCGTACTGGCGCCGGCCGAAGCGGTTGAAGGGCGGGACGAAGACGGGGGTCGCGAGGCCGATCTGCGCGAAGCTGGCGCGGGCGGCGTCGATCCGCTCGGCGGTCTGCGCCGGGCTGAGGCCGGTGAGCTCGGAGTGGCGGCGTGGGCTGGCGTGCCTGGTGCGGTGGTCGGCGCCGTGCAACCCGAAGACGACGCCCTCGCGGTCGAGCGCCTGCAGGCACTCGATCTCCGAGTCCTCCAGGGGCCGCGACTCCTCGACGGCGGGGTCGGCGTACTCGCGCGAGACCCGCGGGGTGATCGCCAACAGGTAGGGGACGCCGGCTTCGGCGAGGACCGCGTGGAAGCGGCGGTAGGCGTCGGTCGTGAAGCCGTCGCCGGCGTCGAAGCCGCGGGCGTGCGGGAACTCGTCGACCCGCAGCAGGACCCGCGGCGGACCGGCGGCCCGGGTTCCGAGCAGTTGCTCGCGCAGCGTCGTCAGCGGCTCGGCGACGCCGCTCGCCCAGTCGAGCTGGCCCCGGCGCCAGGCGATCGCCTCGAGTAGCCGCTGCGGCAGCGACGCCGCCCGGCGCTGGAAGGGCCTCGGCAGGCCGGCGAGCGCCTCGGGCCGAGGCGGCGGCTGGGGCCAGGTGAGCAGGGCGGTGCTGCGCAGCTCGTCGCGATCCACGCCGCCATGATCCCGCAGCGGGCGGCGGGCGCGGCAGGCGCCGGGGCCGTGGGTAGGCTCTGCCGCGTGAAACGAGCGGTCGTACTCGCCGGCGGACTGGGGATGCGGTTGCGGCCCTACACGACGGTCCTGCCGAAGCCGTTGATGCCGGTCGGCGACCGGCCGATCCTCGACGTGATCGTGCGCCAGCTGAAGCTGCACGGGTTCGAGCGGCTGACGATCGTCACCGGGCACCTGGCGGAGCTGATCGAGGCCTTCTTCGGCGACGGCGAGCGCTTCGGGATCCCGATCGACTACTTCCGCGAGGACGAGCCGCTCGGCACCGTCGGCGCGCTGAGCCTGCTCGGGGGCCTCGACGAGGACTTCCTGGTCATGAACGGCGACATCCTCACCGATCTCGCCTACGGCAAGTTCCTCGCCGGCCACACGGAGTCCGGCGCCGCCGCCTCGATCGCCGCCCACCGCCGCGAGGTCCAGGTCTCCCTCGGCGTCCTCCAGTTCGAGGACGGGGGCGACGCCGACCGGCTCACCGGCTACATCGAGAAGCCGACCTACCACTACGAGGTCAGCATGGGCATCTACGCCTTCTCCCCGCGGGCGCTGGCGCTGATCGAGCCGAACGAGCGACTCGACTTCCCCGACCTCGTCCTGCGCCTGCTCGACGCGGGCGAGGTCGTCCGGGCCCGCCGCA
>JAWVEZ010000190.1:0-4714 GCA_033856455.1 Solirubrobacterales bacterium | reverse complement strand
CATCTCCGGGTCGAGCTCGGGGTCCTCCGGCTCTTTCAGTTCGCCGGTCTCCGGGTCGACTTCGGGCTCCTCCTGCAGCTCGGCCGCTTCGGCCAGCAGTTTCTCCTCCAGCTCCGGCGGCAGGATCAGCTCGAAGACCCGGAAGTCGCCGGTTTCGTGGTCGAGGTCGACGCGGGCGTATTTGGCCGCCCCCGGCGTCTTCTTGTAGGCGGAGAGCAGAGCGTCCTCGAGGGCGTCCATCAGGGTGTCGGCGGAGATGCCCTTCTCCTGCTCGAGGGCTTTGACTGCGTCGACGATCTCCTTGGTCACTGCGGCGACTCCTTGGTCTCGGAAGTGGTGCTGGAACGGCTGTACTTCGGGCCCGGCGAGGAGACCTCCAGCGAGTACTCGACTCGGAGGTCGTTGAGGTGATTGGTGACCCGTTCGCAGAGCGCCAGGTCGACCCCCGCGGGGTGGTCGATGAACAGGCGCAGGGACTCGCCTCCCGGTTGCTCCAGGGCGACCAGGTCGAGCTCCGAATCGAGTTCGGAGAGCTGCGCTTGAATGCTCTGCTTGAGGTCGGTCATAAGTGCTCGCGGACGTAAAAAAAGTGGGCCAGGCCCACTTCTCCGTACTTCTAGGCATGAAAAGCTTGCAGCCAGTATAGCCCGCTCACGTCACCGGCCTACCTGCTTTCGGCCGCAAACGGTCAGTTCGGTCCAGGATCGCCTCGGCGATCGCATCCTTGGCGGCGATCGGGACCTCGGTCTCGCCCTCGGCGTCGACCAGGGTCACCGCGTTCTCGCTGCTCTCGAAGCCGATTGCCGGATTGGAGACGTCGTTGAGGACGATCATGTCGACCCCCTTGCGGGCGCGCTTCTCGCGGGCCCGGCCGAGCGCGTCGCCGCCGTGCTCGGCGGCGAAGCCGACGATCGTCTGGCCCTCGGCGCGGGACGCGGCGAGGCCGGCGAGGATGTCCTCCGTCGGCTCGAGGCGCAGCTCCAGCCCGTCGGCGCGCTTCATCTTCACCTCAGCGGCTTCGGCCGCCCGAAAGTCGGCCGGGGCCGCCGCCATCAGCAGAACGTGGGTCCGGGGGAACTCCGCCTGGGCGACGGCGGTGAGCTCGGCCGCGGTCTCGACGTCGACCCGGCGCACCCCGGGCGGGGCCGGAAGGCCGACGTTGGCGGCGATCAGCGTCACCTCCGCCCCGCGCTTCGCGGCGGCGGCGGCGAGGGCGATCCCCATGCGGCCGCTGGAGCGGTTGCCGATGAAGCGAACCGGGTCGATCGGCTCGCGAGTGCCGCCGGCGGTGACCAGGACGCGCAGCCCGTCCCAGGGACGTTCGCCGGCCCAGCCGACGGCGGCTTCGACCCGGGCCAGCAGCTCGGCCGGGTCGGGGAGGCGGCCGCGGCCGTGCTCGCCTCGCGAAGCCAGCTTGCCCTCCCCCGGCTCGATCACCTCGACGCCGCGCTCGCGCAGGGTCGCCAGGTTCGCCTGGGTCGCCGCGTCGGCATACATGCGGTCGTTCATCGCCGGCGCCACCAGGCGCGGCGCCGTGCAGGCGAGGAAGGAGACGGTGAGCATCGAGTCGGCGGCGCCGCCGGCGAGCTTGACGATCGTGTTCGCGGTCGCCGGCGCGACCAGCATCGCGTCGCAGTTGGCGGCCAGCTCGAGGTGGCCGATCGGGTCGTGCCCGGGTGGCTCCTCGCCGGGAAAGCCACCCCGCATCGGATCGCGCTCGAACTCGGAGACCAGGACCGGCGCGCCGACGATTCCCTCGAAGGAGGCGGCGCCGACGAAGCGACCGGCCGACTCGGTCATCAGCACCCGCACCCCGTGGCCGCCCAGCGTCGCCAGGCGCGCGAACTCGAGCGCCTTGTAGGCGGCTATCCCACCACTGACGCCAAGCAGGATTCGGGCCATCGGGTTCGGCTCCTCAGAACCGCGCCGCCCGGGTGGGCGGCGCCGGGTGCGGTGCTGCTAGGTGCGGTACTCGTATTTGAGCTTGCCCTCGGCGAGCTCTTCGAGCGCCATCGAGAGGTAGTTCCGCTCGGCGTTGGTCTCGACCATCGGCGGCGGGTACTCGCCGAAGCCGCCCTCGCCGAGGTTGTGGAAGTAGCTGTTGATCTGACGCGCGCGCTTGGCCGAGACGACGACCGCGGCGTAGTGAGAATCAGCATGCTCGAGAAGCTTGTCTACGCGGGGTTTGATCATTGCGGCGAGTCTAGCGGTAGGCCGAGCTCGGTGCGCACGATGCCGACCAGCTCCGCGGCGGCCTGGTCGAGATCGTCGTTGACGACGAGGTGGTCGAAGTCCCCTTTCGAGGCGAGCTCGATTTCGGCCGTCTCCAGGCGCTTGCCGATCGCCTCGGCCGAGTCGGTGCCGCGGCCGGCGAGCCGCTCGCGCAGCACCGTCGGGTCGGGCGGGGCGATGAAGATCTGCACCGAGTCCGGTTTCGCGGCCCGCACCTGGGTCGCGCCCTGAACCTCGATCTCGAGCACCACCGAGTGCCCCGCCTCGAGCCGGTGCTCGACCTCGGAGCGCAGCGTCCCGTAGCGGTTGCCGCTGTAGCTGGCGAACTCGAGGAAGTCTTTCTCGGCGATCCGCCGCTCGAACTCCTCCGGGCTGAGGAAGTGGTAATCGACCCCGTCCTCCTCCCCGGTCCGCGGCTCCCGCGTCGTCGCCGAGATCGAGAGCTCGAGGTTTGGGCAGGCCGCCAGCAGCCGCTTGATCAGCGTCCCCTTGCCGACCCCCGAGGGGCCGGTGATCACGAATACCTTCGACATTACGGCCGCGGATATTGACCGCGGCGGCGGTCGTCTAGCGACGCAGCAGCCCGACGAGCTCGCCGCGCTGGCGCTCGGACAGACCGCCGATCGTCTTCGAGGGCGAGATCCGGCACTGGTTGAGTATTCGGTTCGTCTTCACCCGGCCGTACTTCGGTACGGCGAGCAGCATGTCGAAGACCTTCGCGGTCTGCACGTACTCGGGCGGGTCCAGCAGAATCGCGTGAATGCTCGCCCGGCTGGCCTTCAGGTCCTTCTTCAGCTTGGCCCGGGCGGTGCGGATGTCGTTGGCCCTTTTGAGGGCCTCCATCCTCTGATCGAGGGACCTTTCGGGGGCCGCGAGGGAGGATTTGACGGTAGGGGCCGACATCTGGGCGGCGAGTATAGCCGCGGGTAGCGGCCGTGCAAGCGAAGTGTGGCGATTTGCCCACAAATTCACCTAGACCTCTAGTCGAGGTTCAGTGCCGCTAGGCAGTCGCGCCCAGTGGGCGCGCGGATTCGAGCTCCGCAGCCACCCGCGCGCCGGCCCGCGGATCGCGGAAGCTCTCGGTCCCGACCGCAACGAGGCTTGCGCCGGCGGCGAGAAATTCGGCCGCGTCGGCGCCGCTGCAGATCCCCCCCATGCCGATCGCCGGGATCCCGATCGCGGCCTCGACGGCGCGCAGCTGCTGCAGCGCGACCGGCTTCACCGCCGGTCCCGAAAGGCCGCCGTGACCGGCTGCCAGAGCGGGCTCGCCGCTCGCCGGGTCGAAGGCCGCCCCCTTCAGGGTGTTGATCAGCGAGACCGCGTCGGCGCCGCCCTCCTCGGCGGCGACGGCGACCGCCGCGGGGTCGGCGACGTTCGGGGTCAGCTTCACGATCAGCGGCTTCTCGGTCAGCGGGCGCAGGGCCCGCAGCAGGGCGTCGGTCTCCCCCGGCTGCTCGCCGACGATCAACCCCGAGTGGACGTTGGGGCAGGAGACGTTGAGCTCGATCGCCGCCACCTCCTCCCTGGCGCCGACCGCCTCGACCAGGCGGCCGAACTCGGGACGGCCGGTCGCCATCACCGAGACGATCAGCGGCACCGGCAGCTCGGCGAGCCGCGGCAGGTCCTCGGCCAGGAAGCCCTCGAGGCCCTTGTTCGGCAGGCCGATCGAGTTCAGCATCCCGGCCGGGGTCTCCCAGATCCGCCGCGGCGCGTTGCCGGTGCGGGGCTCCGGGGTGATCGTCTTCGAGACGAAGGCGGCGAAGGGGAAATCCTCGAGCAGCGCATCGCCGTAGACCCGGCGGGCAGCGATCGCGTCATAGGTTCCAGAGGCGTTGATTACTCGGTGGGCGAGTGAGATCCCGCAGAAATCAGGCATGGGCGGGAACCTCCGCGACGGCGGCGCCGGCAAGCACCGGCCCATCGACGCAGAGCCGCAGGTAGCCGCCGCCGAGCTTCGGCACGGCGCAGCCGAAGCAGGCGCCGAAGCCGCAGGCCATCGGCGACTCCAGGGCCAGCTCGCAGGGCACCGCGTGCTCGGCGCAGAGCAGCCGCACGACCTCCAACATCGCCGGCGGGCCGCAGGAGTAGACGACCGCCGAGCCGGCGTCGTCGCCGGCCAGCATCGTCGTCAGCAGGTCGGTGACGTAGCCGCGGTGGCCGGCGTGGCCGTCCTCGCTCGCCAACCGCACCTCCGGGCAGAGATCGTCGCCGGAACCGCAGAACAGCTCGAGGCCACCGGCGTGCGCGCGGTCGCGAAAGCCGAGCAGCACGCGGAGCGGCACCGCGCGTTCGGCGAAGCGCCGCCGCAGGATCGCCAGCGGCGCGACGCCGATGCCACCGCCGACGAGGAGCGGCTTTTCGACGTCCAGATCGAAGCCGTTGCCGAGCGGGCCGAGGACGCTGAGCGTGTCACCCGGACGCAGCGCGCACAGCGCGCGCGTGCCGGGGCCGATCGCGTCGATGAGGAACCCGAGCTCGCCTG
>JAWVEZ010000189.1:0-5144 GCA_033856455.1 Solirubrobacterales bacterium | reverse complement strand
CAAGTGTTTTCAGACCCCTCGCCGACGCGTCAGTAGACGGCTCGGATCACGGCCAGGTCATCGGCGCGCCAGACGATCTCCCCTCCGCTCCAAGCTGCCAGGTCCTCGGCGGTCTCCGGGAAGTCGTAGGCGGCGTCGATCGGGGTCACCTCGACCTCGGCCTTGACCAGGTCGGCGACGACCAACGAGCGCGAGTGCTCGCGCACGCGGCGGAACAGGTTGCGCTTCTGCTCGGTGGTCAGGTGGTGGAGCGAGAGCACGGCGATCACCAGGTCCCAGGGACCGTCCGGCAGCGGGTCCTCGATCCGCGCCAGCTGCACTTCGTCGTACTCCTCGCGGGCCCGGAAGACCATGTCGGGGCTGGAATCGAGGCCGATCACCCAGGAATCGGGATGGGCCTCGATCAGGCGCCGGGTCGTCTCCCCCGTGCCCATCCCCAGCTCCAGCACGCGCTGGGGCGCGAAGGGCACAGCGGCGATCGCGGCCGCCTGCAGCTCGTCGTAGCGCGGCACCTCGGCCCGGATCGACTCCAGGTAGGTCTCTGGTTTCCAGTGGAATTGGCCCATCTCGTAATCTCGTCTGAGGGTGTCCCATCGTAAGTCCCCCGCCCCCGGAGGTGCGGCCATGCCCGAGGCGCCAGCCACCACGCTCGACCTTTCCAGCCTCAATCTCTCCTACGGAGCCGGCAAGCGGCTGCAGATACCGGTGCGCCTGCAGCCTTTCGAGCTCGGCGGCCAGACCTACGTCGCCGACCCCGCCGAGGTGTCGGCGCGGCTCGAGGCTTCGCGGCCGAGCGGCGGCTTCGCCTTCCACATCGTCTTCCCGATCCACCTCGAGGGGCCCTGCATGCGCTGCCTCGAGCCGGCGGGCCTCGACCTCGAGGTGGAAGCCCGCGAGGTCGACCAGGCCGACACCGACGACGAGGAGCTGCGCAGCCCCTACGTGCACGACGACGAGCTCGAAATCGGCCGCTGGGCCCACGACGCGACGATCCTCGCCCTCCCCACCCAGCTGCTCTGCCGCCCCGACTGCCTCGGCCTCTGCCCCACCTGCGGCGAGTCGCTGAACGACGCCGACCCCGCCGACCACGAACACGGCGGCGGCAAGGACCCCCGCTGGGCGGCCCTGGACAACCTCAAGCTCGATTAGGGGGAGAACACACCCCCGCCGGAACCTTGGCCAGTGGATGCCCGGCAGGCAAGAGATGGGGGTGATGGTTGATTTCCTCTGGAAGGAGGAGCGGCTGGCCGTTCAGGTCGACGGGCCGAACCGACCGCGGCGAAACCCCGACGAAGCAATCGCGGATCTGATTCTCCAAGACGCCGGCTACCACGTCCTGCATCTCACCGAACAAGAGGTGATCGAGGAACCGGACCGGATCGCCGAGCTCCTCAAGCGAGAATTGACGCGCCCCGGCGCTTGAAACGCGAGAAGGGGGGCCTGATTCGCGGTGGAATTGCCTCGCCCTCTGCCGACCTGTGATTAGCGCTCGCGAGATTGACCTCGCTCAGGTCGGGTCAATCTCGCGAGCGGGGTCGGGTCCACCGCGCCTCCGATATTTACCCCGCCCTGGTGTGGTCAAAGTCGGAGGCGCCAACGACCCCCGCTGGGCGGCCCTGGACAACCTCAAATTGGAGTAGCCAGCTCCGCCCGCAAGCTCGGGCGGCCCAGGCTTGGGAGGGGGCTGGTGGTCCCTCCGAACGTTTTGCGCTTCTCGCCCAGCGAGAATCTCGGACGGCCACAACCGCCCCAGCGAGCAAGCGAGTGAGGAGGGACCGCCAGCCCCCTCCCCGGCAAACCTAAGGCTGCTCGAGCTCCGCGGCGGGCTCTTCGTCGCGACCGGCGAGGCGGTCGCGGCCACGCTGCACGGCGGCGAGGAACTTCTGCAGGTTGACTTCGAGGGTGTTGAGGATCTCGTCGGCGTAGTCCTCGGCGCCGAGGCGGATTTCACGCTCGCGGTTGCGGGCGTCCTCGACGATCTCGTCGGCGGCGCGCTCAGCCTGCTTGGTGACCTCCTCGTCGGAGATCAGGCGGGCCTGCTGCTCGCGGGCCTCGCGGACGATCCGCTCCGCCTCGCGTTTGGCCTCGGCCAGCATCTCCTGGCGCTCCTTGACGATCCACCGCGCCTGCTTGATCTCCTCGGGGATCGTGGCACGCATCTGGTCGAGGAGGTCATAGATCTCCTCTCGATCCACGCGCACCTGATCCGTCAAAGGGACGGGACGGGCGTTGTGGACGACGTCGTCCAGCTTGTCTATGAGGACCAGTACGTCCATTGGAAGATCGTAAGCCTACGTGTATGCGGGGATTTTGGTGATGGTCGCGATAGCCGGGGGCGTTTTTTGCAAGCGGTCGCCCACGCGCCCCAGACCGGTCGCGACAGCCTACCGCTCGGGGAGGCGCTCCCTGAGCGCGCTCACCACGGGGTCGGGAACAAGGTCGGAGACGTCGCCGCCGAAGGTCGCCATTTCCTTCACCCCGGTCGAGGAAAGGAAGCTGTAGTGCGGCGAGGCGATCACGTAGATGCTCTCGATCCCGGGGTCGAGCTTGCGGTTCAGCTGCGCCATCTCGAACTCGTACTCGAAGTCGGAGATCGCCCGCATGCCCTTGACGATCGCCTTCGCGTCGTTGGCGCGGGCGAACTCGACCAGGAGGGTCGCGAAGATCTGCACCTCGACGTTGGCGAGGTCGGCGGTGGCCTCCTCGATGAAGGCCTTGCGCTCCTCGGCCGTGAACAGCGTCTTGTCCTTGCGCAGGGGGTTGTTGACGACGCCGACGACCACGCGATCGAAGACGTTCGAGGTGCGGGCGATGATGTCGAGGTGGCCGTTGGTGACCGGGTCGTAGGTGCCGGGACAGACGACGGTGCCGTTGCGCTGGCTCACGATTTCTCCCCGTAGATGGTCACGTCGGCGGCGCCGTAGCGGCGCTGGCGCAGGGGCTCCAGCGAATCGATCCGCAGCGGCCGGCGGGCGCCGCTCTCGACGACCGCCCGCCCCCCAGGGGCAAGCAACGCGGGCAGGTGTTCGGTCAGGGGAGCACTCACGCGGTCGGCGAGTTTATAGGGGGCATCGACGAAGACGAGGTCGAAGCTACCCGCCTTTGTGTCCTCGGCTAACCCCTCCAGCCAGCGGCCGGCGTCGGCGCGGACCAGTTCGGTGCGCTCGCCGAGCCCGAGCCGCTCGACGTTGCCGAGCACCGGGCGGGTGTCGCGGTCGACCAGGGTGGCGTGGGCGGCGCCGCGCGAGAGCGCCTCGATCGCCAGCGCCCCGGTGCCGCAGTAGAGGTCGAGGACGGCGGCGCCGACGACCCGTTCGCCGAGCGCCGAGAAGATCGCCTCGCGGACCCGGTCGGAGGTCGGCCGCACCTTCCAGCCGCGCGGTGCGACCAGGGATTGTCCTTTCAGCTCTCCGGCGATGACCCGCATCGACCCATTAGAGCGGGATCGGGTCGGCGGCGCCGGCGCCGAAGCGGCGGCGGGCGGCCTCGATCAGCGGGCCGAGGGCGGCGTCTTCGAGCGAGCCGTAGCGCTCCAGCAGCTCGATCACCTCGCCTTTGGCTTCGAGCAGCAGCGGCAGGTCGTCGGGCAGCTCGGCGACCCCGAAGCGCGGCACGCCGGACTGCCGGGTGCCGAGGATCTCGCCCTCGCCGCGCAGCGCCAGGTCGACCTCGGCGAGCTTGAAGCCGTCCCCCTCCCCCTCGACCGCCCGCAGTCGCCTGCGCGCCAGCTCGCCCGCTTCTTCGGCGAAGAGGAGGCACTGCGAGGGGTGCTCGCCGCGGCCGACCCGGCCGCGCAGCTGGTGCAGCTGGGAGACGCCGAAGCGCTCGGCCCCCTCGATCACCATCACGGTCGCGTTGCCGACGTCGATCCCGACCTCGATCACCGTGGTCGCGACCAGCACGTCGGTCTCGCCGGCGGCGAAGGCGCGCATCGCCTCGGCCTTCTCCTCGGGCCGCATCTGGCCGTGCAGGACGCCGACGCTGAACTCGCGCAGCTCGCCGGCGCGCAGCCGCTCGGCCTCGACCGCGGCCGCCTTGCCGCTGACTTTCTCCGATTCGGAGACCAGCGGGCAGACGACGAAGGCCTGGCGCCCCTCGCGCAGCCGCCGCCGCATGAACTCGAACGCTTCCTCGCGCTGCGCCTCCTCGACCAGCCGCGTCTCGACCGGCATCCGCCCCGCCGGCAGCTCGTGCAGCGCCGTCGTGTCGAGGTCGCCGTAGGCGGTCAGGGAGAGCGTGCGCGGGATCGGCGTCGCGGTCATGTGGAGGACGTGCGGCGCCATCCCCTCGACCCCCTTGGCGTCGAGCGCGCGCCGCTGCTCGACCCCGAAGCGGTGCTGCTCGTCGACCACGACGAGGCCGAGCCGGGCGAACTGGACCGTCGGCTCGATCAGCGCGTGGGTCCCGACGACGAGTCCGAGCTCACCGCTCGCCAGCTGGTCGAGCGCCCGCCTGCGGGTCGCCGCCGGGGTCGCCCCGGTGAGCAGCGAGAACGGGGTCGCCTCGGCCCCGAGCAGGCGGTCGAGGGTGAGCGCGTGCTGCTCGGCCAGCGTTTCGGTCGGCGCCATCAGCACCGCCTGGTAGCCGGCTTCCAGCGCCCGCAGCATCGAGTAGACGGCCACCACCGTCTTGCCGGAGCCGACCTCCCCCATCAGCAGGCGCTGCATCGGCTCGCCGCGGTCGAGGTCGGCGTCGATCTCGTCCAGCGCCTTGAGCTGGTCGCCGGTCGGCTCGAAGGGCAGGGAGTCGAGCCAGCGGCCGACCGCCTCGCCCGGCTTGCCGAAGCGAGGCGCCGGCCGCGCGGTCCGCTGGCTGCGCTTGCGGGTGGCGAGCAGCGCCTGGTGGAGGAAGAGCTCTTCGAAGGCGAGGCGGCGGCGCGCCGCTTCGAGGTCCTCCTCGCTCTCCGGGAAGTGGATCGCGGTGAACGCGTCGGGGGCGGCGGCGAGATGACGGCGGGCGCGCAGCTCGGCCGGCAGGCCCTCGACCACGTTCGGCGCCCACTTGACCGCCCGCTCGACCCACTCGCGGATCTTCTGCGGCGGGAGGTCGCCGGTCGCGGGGTGGATCGGGACGAACGAGCCGCCCGCCGGCGCCTCCTCGTCCTCGGCGCCGGCCGAGACCAGCTCCCACTGGTTGACGGCGAG
>JAWVEZ010000188.1:0-12036 GCA_033856455.1 Solirubrobacterales bacterium | reverse complement strand
GCGGCTGGGGGCCGCTACCGAGGCCGACCTCGGCGAATACTTCCGCCCCCCCCGGGCCGAGTCGACGGCCCGCGTCGCCGTGCTGGCCGAGGACGGCGGCCTGATACCCCCCCTGGTCGCGGGCTGGCGCCAGCCCGCCTACCTCTCGGCCGAGCGGCCCGCGGGCCTGCGCCGAGCCGCGACGGCCCGTGCCCTCCTCACGCCCTTCGACTCCCTGGTCTGGGCGCGCGAGCGCACCGAGCGCCTCTTCGGCTTCCGCTACCGGATCGAGATCTACGTCCCGGCCGCGAAACGCACCTACGGCTACTACGTCCTCCCCTTCCTGCTCGGCGACCGCCTGGTCGCCCGGGTCGACCTGAAGAGCGACCGCCAGGCCGGCGTCCTCCGCGTCCGCGGCGCCTTCGCCGAGCCCCACACCGACCCGGCCCTCGTCGCCCGCGAGCTGGCCGACGAACTGCGCCTGCTCAGCGAGTGGCTCGGCCTCGGGGGCGTCTCGGTGGCGCGCAAAGGGGACCTCGCGGCCTCCCTGCGCCGCGCGCTCGGCTGAAGGCGGCCAGCAGCTGAGCGGGCGTCAAGCGAGGAACCCGGCGATGCCGGGTTCCTCGGACAGCTCAGATGAGCGTGACGTTTACCGCTTTCGGGCCTTTGTCGCCGGCTTCGGACTCGTAGGAGACCTTGCCGCCCTCGGGGAGCGACTTGAAGCCGTCGCCGCTGATGTCGCTGTGGTGGACGAACAGGTCCTTGCCGGCGTCATCGGGGGTGACGAAGCCGTAGCCCTTGTCGTCGTTGAACCACTTCACGGTTCCGGTTGCCATTTGCTACCTCCATTGCTTGCGTGCTGCGTACACGGAGGAGGTTGAGCAAACAAACGACCTACGGGCGCGGGCACAGCTTTGACCGGGGGAAACCCGGCTTGAACCCAAACGACGTTAGCAGTACCGCGGTCCGGTCATCCCGCCGCCAGGCAGACCGCGGTGGCATCGTCGCTGAGGCCTCCCCGTGCGCTGGCGCCGAGGACGGCACGGTGCACCTCGCGAACGGTGTCGGAGGCCGAGCCCTGGCGCGAGCTCAGCGCTGCCTCGATCGTCGCCTCGATCCCGATTCCGGCACCGCCGCCGCTGCTGGAGACGACGCCGTCGGAGACCATCAGCATGCGGTCGCCGGAAACCAGCCGGCAGCGCTGCTCCGCCGGTTTCGGCGTCGAGCGGCCGCCGAGGCCGCGACTGCGCGCGAAGTCGAGCACCTCGGCGTCGCCGCCCTCGTGCAGGACCAGCGGCGCGACGTGGCCGCAGTTGGCGATGCGCAGCTCATTCGTGGTCGGGTCCCAGTGGGCGATGATCGCCGTCATCTCGGCTTTCGGCCCCGGCATCTCGGAGAGCGTCCGGTGCATGACCATCAGCGATTCGGAGATCGTCGCACCGCTGCGGCGACTGGCTCGCAGGGCGCCGAGGGCGACAGCGCTGCTCGCCGCCGAGCGCGTCGTCGGGCCGAGACCGTCGGCCAGGGTCACCCAGACGCCGTCGGCGTTCTCGACCACGTCGAACCAGTCTCCGGCGACCTCGTAGCTGGGCAGGACGTTGCCGGCGACTTCGCCGCCGGTGACCCGCGAGATCCGCGGCGGCAACAGGCTCTGCTGGATCTCGGCAGCCGGGTGCGGCTGCTTGCGGCGCTGGGCGCTGGCGAAGGCGTCGGTATAGCGGTCGGCGAGGGTGATCGCCGCCGTGGCCTGTCGCGCCAGCTCGGTCAGCGGCGTCCGCGGCCGGCCGAAAGCGACCAGGGCGCCGATCGCGCGGCCCCGCAGCCAGAGCGCGAACAGCTCGACGCCCGGCAGGCGGGCGAGGTCGGCGCGGATCATCGAGACCCCGGCGGCGTCGAGCTCGGGGCCGATCGCCAGCGGCGTCGGCAGCTCGGCGCCGAGCCGGTCGGGGCCCGCCATGTGGAGCAGGTGGCTGCCGTCGATGTCGAGCACGTAGAGCGCCACCGGCACCCCGGCGATCCGCTGCGCCTCGGCGACGAGCTGCTCGGGCAGGAGCGCCGGCGGCACCACGTCGAGCACCTGGATCGCGTCGAGCTCGACGCCGCGGCGGCGGCCCAGCTGGCCGGCCGGCAGCGGCTCCTCCGGCGGCGGCAGGGCGCCGTCCTCGGGCCTCGCCTCGAGGGCCGCGATCAGCAGGCCGCGGTCGGCGAAGCGGCGGTACACGGTGGAGCGGGAGACGCCCGCGGCGGCGGCGATCTCCGAGATCGTCGCCTCCGGCGCCTGTTCGAGCAAGCGCCGCGCGGCCTCGAGGATTCGTCGTTCGTTGCGCAGCGAGTCGGCTCTCCGGCCCTGGTCGGGAGCGGCGCTCACCGGGCGTCCCGGCGGTAGTGCGACGCCCTGTCGCGCTCTCGTGTCGCACTTGATCTCAAATGGAGCACCACCGGATTGGGTTCCCGGATCGGGGGCACCCAAACGGGGAGCAGCCAACCAACGAGGGAAGAGCGATGCCACAAGACCCACCGATAACCCACCGCGAGACGAGCCCTGGCGACGCTTCGATTTCCGAGCTGATCCAGCAGCTGAGCGAGCAGAGCTCGCGACTGGCCCGGCAGGAGGTCGAGCTGGCGAAGGCCGAGATGACGACCAAGGGCAAGCGCCTGGGCATCGGTGCTGGCGCCTTCGGCGGCGCCGGCCTCGTGGCCCTGTTCGGTCTCGGCGCCCTGACCGCGGCCGTGATCCTGCTCCTGGCGACCGCGATGACCGCCTGGGTGGCGGCGCTGATCGTCGCCGTCGTCTACCTGGCGGTCGCCGGCGGGCTGGCCCTGGTCGGCAAGTCGAAGGTCGAAGACGCGACGCCGCCGGTGCCCGAGCGGGCGGTTGCCAGCGTCAAGCGGGACGTCGAGGAAACGAAATTGCGAGCGAAGGAAGGCAGAGCATGAACACCAACGAGGAGAAGAACCCCGACAAGAGCCCGGAGGAGATCCGCGCGGAGATCGGCGAGACCCGCGAGGAACTCGGCGACACGGTTGCCGCCGTCGCCGAGAAGACCGACGTCAAGCAGCAGGCGAAGGTGAAGGTCGACGAGGTCAAGGCGCAGGCCGCGGAGAAAGCCGAGGAAGTCAAAGTCCAGGCTGCGGAAAAAGCCGACGAAGCGAAGCTGAAGGCCCAGCAGAACCCGGCGATCGCGATCGCCGCTGCCGTGGTCGGGCTGCTGGTGCTGTGGAGGCTGCTGCGCCGGTGAACGAGCGGACCGAGAGCGACGCCGAGTTTCGCGACCGCGACGGCGGGCCGCGGCGCGATTACGCGCCGGAGGGCGCGCCCGCGCGGAGCGGCTGGTGGGCGACGATCAAGCGCACCGCGACCGAGTTCCAGGAGGACAACCTCAGCGACTGGGCGGCGGCGCTCACCTACTACGGGCTGCTCTCGCTGTTCCCGGCGCTGATCGCGATGGTCTCGCTGATCGGGATCTTCGGCGACCCCAAATCGACGACCGCGAGCCTGACCGAAATCATCACCGAGATCGGCCCCGCCTCGGCGGCGGAAACCTTCGCGGGGCCGATCGAGTCGATCACCGAATCCGACACCGCCGGCCTCGCCCTGGTCCTCGGCATCGCCGCCGCGCTCTGGTCGGCATCGGGCTACACCGGCGCCTTCATGCGCGCCTCGAACATCATCTACGAGACCCCGGAGGGGCGGCCTTTCTGGAAGCTGCGGCCGCTGCAGATCCTCGTCACCTTCGTGATGATCGTGATGATGACCCTGCTGGCGGTCTCGCTGGTTCTCACCGGGCCGGTCGTCTCCGCCGTCGCCGAGCCGCTCGGCATCGGCTCGACCGCGGTCGACGTCTGGAACATCGCCAAGTGGCCGGTGATGGCGCTCGTCTTCCTGCTGATGCTGGCGCTGCTCTACTACGCCTCGCCGAACGTGAGGCTGCGCGGCTTCAAGTGGGTGACGCCCGGCAGCCTGGTCGCGATCGTCGTCTGGATCCTCGCCTCGGCCCTGTTCGCCTTCTACGTCTCCAACTTCGGCTCCTACGACAAGACCTACGGCACGCTCGGCGGGATGATCGCGCTGCTGGTCTGGTTCTGGATCAGCAACCTGGCGATCCTCTTCGGCCACCAGCTGAACGCCGAGCGCGAGCGCTCACTCGAGATCGAAGAAGGGCGACCGCGGGCCGAGCGCGAGATCCAGCTCGAGCCCCGTGACGATCCCAAGCAACAGAAGACCACCTGAAACCGGAGGAACGACCATGGCTTTGACCGACGCACCATCACGCTTGCTGCCGCTGGCAGAGGAGCTGCTCGACAACCGCTACGCCCGGGAGAATCTGCGCGAAGGCGCCGAGAAGCTGCGCGACGTCTACGGACGGGCGCAGAAGCGGCGGGTAAAGCCGTCCCGGGACCGCAAGCTGCGGCGCCAGCTCGAGGCCGCGATCGCCGCGCTCGACGAGGGCACCGCGGCGCTCGCCAGCGGCCGCAAGAAGCCGAAACGGACCGGCCGCAAGGTCGTGCTGGCGGTGCTGGTGCTCGGTGCCGCCGGGTCCGCCGTGGCGCTGGCCCTGAACGACGAGCTCCGCGAGTCCGTATTCGGCTCGGCCAAGGCGCTGGGCGAGGAGATCACCGGTGCCGTCAGCGACGACGACCGGCCGGAGGGGAGCGCGTCGTGAAGTTCGTCTTCACGCCGCTCAGGCGGTCCTGCGACCGACCAGCAGCAGGTACTCCTTCTCGAAGCGCGCCGTCCCTTCCCCGCCGCGGTCCCACTCCTCGCAGAAGCCGTCGAGCGCCGCGTCGAACTCCTCCGCCCTCCCTTCCCGCTCGGCGTTTGCGCGGGCGACGATGGTCGGGCCGTAGCGCGCCTTGAAGTGCTCGCCGTAGTCGGTGGCCCGCTCGAAGGCGGTGATCGTGAGGTCCTCGCGCAGCAGCGTCTGCAGCTCGACCCGGTCCGCGAACAGCTCGCGCACGTGCTCCTCGCTGCCCCACAGCGGCGGCGGCTGCGCGCCGGGCGGGGGCGCCGGCGCGAACGGGCCCATCAGCCGGAAGAGCGCCCCGATCATTCCCTCCGGCGTCCAGTTCAGCATCCCGATCGTGCCGCCGGGCCGGCAGACGCGGACCAGCTCGTCGGCGACCGCCTCGTGACGGGGCGCGAACATCGCCCCGATCGAGGAGATGACGACGTCGAAGGAGCCGTCCTCGAAGGGCAGCCGCTCGGCGTCGCCCTCGACCCATTGGAGCTCGACGCCGGCCGCGGCGGCGCGCTCGCGCCCCGCCTCGAAGAGCTCCGGCGTGAGATCGGAGGCGGTGACCTCGGCCCCCGTTTCGGCGGCCGGGATCGCCGCGTTGCCGGTTCCCGCGGCCACATCGAGCACCCGCATCCCGGGCCCGATCCCGGCCGCTTCGACCAGCCGCGGCCCGAGCGGCAGGAGGAAGGTCTCGACCATCGAGGGGTAGTCGCCGGAGGCCCACATCTTGCGGTGGCGGGCCTTCAGCTCGGCGTCCTTGGAATCGGTGCTGGTGCTCATCGCTCCTCCTGTCGTCGCGGTCGGTACATGTCTACGCCCCGGGCGCCGGCGAATCAACTGCAAGATCTGCAGTTGCCCCTACACTCGAACGATGCAGGAGGGCTACGGTCAGTTCTGCCCGGTCGCCCAGGCGGCGGAGGTGCTCAGCGAGCGCTGGACCCTGCTTGTCGTGCGCGAGCTGTTGATGGGCAGCACCCGCTTCAACGAGATCCAGCGCGGGGTGCCGCGGATGTCCTCGTCCCTGCTGAGCAAAAGGCTGCGTGAGCTGGAGCAGGCGGAGCTGCTGAGGACCGAGCCGCTGGCCGGCGGGCGCGGCAAGCTCTACGAGCTGACGCCGGCCGGCCAGGCCCTGGGACCCCTGGTCGTCGCCCTCGGCACCTGGAGCCGGGACTGGATGAGCCGCGAGATCAGCGCCGAGGATGCCGACCCCGCCCTGCTGATGTGGGACCTGCGCCGCAGCCTGCGGCTGCACGAGCTGCCCAAGGACCCGACCGTCGTCTTCTTCCGCTTCCGCGACGCCGAGCCGAAGAAGCGCGCCTGGTGGCTCGTCGCCCGCCGCTCGGGAGCCGAGCTCTGCTTCAGCGACCCCGGCTTCCCGATCGACATCGAGCTCGACGCCGAGGCGCGGGCGATGGCCGAAGTCTGGCTCGGCAGGCTGGACCTGGGAGCGGCCCTGCGTGCCCGCCGGGTCAAGCTCGCCGGCCCCGACCAGCTCGTGCGCAGCCTGCCCGAGTGGATCGGCCTCAGCGCCTTCGCCTATCCCGATCCCGCCGCCGAGATGGCGGCGCGCGAAGCGGAGGCCGGCTAGACGGCGCGACCCCCCCGGCGCCGGAGCTCCGGCGCCGGGGGTGCACTGCTGCCCTCCTCAGGAGGGTCGGATCAGTTGAACGCGTATTTCTCGTACTCGGCGACGTTGTCTTTGGTCACCACCGCGGCCGGCACGATCAGCTGCCGCGGCACCTCGGGCGGAACCAGCTCCGAGAAGCCCTCGCCCAGCGCGATCAGGCGCGCCATGTTGACGGCCGTGGCCGCCATGTTCGGGTTGTAGAGGAAGGTCGCCCGGTAGAGGCCGCCTTCTTTGATCTGGTCCATCGCGGCCTGCGAGCCGCCGACCCCGGTGAGGAACATTTCGTCGTCGCGGCCGGCGTTGCTGATCGCCCGCACGACGCCCTGGGCCATGTCGTCGTCGTGGGTGTAGACGGCGTCGATTTCGTTCTCCGACTGGAGGATGTTCTCCATCACGGTCAGGCCTTTGTCCGGGTTGAAGTCAGCCGGCTGCTGGGCGACGACTTCGATGCCGCCGTCGGGGCAGGCCTTTTTGATCGTGTCTTCGAACCCTTTGGTCCGTTCGTCGGTGACCGAGATCCCGGCCAGGCCCTGGATTTCGACGACCTTGCCTTTGCATTTGAGCTCGTCGCCGATGTATTCGGCCGCCAGAACCCCGATTTGGTAATTGTCGCCGAGGATCGTCGCCGTCGCCGCGTCGGGCTGGGTGAACAGGCGGTCGATGTTGACCACCGGGATCCCCGCCGCCTCGGCTTTCTGGGCGACCGGCGTCAGCGCTTCGCCGTCCTGCGGCAGCACCACCAGCACGTCCGGTTTTTCCGAGATCACCTGCTCGATCTGCTGCGCCTGCGAGTCCGCGTCGGCCGCCTCGAGCAGTTTGAAATCGACGTCGTCGTATTTATCCGCCTCCGCCTGGGCGTTCTTCGAGATCGCCCCCAGCCAGCCGTGGTCGGTCGGCGGCACGCTGGCGACGATGCTCACCGTTTTGCCCGAGCCGCCGCCGGCTTCATCTCCAGCACCGCCTTCGGCGGAGCCCCCCGGGCTCTCGGTGACGGTCACCGTCTCGGTGTCGCCGCCGCAGGCTGATACCCCAAACACCAGTAGGCCCGCGACCCCAATCGCGAGCATCAGTCGCTTCAGCGACATGATCTCTCCTCCTCTGTATTGACTTTTCCGCATGAGAAAGTCCGTATTCCCCTCAGTACCTCGCTTCGGGGCGTTGGATGAGAACGGCCCCGAGAACGATCGCCCCTTTGGTCACCTGCTGGATCTCGGTCGAGAGATCGAGCTGGGTCATCAGGCTGAAGATCAGCGCGAAGGTGAGGACGCCGAGGAAGGTCCCGACCATCGTCGCCCGGCCGCCGGCCAGGCTGGTGCCGCCGATCACCACGGCCCCGATCGCGTCGAGCTCGTAGAGGTTGCCGCTGACCGGCGAGGCGCTGCCGAGCCGCGCGCAGAGCAGCACGGTGGCGATCCCGGCCATCAGGCCGGAGAGCACGTAGACGCTGAAGATGATTTTGCGGACCGGCACACCGGCGATCCGCGCCGCCTCGCGGTTGCCGCCGACGGCGACCACGTAGCGGCCGAAGCGGGTGCGGTTGAGGACGATCCAGCCGCCGACCACGATCCCGATGAAGACCCAGACGGAGATCGGGATGCCGAGGATTTTCCCGGTCCCGAACCAGAGCAGCGAGAACGGCGCCGGGTCGCCGTAGGAGCCGCCGTTGAGGTCCAGCAGCCCGACCGGGAGCTTGTCGTTGAACAACAGCGCCAGCCCGCGGGCGATCGAGAGCATCGCCAGGGTGGCGATGAACGGGACGACGCGGCCCCAGGTGATCGCGGTCGCGTTGATCGTCCCCAGCAGCACGGCGAAGCCGATCGCGCCGGCGATGAAGAGCAGGGTGCCGCCGCTGGGGTCGACGAGGATGCCGCCGAAGACCCCGGCCGCCGCGACCATCGAGCCGACCGAGAGGTCGATGCCGGAGGTCGCGATCACGAAGGTCATCCCGACCGCGAGCACCCCGATGATGCTCGCCTGGGTGAGCATGTTGCGGATGTTGTCCCAGGTCGGGAAGGTCTCCGGCCGGAGGATCGCGCCGGCGACGAACAGCGCGATCACGACCAGCCCCAGCGCGTACTCCTGGAACTGCAGGGCGCCGAAGCGGTTGCGCAGGGCGGCTACCTGGTTCATGCGACCTCCTCGATCAGGTCCGGTCCGGCGGTCGGGACGACCGCGTGCGCGAGCAGCTCGCGCTCGGTTGCCTGGGCGCCCTCGACCTCGGCGACCAGCTCGCCCTCGCGCATCACCAGCACGCGGGTGCAGATCCCCGCCAGCTCCTCCAGCTCGGAGGAGACGAGCACCACCCCGAGGCCCCGCCCGGCCAGCTCGGTGACGATCCGGTAGATCTCGGCCTTGCTCGGGATGTCGACCCCGCGGGTCGGCTCGTCGAGCAGGAGCACCCGGCATTCGCGCAGAAGCCAGCGGGAGAGCACGACCTTCTGCTGGTTGCCGCCGGAGAGCTCGCGGGCCCGGCGCTCGGGGTCGCCGGGGACGGTGTTCAGGGCTTGCAGTTGCGTCCGCGCCGCCTCGCGCTCGCCGCGGACGTCGAGCAGGCCGTGGCTGAAGCGGCCGAGGTCGGCGAGGGTGATGTTCTTGGTCAGGTTCCAGTCGAGCAGCAGCCCCTGCGACTTGCGGTCCTCGGGGGCGAGCCCGAGCCCGGCGGCGATCGCCCGGTCGGGCCGGTTCGGCGCCAGCCGCTTCCCGCCGACCAGCACCTCGCCGGTTTCGCGCCGGTCGAGCCCGCAGATCAGCCGCAGCAGCTCGCTGCGCCCGGAGCCGACCAGGCCGCCGATCCCCAGCACCTCCCCCGCCCGCACCTCGAAGCTGACCCCGCGCACCGCCGGCAGCGAGCGCGCGTCGCGGACCTCGAGCAGGACCTCGCCGCCGCCGGTTGGGCGCTCCGGGTAGAGGCGCTCGACCTTGCGCCCGACCATCAGCCGGACCAGCTCGTCGGGCGCGGTGTCGGCGGCGATCCCGTCGGCGGCGGTGGCGCCGTCGGCGAGCACGGTGACGCGGTCGCCGATCCGGCGGATCTCGTCGAGCCGGTGGGAGATGTAGACGACGCCGACGCCTTCGGCGGTCAGCCGGCGCACGACCTCGAACAGGGTCTCGACCTCGCCCGCGTCGAGGATCGACGAGGGCTCGTCCATGATCAGGACCCGGGTCTCGTAGGAGAGCGCGCGGGCGATCGAGACGATCTGCTGGGCGGCCGGGCGCAGCGCCCGCACCGGCAGCCGCGGGTCGATCTTCTCGTGGCCGAGCCGGGCCAGCAGCGCGGCGGCGTCGGCGCGCATCCGGCCGAGGTCGAGCAGCGGGCCGCGGCGCGGCTCGTGGCCGAGGAAGACGTTCTGGGCGACGCTGAGGTCCTCGACCAGGTCGAGCTCCTGGTAGATCGTCGCCACCCCCCGGCCCAGGGCCGCCGCGGGGTCGCGTTCGGGCAGCGGCTCGCCGTCGACCAGGATCTCCCCCGCCGTCGGCTCCACGGCGCCGGCGACGCACTTGATCAGCGTCGACTTGCCGGCGCCGTTGGGGCCGAGCAGGCAGTGCACCTCTCCCTGGCGGACGTTGAAGTCGACCCCGCGCAGCGCCTCCACGCCGGGGTAGGTCTTGACCAGGCCGCGGACCTCGAGCACGACGGCCCCCGGGACGGCGGCGGGCTTGGCGGCGGCGTCGTTCATCCGACCACCAGCGGCCTCAGGTTGCGCTGCGCGATCTCCAGCCCTTTGAGGATCTTCTCATCGCTGCCGCCCCAGATCGGGTCCTCGTGCTCGACCGAGAGCACCCCGTCGAAGCCGCCCTCGTAGAGCGTGTCGAGGTAGCGGCGGAAGTCGACTTCGCCGGAGCCGGGCAGCCGGTAGCGCCACCAGCCCATCTCCCAGGGATCCTCTTCGCGCTCGGCCAGCCGGCCGAAGAAGCCGAAGCGGTTGCGCTCGGCCGGGAAGACCTCGGCGTCCTTGGCGTGCGCGTGGGCGACGCGGCCGACGTAGGGGCGCAGCGCCTCGACCGGGTCGATCCCGAGCCAGAGCAGGTGCGAGGGGTCGAAGTTGAGGTAGAGGCCGAGCGCGAACATCCACTCCCAGAGCTCCGGCGAGTAGGCGAGGTTGCCGGGGGCGCCGTCGGGGTGCCAGCCCTCCATCACGCAGTTCTCGATCATCAGCTTGACCCCGCGCTCGCCGGCGTGGTCGACCAGCGGCGGGAAGATCTGCTCGGCCTCGCGGAGGTTTTCGCTGACCGTGCGTGTCGGGTCGCGGCCGATGAAGGTGCCGACGGGCACGCCGCCGAGCTCGGCGGCGGCGTCGATGCAGGCGCGCACGTGGGCGTGGTTCGCCTCGCGCTGGTCGCGGTTGGGGTGCAGGTTGTTGTCGTAGTAGGCGAGGGCGGAGAGCTCGAGGTCGTTCTCGGCGAGGGCGGCGCGGACCCGGTCGGCCTCGGCGGCGTCGAAGCGGTCGGCCCGGAGGTGCGAGGCGGTGAAGGGCCGGTCGCCGAGCGAGGGCCAGGCGGCCAGCTCCAGCGCCTCGTAGCCGTTGCGCCCCGCCCACTCGGCGATCCGCTCCAGCGGCCACTCGGGCAGACAGGCGGTCAGCAGGCCGAGCTTCATCGCCCCTTCACCTCGACCCACTCGTTGCGCCGCGCCGACTCCAGCACCGCGTCGGTGATCGCGACGGCGCGGGCGCCGTCGGTGAGGCCGGGCAGGCCGTCGGCCGGGGCCGCGCCGGCGAAGGCCGCGTAGCTCTCGGCGACGAAGGCGTCGAAGCAGTCCTGGTAGCCCTGCGGGTGGCCGCCGGGCAGGGTCACGTAGGGGGCCGCGCTCGGGTCGAGCGTGTCGAAGTCCCGCGGGACCACGGTCGCGCCGTCGCGCCGCAGGACCGCCAGCTCGTCGGGCCGTTCCTGGTCGAAGGCGAAGGTCTCCTCGCCGGCCGTGATTTCGACCCAGAGCCGGTTCTTGCGCCCGGCCGAGACCTGGGAGACGAGCAGCGAGCCGGTCGCCCCCACCCCGGTCTTGAACAGCAGCGCCGCCACGTCCTCGGTGCTGACCTCGCGCTCCTCGCCGCCGCCGGCGCGCTCGAACGAGGCGGCCGCGCCGCCGCGGCGGGTCGGGTGGGCGATCGCCGTCTGCGCGACCAGCGCGGTGATCCGCTGGCCGCTGACGAACTCGACCAGGTCGCACCAGTGCGAGCCGATGTCGGCGAAGGCGCGCGAGGCGCCGCCGAGCTCGGGGTCGACGCGCCAGTTGTAGTCGCCGGCGTCGAGCAGCCAGTCCTGCAGGTAGCCGCCGCTGAGCAGCCGCGCCGGTGTGGCGGTGGCGCCGAGCCGGGCGCGCAGCTCGCGCACAGTCGGGTAGTAGCGGTAGACGAAGGGGACGGTGACGAGCACCCCAGCCTCCTCCGCCGAGGCGGCGAGGACCCGGGCTTCGGCCGGGTCGAGCGCCACCGGCTTCTCGCAGATCACGTGCTTGCCGGCTTCGATCGCGGCCAGCGCCAGCGGCACGTGGAGGTGGTTCGGGGTGCAGACGTGGACGACGTCGACCGCGTCGGAGGCGATCAGCTCGGCGGCGCTGGCGAAGTCGCGCTCGGCGCCGAGCTCGTCCCGGGCGGCGGCGCCGCGCTCGGGGCTGGAGGCGGCGGCCCCGGCGATCTGGGCGCCGGCGAGGCGGGCCGAGCGGGCGTGCACGCGGCCGACGAAGCCGGCGCCGAC
>JAWVEZ010000187.1:0-17713 GCA_033856455.1 Solirubrobacterales bacterium | reverse complement strand
CGCATCGCCGCGCTGCCCGGCTGGCTCGATCACTACAACTTCAGGAGACGACACGGCTCCCTTGGTCACAGGCCGCCCGCGGCTCGGCTCGCCGAGTTGGAACAACGTGGTGAGTAGCTACAACTAGCCGGCCCCGCACACCTCCATGGGCAGGTAGGTGTTGCATGTTGGCCCCGTCCCTCGTGAGTCCGCCCTGGACCACCCATACGGTGGTCAACTGCGGACCCAAAGATCGCCAGCTTCCGCGAACCCGTAGTTGACCCCGCTATTCGGGGTCTAGAACGGGTTCACGAAGCTAGACGGAACTTCGGAGGGGTTTGAGTGGAGGGGTCGGGGTGCCCCTGAAGCGTCTTGTGTTTTTTTGCTTCCGCGCTTTAGGCGACAGCCCGGCGCTCGCCCCACAAAAAAACTAAGCGAAAGGGGCACCCCGACCCCTCCCCGCACACCTCCCGAAGCAAGCCGTCCCTAAAGGATCTCGCCGAGGCGCTTCTCGAGCGCCGCTGAGATCTCCTCACGGACCGGGCCCGCGGCGAGCCGTTCGACCAGCGCCTCGAGGAAGCCTTCGATGATCAGGCCCTTGGCGGCGGCCTCGTCGAGGCCGCGTGAGGTCAGGTAGAAGAGCTGTTCCTTGTCGACCTGGGCGATCGCCGCCGCGTGGGTGCAGCGGACGTCGTCGGCGAGGATCTCGAGACCCGGAATCGCGTCGGCGTGAGCGTCGGTCGAGAGCAGCAGGTTGCGGCTCTCCTGGAAGGCGTCGGTCTGCTGGGCGCCGGGGTCGACCTTGATCATCCCGCGCCAGACCGCCGTCGATCCGGCGGCGAGGACGCCGCGGAAGGCGAGGTCGGAGTTGGTGTTCGGCGCCGCGTGCTCCTGGGTGGTGTCGAAGTCCAGGTGCTGCCCGGGACCGCCGGCGTAGCCACCGGTGACGCGGGCTTCTGAGCCCGGTCCCGCGAGCTTGGTGTCCATTCGAACCTTGCCGCCGCCGGCGCCGAAGCCGAGTGCGGCCCAATCGAGGCGGCCGTCTCGCTCGACCTGGGCCCGCTGGGTGGCGAAGATCCACGACTTCTCGGATATGTCCTGGGTGTTGACGTAGCGCAACGTCGCCGCCTGGCCGACGTTCAGCTCGACGACCGAGTTCAGCATCGCGTCGACCTCGTCGCCGTTGGAGGACCAGTGCTCCCAGACCTCGGCTTCGGCGCCCTCCTCGAGCACGATCAGGGTGCGCCAGCTGATCGCCGCGCCATTCGCGTCGACCGGCACCTCGATCCGGATCGGGTCCTCGACCTTGACCCCGCGCGGCACGTGGACCAGCACGCCGTCGCGCCAGCCCGCCTCGTTGCGGGCGACGAACGGGTCCTCCACGGGTACGAGCGATCCCAGCTTCGCCTCGATCAGCTCGCCGTGGGTCGAGACCGCCTCGGCCAGGGAGACGACCGTCGCACCCTCGGCGCCGGTCACCTCGACCGCGGCGTCGGCCGGTTCGTAGGAGCCGATGTCGAGCCCCGAGAGGTCCGTGAATTCCCAGCCCTTCGACTTCTGGTCGGGGAGGGGGAGGCTCTCCGTGAGAGAGGCGCCGCGCTGGCGCCTCTCCTCGAGCCAAGCCGGTTCCAACGCTACCTCAGCCAATCGAACCCTCCATCTGCAACTCGATCAGCCGGTTCAGCTCCACCGCGTACTCCATCGGCAGCTCCTTGGTCACCGGCTCGATGAACCCGTTGACGATCATCTTCGAAGCCTCCTCCTCGCTGAGCCCGCGGCTCTGCAGGTAGAAGAGCTGCTCGTCGCCGATCTTCGAGACGGTCGCCTCGTGGCCGACGTCGGCGTCGTTCTCGTCGATCCGGATCGTCGGGTAGGTGTCCGAGCGCGAGTCCTCGTCGAGCAGCAGCGCGTCGCAGACCACCTTCGAGCGCGATTCCGTCGCCCCGTCGGCGACTTCCATCAGCCCGCGGTAGGTCGCCCGGCCGCCGTCCTTGGAGATCGACTTGGAGAAGATCGAGGACGAGGTCTTCGGCGCCGCGTGGATGATCTTGCCGCCGGCGTCCTGGTGCTGGCCGGCCCCGGCGAAGGCGATCGAGAGGATCTCGCCGTGGGCTTCCGGGCCCATCAGGTAGATCGACGGGTACTTCATCGTCAGTTTCGAGCCGAGGTTGCAGTCGACCCACTCCATCGTCGCCTTTTCGTGTGCGACGGCGCGCTTGGTGACGAGGTTGAAGACGTTCTGCGACCAGTTCTGGACGGTCGTGTAACGGACCCGCGAGCTCTTCTTGGCGACGATCTCGACAACCGCCGAGTGCAGCGAGTCGCTGGAGTAGACCGGCGCCGTGCAGCCCTCGATGTAGTGGACGTCGGCGCCCTCCTCGGTGATGATCAGCGTGCGCTCGAACTGGCCCATGTTCTCGGTGTTGATCCGGAAGTAGGCCTGCAGCGGCATCTCGACCTTGACCCCGGCCGGTACGTAGACGAACGAGCCACCCGACCAGACCGCGGAGTTCAGCGCCGCCAGTTTGTTGTCGTTGGGCGGGATGATCGTCGCCCAGTGCTCGCGGACCAGGTCCTCGTGCTCGCGCAGCGCCGTGTCCATGTCGGTGAAGATCACACCCTGGGCCTCGAGCTTCTCGTTCACCTGGTGGTAGACGACCTCGGACTCGTACTGGGCGCCGACGCCGGAGAGGAATTTGCGCTCCGCCTCCGGGATCCCGAGCCGGTCGAAGGTGTTTTTGATGTCGTCCGGGACCTCGCTCCAGTCGCGGCTGTTCTTGTCCGAGGCGCGGACGAAGTAGTGGATGTCGTCCCAGTCGATCTGGGCGAGGTTGCCGCCCCACTCGGGGGTCGGGCGCGAGTAGAAGTGTTCGAGCGCCTTGAGGCGGAACTCGCGCATCCAGGCGGGCTCGTTCTTGTAGTCGGAGATCGATTCGACGACCTCGCGCGAGAGCCCCTTCGGGGCTTTGTAGGCGTAGCCGGACTCCGGGTCGTGGAACCCGAACTTCTCCTCGTAGTTGGCGTTCAGGCCAGCAAGCTCTTGTTTCTCTGCGACTGCCTCGGGCGTTGCCATGTCAGACCTCCAGGGTGATGGTGTCGTCCGCGACGGCGGTCGGGAACGTCTGCACCGGCTTGAAAGCGGGGAGCGTCTTCGGCCTGCCGGTGGTCAGGTCGAAGAGGGAGCCGTGGCGGGGGCACTCGACGGTGCAGGTGGCCGGGTCGAACTCGCCCTCGGCGAGCGGCCCGTCGTCGTGCGAGCAGCGGTCCTCGATCGCGTAGATCGTGCCCTCGCAGTTGAAGACGCCGATCTTGACGCCGTCGTGCTCGACCAGCTTCATGCTCCCGGGCGGCAGCTCGGTTGCTGGGCATACGGCGATCGTGGTTCCTGCGGTGTCGGTCAAGAGGCCGGGTGCTCCCCGTGGGTAGCTAGTGCTGGATGAGACTTAATCCTACTTCTGCACTCGGATTTTAGCGGGCGCGCCTGTCCGGCCTGTGCCCAGCCGTGACTGCGCGCAGCGATTTCACAGCGCGGCGATGAGTTTCCGGCGGCCGGGGGGTCTTATAGGCAGTACGCCCATACGAGGAAAGGAAGCAGATGAGCGAGAGGACGAGCTACACCCCCGGTACGCCCTGCTGGGTCGACCTGGCGACGCCGGACATCGCGGCGGCCGAGAAGTTCTACGGCGCCCTGTTCGGCTGGGAGGTCCCGGAGCTGCCGAACTCGGCCGAAATGGGCGGTTACCGCCGGGCCAAAAAGAACGGCAAGGACGTCGCCGGCGTCTACCCGCTGATGGAGGAGGGCCAGCACCCGGCCTGGGCGACCTACGTCGCGGTCACCGACGCCGCCGCGACCGCGGCCGTGGTCAACGAGAACGGAGGCACCACGATCGTCGAGCCGATGGACATCGGCATCGGCCACATGGCCGTCTTCGCCGACCCGGCCGGCGCGGTCTTCGGGCTCTGGCAGCCGGTGACCTTCGCCGGGGCGGAGCTCGTCAACGAGCCCGGCTGCCTCGGCTGGAACGAGCTCAACACCCGCGACACCGCCGGCGCCAAGGAGTTCTACCCGGCGGTCTTCGGCTGGGGCACCCAGGAGGAAGAGTCCGAGCGCGCCGGCACCTACACCGTCTGGACGGTCGGCGAGGCGATGGTCGGCGGGATGATCGACGTCAACGCGATCGAGGCGGCCCACGACGTCGAGCTGCCGCGCGAGATCCCGCCGAACTGGCTCGTCTACTTCGGCGTCGAGGACACCGACGCCGCGGTGGACACGGTCAACGCGAGTGGGGGAGACGTCCGCTTCGGCCCGATCGACATCCCGGTCGGCCGCTTCGCCGTCGTCGCCGATCCGGCCGGCGCCGTCTTCGCGATCATGCGGCCGAGCGAGGAGACGCTGGCGAACATGCCGTAGAGCGCATCCGACATCGACCGCACTCTGGTGTGGTCGATGTCGGATGCGGTACTCAGAGAGCCGCCGCTTCGCTCGGGCTGCCGGCCTCGCCCTCGTCCTCCCATTCGGCCGGCTGGCCGAGGCTGGCGCTCTTGACGATCTTCAGCCCGAGCATCGCGCACTTCATCCGCGTCGCCGAGATCTCGATCCCGAGCAGCTCGAGCACGAAGTCTTTGGGCAGGCGCAGCAGCTCCTCGCGCGACATCCCGACCAGCTCGTCGGTCAGCAGCGAGGTGGCCGCGGTGGAGATCGCGCAGCCTTTGCCCTCGAAGGCGATCTCGGCGACCCTGTCGTCCCCGTCGAGGCGGATCGTCACGTGCTGCTCGTCGCCGCAGAACGGGTTGGTGTCCTCGAACTCGAGGTCGGGGCGCTCGAGCGCCCCGAAGTTGTGCGGCCGCTTGTAGTGCTCGAGGATCTGGTCCCGGTAGAGCTCGTCCATCGCCCACCGAGGCTAGCGAAGTGCTCCGGTCCGACTTTCGCCCGGATCGCGGGAATAACTCGGAGCGGAACCTTCTAGAGTGCTCAGCGAAACTTCGACCAGGGAGGCCGCCGTGCCCTTGCGCCGCCGCGCGTTCGTTGCTGTTCTGATGCTTGTCCTGCTGAGTGCCGCGCTCGGTGCCGGCCAGGCCACCGCCGCCAAGCGGGCCGGGACGACGGTCGTCATCAGCCTCAAAACCCCCGCCTTCCACGGCACGCTCGGATCCTCCAAGGCCGCCTGCAAGGCGAACCGCACCGTCCGCCTCTACAAGGTCAAGGGTGGCCCGGACAAGCTGCTGAAGACCGGCACCAGCAACAAAAAAGGCAAGTGGTCGACGCCGATCGGCAAAAGCATTCCCGGCGGCTCCTACTACGTGAAGGCCGTCGCCCGCGGCAGCTGCAAGGCGGGCAAATCGAAAACCCTGGTGATTCCGGGCTAGCTCCGGGGACAGCTAGAGCCCGAACACGCGGCGGGCGTCTTCCAGCCCGTCGACCAGCCGGTCGATCTCCTCCGGCGTCGTGTAGACGCCGAAGCTGGCGCGCGCGGTGGCGGCGACGCCGAGCCGGTCCATGAGGATCTGGGCGCAGTGGTGGCCGGCGCGGACGGCGACGCCGTGGCGGTCGAGGATCTCGGAGACATCGTGGGCGTGGATGCCCTCGATCTCGAAGGAGACCGGGCCGAGCCGCTCGGGACCGCGCGGCGGGCCGAAGACCTTCAGTCCCGGAACCTCGCTGACCCGGGCCAGCGCGTAGTCGGCGATCTGGCGCTCGTGCTCGCGCACGGTCTCCATCCCGAGGGCGTCGAGCCAGCGCAGGGCCGAGGCCATCCCGACCGCCTGGGCGATCGCCGGCGTCCCCGCCTCGAACCGGGCCGGGACATCGGCGTAGGTCGTGCCCTCGCGGGACACCTTGCGGATCATCGAGCCGCCGCCGAGGAAGGGTGGCATCTCGCGCAGCAGCTCCAACCGCGTCCAGAGCGCCCCGATCCCGGTCGGCGCGTAGAGCTTGTGGCCGGTGATCGCGTAGAAGTCGACGCCGAGCGCGGCCATGTCGAGCGGCAGCTTCGGCGCCGACTGGGCGCCGTCGGCGAGGACCAGGGCTCCCGCCTCGTGGGACAGCCGCGAGATCTCCGCGATCGGGTTCTCGGTCCCGAGCACGTTGGAGACGTGGGCGACGGCGACCAGCTTCGGCCCGCGCTCGAGCAGCGCCGCGAAGGCGCCCATGTCGAGCAGCCCCTCGTCGTCGACCGGCGCCCAGTCGATCTCCGCCCCGACCCGCTCGGCCAGCTGCTGCCAGGGGACGATGTTGGAGTGGTGCTCCATCTCGGTCAGCAGGATGCGGTCGCCGGCGCCGACGTTGGCGTCGCCCCAGGCACGGGCAACGAGGTTGATCGCCTCGGTCGCGTTGCGGACGAAGACGACCTCGCGGCGGTCGGCGGCGCCGACGTGGTCGGCGACGGTGGCGCGGGCGCCCTCGTATGCCTCGGTCGCCTCCGCGGAAAGCGTGTGCGAGCCGCGGTGGACGTTGGAGTGGTGGCGGCGCTCGTAGAGGTCGACCGCTTTGATCGAGGCCAGCACCCGCTGGGCGCTGGCGCCGCTGTCGAGGTAGGCGACCGGCTGGCCGCCGATCTCGCGCTCCAGCGCCGGGAAGGAAGCGCGGACCTTCTCGATCGGGAAGGGCGCCGCGGCGGGGGAGACGCTCTCCGTGCTCACCGGCTCCATCTCCCGAACGGGGTCAGGCGGACGCGCCTGCCCCGACCTCCTCGGCGATCCAGCCGTAGCCCTTCTCCTCCAGCACGCCGACCAGCTCGGGACCGCCTTCCTTGACGATCCGGCCCTCGAACATGACGTGGACGAAGTCGGGTTTGACCATGTGCAGGATCCGCTGGTAGTGGGTGATGATCAGGACGCCCATGTCCGGGCCGGCGAACTTGTTGACCCCTTCGGCGACGACCCGCAGCGCATCGATGTCGAGGCCCGAGTCGGTCTCGTCGAGCACCGCGATCTCCGGCCGCAGCAGCGCCAGCTGCAGCAGCTCCATCCGCTTCTTCTCGCCGCCGGAGAAGCCGTCGTTGAGGTAGCGGCTGGAGAAGTCTTTGGGGATGTTGGCGAGCGCCATCGCCTCCTGCGCGGTCTTGGCGAAGTCTTTGATCTTGATCTGGTCTTCGCCGCGCACCTCGCGCTGGGCGTTGATGATCATCCGCAGGTACTTGGAGACGGAGACGCCGGGGATCGCGACGGGGTACTGGAAAGCCATGAAGAGGCCGGCCTGCGAGCGGTCCTCGGGGGCGGCGTCGGTGATGTCCTCGCCCTTGAAGGTGATCGTGCCCTCGGTCACCTCGAGCGCAGGGTGGCCCATGATCACGTTGGCGAGCGTCGACTTGCCGGAGCCGTTCGGGCCCATCAGCGCGTGGACCTTGCCCTTCTCGACGTCCAGGTCGAGACCCTTGAGGATCTTCTTGTCCTCGACCTCGACGTGCAGGTTTCGAATTTCCAGCTCAGCCATGTGACTCCGTTTCTAGGGTTCTTGAAGAGGGGAACAGATTCAGGCGGCGCTGACGATGTCCGCCTCGGTGCGGCCGGCCGGCCGCGAGAATGCCACCAGCTCGGCCAGGGTGGTGCCGGCCAGCGCCTTGGTGACGCCGCCCTGCACGCGCGTCCAGAGCAGCTTGGTCGAACAGGCGCGGTCGCCGTCGTCCTCGTGCGAACAGAGGACTTTGCCTTCGGGGGTCTCATGGAAGCACTCCATCGGGGCGATCTGGCCTTCCAGCGCCTCGACCACCTGGTCCATGGTGATCTGCTCCGCCGGCAGCGCCAGGCGGTAGCCGCCGTGGGCGCCGCGAGTCGAGGTGACCAGACCGGCCTTGCGCAGTTTCGCGACCAGGTGCTCCAGATAAGAGAGCGGCAGACGCTCGGCCTCGGCGACCGTGTTCAGCGAGATCGGGGCCGAGCCGGGCTGCCGGCCCAGCTCCACCATCAGGCGCACTCCGTACTCGGCTTTGGTCGAGAACAACATGGGGTCCCTAAATCCTATCGGAGCGGTCGGTTATGCCGATCGTCACGTGTCGATTTTGTTCGACCCCTGCGAACAAAGTCGATACTCAGGGCTCTATGAGGCCGCGGCGGATCGCGTAGCGGACCAGCTCGACCCGGTCGCGCATCCCGAGCTTGCGCATCGCGTTGGCCCGGTGGTTCTCGACCGTCTTCTCGGAGAGGTGGAGGAGCTCGGCGATCTGCTTCGTCGTGTGCGCCTCGGCGACCAGCTTCACGACTTCCTCCTCGCGCGGGGTCAGCTCCTCTTCGCCGCTGGAGCCGCGTTCGAGCACGTCTTTGATCAGCGTCCGCTGCGCCTCCGGGGTGAGGAAGGGCTCGCCGCGCTCGACCGCGCGGATCGCCGCCAGCAGGTCGGTGTCCGCCTGCGTCTTCAGCACGTAGCCGGAGGCGCCCGCTTTCAGCGCCTCGAACAGGTAGCGCTCGTCGTCGTGCATCGAGAGGATCAGGACCGAGACCTCGGGCGCCTGCCGCTTGATCTCCCGGGTCGCCTGCAGCCCGGTCAGCTTCGGCATTTTCACGTCGAGGATCGCCAGGTCGGGCCGCTCGCGCACCGCCAGGTCGCGTGCCTCGGCCCCGTCGGCGGCCTCGGCGACCACCTCGATGTCGTTCTGGCGCTCGAGCAGCAGCCGCAGCCCGGAGCGGACGATGCCGTGGTCGTCGGCGATCAGCACTCTCACGCTGTCGATTCTCCCGGCAGCGTCAGCCGCACCGTCGTGCCCTCCCCGGGACGCGACTCGATCGTCAGCTCGCCGCCGACCAGCAGCGCCCGCTCGCGCATCCCGGCGATCCCGAGCCCGCGCTCGGCCTCGTCGAAGGCGAAGCCGCGTCCGTCGTCGGCGACCTCGAGCTCGACGCCGCCGCCCGCGTCGCGGCCCAGCCGCACCCCGACACTCGTGGCGCCACTGTGGCGCGTGGCGTTGGAGAGCGCCTCCTGGGCGACCCGGTAGACGACCAGCTGGGCGTCGTCGCCGAGGTCGGAGAAGTCGCCCTCGGCCTCGAAGCGCACCTCGATCTCGCCGCGGCGCAGCTGCTCGACCTGGCCGGCGACGGCGGCCGCGAGGCCGAGGTCGTCGAGCGCCGTCGGTCGTAGCTGCCGGGCCAGCGAGAGCAGCTCGTTCATCGCCTGGTTGGCCAGCGCCTTCGTCTCTTCCAGTTCCGCTTCGAGCTCCGGCGGCGCTCCTTCGCGGGCCGCCTCGAGCCGCAGCAGCAACCCGGTCAGCGACTGGTTGACCTCGTCGTGGAGGTCGCGGGCGACCCGCGCGCGCTCCTCCTCCTGGGCCCGCAGCGCCGCCGAGCCCGCGCGCCGGCGCTCTGCTTCCAGGCGCCGCATCATCCGCAGGAAGGCCAGCTCCAGGCGCTCGACCTCCTCGGTCTCGGCGACGCCGTCGATCGAGGCGGGCAGGGCCAGGCCGGGACGGCTGAGGTCGACCTTCTCCATGTCCTCGATCAGCCGCTCCAGCGGTTCCAGCCGCCGGCGCTGCCGCAGCAGGGCCGCCGAGAGCACGACTACGGCGAGGCAGAGCAGGCCGATCACGAACCAGGTCACCGGCCAAGCCTAGGCGGACTGGGTACTGGACCGGCGCGAATGGGGGCTAGCCCCTATGGCCAAATCCCCTGCTCGTCGCGATACTCGTTCGACTACAACGCCCGCAACGGGCTTACCCAGGAGCAACACACTCGATGAAGACCACCAAGCAGTCGAGCTTCGGCGCGACCATCCGGACCACGATTCTTCTGGCCTCGCTTTCGGGCCTGCTGGTTCTGATCGGCGCCCTGATCGGTGGCCCCAGCACGGCCGCGATCTTCCTCGGCATCGCGCTGCTGATCAACCTCGGCTCCTACTTCTTCAGCGACAAACTGGCGCTGAAGATGAGCGGGGCGCAGCCGATCGATGAGTCCGAAGCGCCGCGGCTCTACCAGATCGTCCGCGAACTGACGACCCGCGCCGGCCTGCCGATGCCGCGCCTCTACATGATTCCCCAGGACCAGCCGAACGCTTTCGCGACCGGCCGTAACCCGCAGCACTCGGCGGTCGCGGTGACCCGCGGGATCACCAAACTCCTCTCCGAGGACGAGCTGCGGGGCGTGCTCGCGCACGAGCTCGCGCACATCCAGCACCGCGACATCCTGATCCAGTCGGTCGCCTCGGCGATCGGCGCGGCGATCACCTACCTCGCCTACATGTTCATGTGGTTCGGCAGCGAGGACGACTCGCCGCTCAGCCTCGTCGCCTCGCTGGCGATGGTCCTGCTGGCCCCGATCGCGGCGACGATCATCCAGCTCTCGATCTCGCGCCAGCGCGAGTACGCGGCCGACGCCGGCGGTGCCGAGATCTGCGGCAACCCGGAGTCGCTGGCGAGCGCGCTGCTGCGGCTCGAGCAGGGCGCCGAAGCGATCCCGATGAAAGTCAACCAGGCCGCGGAGCCGCTCTACATCGTCAAGCCCTTCAAGGGCGGCGGCATCGCCGGTCTGTTCTCGACCCACCCGCCGATCGAAGAGCGGGTCAAGCGCCTGCGCCAGATGCGCCCAAGCCTCGGCTAGTACCTAGCGGGATAGCGATTCGGAAAACGGGCCGCCTTCGGGTGGCCCGTTTTTTCGCGCCCTTCGGGAATCGATAATCAGTCGCTATACTTTTTGAAGTAAAGCCGATCCGAATTAGGGGATTTCACTTCCATGGCGACTGGAACCGAGCAGATGGCAAAGCAGATCGAGGAGATCGAACCGTTCGAGGCGCAGGCTGAGATCGAGGGCGGCGATGTCGTCTTGATCGACACCCGCGAGCCCCACGAGTACAAAGAGGCGCACCTCGAGGGCGGCAAGCTGGTTCCGCCGGCCCTGCTCGCCGACGAAATCGCCACCGCGGCGCCGGACAAGTCGGCCCGCACCCTCCTCTACTGCCGCTCCGGCAACCGCTCGGCGATCGCCGCCGCGCAGCTGGAAGCGCTCGGCTACGAGAACGTCGCCTCGGTCGCCGGCGGGATCCTGCTCTGGCAGGAGCAGGGGCTGCCGGTCGTCTCCGCCTCGGGGATGACCGCCGAGCAGCGCGAGCGCTACTCGCGCCACACCTTGCTCCCCGAGGTCGGGGTCGACGGCCAGGTCAAGCTGCTGAACGCGAAGGTGCTGCTGCTCGGTGCCGGCGGGCTCGGCGCGCCGACCGCGCTCTACCTGGCGGCCGCCGGGGTCGGGACGATCGGCCTGGTCGACGACGACGTGGTCGACGCCTCCAACCTGCAGCGCCAGGTGATCCACAACACCGAACGGATCGGGATGCCGAAGACCGAGTCGGCGCGGATCTTCATCGAAGCGCTGAATCCCGACGTCAACGTCGTCGAGCACAACGGCCGGCTCGACTCCTCGAACATCCTCCCGATCCTCGAGGACTACGACATCGTCGTCGACGGCGCCGACAACTTCCCCACCCGCTACCTGCTGAACGACGCCTCGGTGCGGCTGCGCAAGCCGGTCGTCTCGGCCTCGATCCTCGGCTTCGACGGGCAGGTCTCGACCTTCGTCCCCTTTGAGGGGCCCTGCTACCGCTGCCTCTTCCCGACGCCGCCGCCGGCCGAGCTGGCGCCGAGCTGCTCCGCCAACGGCGTGCTCGGCGTGATGGCCGGGACGATGGGCACCCTGCAGGCCAACGAGGTGATCAAGCTGATCCTCGGTGCCGGCGATCCGCTGATCGGCCGCCTGCTCCTCTACGACGCGCTCGGCACGACGTTCACCGAGCTGAAAGTCCGCCGCGACCCCGACTGCCCGATCTGCGGCGAGCACGCCGAGGAGACCCCCGAGTCCGAGATGGGCCAGTTCCCCGACTACGACGCCTTCTGCGCCGGCGCCGGCGGCGACCGCTAGGCCGCTGCGAACCGGCGCATCTCGGGGTCCTCGGTCGCTCGCGTGCAGAGCACGCCACGCTCCCTGCGTCCCCCGACCTGCTTGGTTTTCGCGGCCTAGGTAGGATCTCCGCCTCATGGCTACCGTGAAGATTCCACCGGTCCTGCGCCCGAAAACGGGCGGCGCCTCCGAGGTCGAGGCGGCCGGCGGCAACGTCGGCGAGGTCCTGCGCACCCTGACCAGCGAGCACCCCGACACCTCCGCCCAGCTGTTCGGCGAGGACGGCGAGCTCAACCGCTACGTCAACGTCTACCTCAACGACGAGGACGTGCGGGTGCTGGACGGCCTCGAGACCGCGGTCAAAGACGGCGACACCGTCGTCATCCTGCCGGCGATGGCCGGTGGCTCGCTGGGCTGACGTCGAGCGGTTGGCGCTGGCGCTGCCCGAGACGGCCGAGGGCGAGTCGCGGGGGCTGCGCCAGTGGCAGGTGAAGGGGAAGGCGTTCGTCTGGGACCGGCCGCTGCGCCCCAGGGAAATCGAGGTGCTCGGCGACGCCGCGCCCAACGGGCCGATTCTGGCCGCCTGGGTCGAGGACCTCGGGGTCAAGGAGGCGATGCTCGCCGATGACCCGGAGACCTACTTCACGACCTCGCATTTCGACAACTACGCGATCGTGCTCGCCCGGCTGGAGCGCCTCGGCGCGGAGGAGCTGCGCGAGCTGGTCGTCGAAGCCTGGCTGGCGCGGGCTCCGAAGCGGCTGGCGAAGGCCTACGCCGACTCAGCGCTCGAGGACTAGGCCGAGGAACTTCTTGGTCCGCTCCTGCTGGGGGTTGTCCAGCACGTCGGCGGGCTTGCCTTCCTCGACGATCACGCCGCCGTCCATGAAGACGACTTTGTCGCCGACCTCCTTGGCGAAGCCGAGCTCGTGGGTGACGACGAGCATCGTCATGCCTTCGCCGGCGAGCTCACGGAGCACGTCGAGCACCTCTTTGACGAGCTCGGGGTCGAGCGCGCTGGTTACCTCGTCGAACAGCATCACGTGCGGCTCCATGGCGAGGGCGCGGGCGATCGCCACGCGCTGCTGCTGGCCGCCGGAGAGCCGTTCGGGGTACTCGTTCAGCTTGTCGGCGAGGCCGACGCGTTCGAGCAACTCGGTTCCTTTTGCCTCCGAGTCTGCCTTGGAACGATCCAGAACCTTTTCGGGTGCCATCGTCACGTTCTGAAGCGCCGTTTTGTGGGGGAAGAGGTTGAACTGCTGGAAGACCATCCCGACCCGTTGGCGCACGAAGTCGAGCTCCCAGCCTTGCTCGCCGCCGCCGGATCCGGGCCCCTTGCAGATCGACTTGTCCTCGAGGTAGATGTCGCCGTTCTCGGGCGGCTCGAGCAGGTTGACGCAGCGCAGCAGGGTGCTCTTCCCGGACCCGCTCGGACCGAGGATGCAGATCACTTCGCCCTTGTGGACGTCGAGATCGATGCCCCGCAGGACCTCCAACTTGCCGAACCGCTTGTGGAGGTTCTGAAGGCGCAGCTGGGGCCCCGCGAACGTGGTGGCCTCCATCAGAGTGCCTCCACGCGGGGTGCGCCCCTGGTGAAGCGGCTCTGCTCGCGAGCGATCAACTTGTCCACGACGCGGGCGAGGGGCAGGGTGACGACAAGGAACAGGATTGCTCCCAGGGTGAGGGCTGAGCTGTTGAAGGTGTTCGATTGGATGTCGCGACCCACCAACGCGACCTCGTTGAGGGCGATCGCACTGACGAGCGTCGTGTCCTTCATCAGGGCGATGAAGTCGTTGAGGAGGGGTGCAAAGACCCTTCGAACAGCCTGCGGAATGATCACGTTGCGCATCGCCTGGCGGTGGCTCATTCCGAGCGAGCGGGCGGCCTCCATCTGGCCTTGCGGGACCGATTCGATCCCGGACCGGTAAACCTCGGCCATATAGGCGCCGTAGGTGATCGTGATCGCCATCACGCCGTACCAGAATGGATCTGGTTTGCCGAGCCAGCGAGGGATGCGGAGCCATTCCGGCAGGAAGTCGAGGGCGGGGAGGCTGCCGGAGATCAGCAGGATCATGATCAGCAGGGGAACCCCTCTGAAGACATCGATGTAGGCGATCGTCAGACCGCGGACCGGCAAGAACTTCCTCCCCGGCAGCTGGCGGAACTGGGCGAGGATCAGACCCCAGACCAACGAAAGGATCCCGGCGACCAGCGAGAGCTGGATCGTCAGCCAGAAGCCTTCCAATACTTCGTCGAAGTGGTCGACCATGAAGCCGACGTCGAAGTACTGGTTGATCAGTTCCTGCATCTCACTCCTGGCTAGTCCGGGGCGGGAAGTAAGAAGGGACGCCGTCTCGGCGCCCCTCCCATGCTCCCACGTTGCTCAGGTCGCGATCCTCAGCTCGCTTCGTGCGTTGCTTTGAGCAGCGCGGCGGTCGGCGGGCGTTTGAACCATTTTTCGTAGATGGTCGAGAAGGTGCCGTTGTCCTTCGCCGTTTCCAGGGCGGCGTTGAGGTCTTCGAGCAGTTCGGTGTCTCCCTGCTGGACCACGAAGCCATACTCTTCTTCGGTTGGTATCGCGGCGGAGATTTCGATCCCACCCGCTTTCTCGACCGCGTTTTCGGCAACCGGGATGTCGATCACAACGGCGTCGACAACCCCGGTTTTGAGCGCGTTGACGGCATCGGGTCCCTGCGGGTATTTACGGAGTTCGCCGGCGTCGGTTTTTTCTTCGACGAATTCTTCGCCGGTGGTGCCTTGCTGGACGCCCACCGTGACGCCGCTGAGCGCCTCGACCGAGCCGATGTCACCGCCTTCTTTGACCAAGATCGCCTGTTCGGAGAAGTAGTAGGGGTTGGTGAAGTCGACCGTTTCCTCGCGTTCGTCGGTGATCGTCGTGGCCGATGCGACCGCTTCGAATCGGCCTTGGGCGAGGTCGCGGAAGATCGTGTCGAACGAGGTGTCCTGGAACTCCGCTTTGCGGCCGACGTCTTCGGCGATCGTTTCCAGCAGTTCGATGTCGAAGCCGACCGGTTCTTTGTTAGGGCCGAAATCCTCGAACGGTGGGTAGGGGATGTCGGAGCCGACGGTCAGCGGTTCAAGCCCTTCGCCGCCACCTTCGGTGCTGGCGCTGGTTTCGGTGCCGCCGGCGGTGGTGTCGTCGTCGGAGCCGCAGCCTGCCGCGACCAGCGCGACGACTGCAACGAGGAGGAGCGCGAAGAGGGCGCTCAGCCGGGTTCTGCTCATCGATCCTGCCTTTCGATCAAGGGTGTAACTGAGATGTAGCCCGAATGGGCGAAAATACACATCTGGTTCGACGGGCGGTATTGAAGGTTCGTTGATCAAACCAATTGGAAGCCGCTTTGCTGGGCGGGGATACCCCGCTACACTTTCTGAAGTAACGGGGACCCGGCTATGGCTCAGGACCAACTTCTCAACCGACCCTGCGGGGGACGCTTCGGCGATGTCGTCGAGTCGATCGGCAATACCCCGCTGGTCGAGCTGCCGCGTTTCTCGCCGAAGCCCGACGTCCGCATCTACGCGAAGCTCGAGGGGCACAACCCGACCGGCTCGGTCAAGGACCGGGTCGCCAAGGCGATGATCGAGGCGGCCGAGGCGGAAGGGGCGATCGAACGGGGGCAGACGATTCTCGAACCGACCTCCGGCAACACCGGGATCGCGCTGGCGATGATCTGCCGGCGCAAGGGCTATCCGCTGAAGGTCGTGATGCCGGACAACGTGACCGAGGAGCGCACCCAGCTGCTGAAGATGTACGGGGCGGAGATCGTCTACTCGGAGGGGCCGAAGGGCTCCAACGGCGCGGTCGAGGTGGCGCTGGAGCTGGCCGAGCAGCCCGGCTTCTACATGCCCTACCAGTACGGCAACGAGAACAACCCGCTCGCCCACTACAACGGGACCGCGGTCGAGATCCTCGAGGAGCTCGACGAGGTCACCGCCTTCGTCGGCGGGCTCGGGACCGGCGGCACCCTGATGGGCAACGGCCGCCGGCTCAAGGAGGCCAACCCGGAGACGATGATCGTCGCCGCCGAGCCGATGCAGGGCGAGCTGGTCGACGGCCTGCGCTCGCTCGACGACGGCTTCATCCCGCCGATCATCGACATCTCGCTGCTCGACCGGAAAATCATGGTCTCCAACCGCGACGCGATCGTCTGGACCAAGAAGCTGCTGGAGGAGGAGGGCGTCTTCGCCGGCGTCTCGGCCGGCGCGATCGCCGCGATCGCCGCCCGCATCGCCGGCGAGCTCGACGCCGGCAACGTCGTCTTCCTGATCCCCGACGACGGCTGGAAGTACCTCTCCTCCGGCGTCTACACGAAGCCGCTCGAGGAGATCGAGAACCTCGACTCCACCGTTTGGTGGTAGTCCGCTCGCGCTGACCCGCGCAACTCCGCCGCCCGGAAGTGTTTGAGGCGGCGACCGTAACTCGACTGGGGAGTGCGATGAAGGGGTTTCGTCTGGTTCTGATGCTGGCGGCGTTCTGCCTTGCCGGGTTGGCGATCGTGCCGGCGGCGGGCGCGCGGGGCATGCTCGACCCCGGCTTCGGCGAGAACGGCGTCGTCGAGGTGCCGCTGCTCTCGGACCGGGGTGCGTGGGTCTGGCCGATCGCGAACGCCGACGGCAGCGTCTTCATCGGGGAAGACCGACAGGTCTGTCCTCGCCCCGGCTGTCCGTACGAAACCTACCTTCGGCGCTACACCGCGGCAGGAAAGCCCGACCGCGACTTCGGAGACGTCTTCCTTGGGCAGGCCAAGTACGGAGTCGGACCCGAATTTGACCGACGCGGACGGATGCTCGTGTCCCAGCATCGGAAAGGAGGCGGTCTCGTCCTCAGGCGCCTGCTGCCCGGGGGATCGCTCGACCGGAGCTTCGGCGACGGAGGCTCGCTGACCGTCCCCTGTCGCTGCAGTGCGGCCAGGGTCTCGCTGGTGGCGCACGGTCGCCTCCTGGTCTCCGGCAGCAGAACGCTTCGCGAGGGGCGCCGATACCGGGGCACCGTCTGGGTCTTCCTCAGGCTCCGACCGGACGGACGCCCCGACCGCAGCTTCGGCGGCGACGGCGAAGTGCGGCTGCGAATGCCGGGCTACAACGCCCCTCTAAACGTGCTGCCCCGCGGGGGAGGGCTCCTCCTCGCCGGAGAAACCTGCTGCCACGGCGAAATGCAGAAGCCGTTCGTGATGCGAATGTCGCCCGATGGCCGGCTCGACCGCCGCTTCGGGGCGAGGGCCCGGCAGGCGCTGAAGGGTGTCTCCGGGACCCGCCCCGAAGACATCGGCTGGGAATGGTTCAGGCTCTTCCAGAGGCGCGGCGGCGCGGTCGAGATCTACGGCTTCCCCTACGAAGGACACGGGGTCGCGGTGAAGCTGACCCGCGACGGACGACGCGACCGGTCCTTCGCCGGGGACGGCGTCCGATTCTTCAGGATGGACCTGAGCGATGCCGCCCCCGATGGCGCCGGGGGCACTTTCGTCGTCGGCTACCGACGCTACGAAGGGGCCTTCCGCCTGCTGCCGAACGGGGAACGGGATCGATCCTTCGGCTTGGTCCGGCTGCCGGGCGTTGGTGCTGAATACGGCGCTTCGATCCAGCCGCAGGGACGCGGCGCCGCTCTGGTGTTCGGCGACAACTCCTACCTCTGCCGCAGCGACTGCAGCGGCGTTCCGGCGATGGCGCGGGTGCTCTGGAGATGATCAAGCTCAGGGCGTTGGCGATGACGGGTGCGATGTCGGTGGCGATGCTGCTTTCGGCAGCGGGAGCGAACGCCGATCCGGGTTTCGATCCCTCCTTCGGGGCCGGCGGAGTGGTCGAAGTTCAGCCTCCGATCCCAGCGCGGGCGAAGTCCACGGTCGTCTCCGAGCTGCGTGTATCTCCTGACGGGGGCGCCTACGCGGTCTATTCCGGGGCTGCATGC